>DATKRX010000147.1:0-18322 GCA_035531915.1 Gaiellaceae bacterium | reverse complement strand
AGCTCGATCAGGTCGAGGCGGCGGACGGCTGCGCGGTTCACGAGGTACTGGCCCTCACCGCCGCGATGGAGGCGGCGGGCGAGCGAGACCTCGGAGAACGGCAGCTCGGGCCAGGCGCCGTCCTCGTTGTCGAACACGAGTTCGACCTCACAGAAATCGACCGCCTGGCGACCGGTCGACCCCGCAAAGAGCACGTCGTCGGGCTTCTCGGCGCGCAGCTCGTGCGGGCTGAGCGAGCCGGTCGCCCAGAGGATCGCGTCGGAGATGTTCGACTTGCCGGAGCCGTTCGGTCCGACCACGACCGCGACCCCGGGCTCGAGGCGCACCTCAACCGGGTCCACGAACGACTTGAAGCCGCGAAGCTTGACCGTCTTCAGGTGCATGAGCCGGAAAGTTTGCCGTGCGAGGCGGACGGTCGGCCTCCACCGTCCGCTGCGGCCCCGCGCCGGCCGCGAGCTCCTACCCGCGAGCCCGACCGGGAATCCGGCTACCGGATCTCGACGCGCTCGAGCGGCAGGGCGAGAGCGCCGAGGCGATTCAACGTCGACGAGGCGCTACCCCGCCAAGGAGAGCGGCGGCCTGGGATCATTCCGGGCGAGCAGACGCAGGATCAGCGTCGCCTGGAGGATCTGCATCGCCGCCCCCAGCGGTGAGCCCTGCGAGCGCCACGCTCGCCGCAGCCTGCTCGGCATCCTTTTTCGAGCCGCCCCTCCCCACGCCCGTCTGCAGCCCGTCGACGAGCGCCGCCGAGGTGAACGTACGCTCGTGCGCCGGCCCCTCCGAGTCGAGCAGGACGTAGCTGACCGACTTGCCGCGCCGCGCGAGCTCCTCCTGCAGCTCGGTCTTGTGGTCGACCTTGTGCGTGAGCGCGTATTCGATCCGGCTCTCGAAGGTCTCGACGATCGTCTCCACGACCATCTCGAAGCCGTGCTCCAGATAGAGCGCTGCCAGCGCGGCCTCGAGCAGCGCTGCGAGGACGTTTCGGTTGCCCGAGAGCCGCGCGGCCTCCTCCGAGTCGCCGCCCGGGTGGCGCGCGCGCAGGAGCTCGCCGAGGCCGAGCTCCTGCGCGATCACCGCGCAGCTCGCTCGCGAGACGACCTGCGAGCGCAGCTTTGCCATCTGCCCCTCGTCGAAATGCGGAAAACGGTCGTAGAGGGTGTGCGCGATCGCCAACTCGAGCACCGAGTCGCCCAGGAACTCGAGCCGCTCGTACGACTCACTTCGCTCCGCCGCCCAGCTGGAGTGCGTGAACACCGCGGCCAGCCTCCCGGGCGGGAGCTCGGCGATCAGCTCCGAGAGGCTGCGGCTATTGGTGCGCGAAGACGTAGTCGACCGCCTGGCCGACCGTCGTGATCTTCTGCGCATCCTCGTCGGAGATCTTGATTCCGAACTGGTCCTCGAGCTCCATGATCAGCTCGACCAGATCCAGGGAGTCTGCGTCGAGATCCTCCTGGAAGGACGCCTCCAGCGTGATCTCGCTCTCATCGACGCCGAGTTGTTCGGTCAGGACTTCCTTGACGCGCTCGTAGATCTCTTCCTTGGACGCTGCCATGTCACCTCATCGATCGGTTGGTTGCGGGGTGCGAAGCGCGCCGATCATACATGGCCGCTCGAGTGGATCAGTGTGCATCCTTCAGCTCGGCCTGGGCCGGCTCGCGGCGCTCTCGTTCCGGCAGCCGCTCGGCCAGGCGCTCGACCACGTGGTGCTCGGCCCCCCGGGCCGCGAGCTCGATCGCGTTCTTGATCGCGCGCCGTCCCGAGCTGCCGTGCGCGATCACGGCGAGGCCACGCAAGCCGAGCAGATAGGCACCGCCGTAGGTGTCGGGATCGAGACGGGAGCGGATGCGGCGGGCCGCCGGGCGGATCAGGAGTCCGCCGAGCTTGCCGGTGGTGGTCGCGGAGATCTCCTCGCGGAGGAGGTCGAGGAGCTCCTTGATCGTCCCCTCGAGGAGCTTGAGGGCCATGTTCCCCGTGAACCCGTCCGTGACGACCACGTCGGCGGCGCCGGCCAGCAGGTCACGCGCCTCGGCGTTCCCCTCGAACCGGATCCCGGCCGCGTCGCGCAGGAGGGCGTGTGCCTCGATCGTCAACTGGTCGCCCTTCTCGGGCTCCTCGCCGATCGAGAGAAGCCGCACGGTGGGGTCGGCGGTACCGAGGATCTCGGTGCAGAAGACCGAGCCCATGACGGCGAACTGGAGCAGATGCTCGGGCCGGCTGTCGGCGTTCGCTCCGCCGTCGATCAGCAGGCTCGGGCCGCCGCGAGTCGGGATCGGGACGGCGATCGCGGGCCGCATCACGCCCGGAAGGCGGCGGATGTGGAGCAGGCCGGCGGCGAGCATCGCGCCGGTGTTCCCGGCCGAGACGACCACGTCGGCGCTTCCGTCCGCGACCGCGCGCACGGCGCTCACGAGCGAGGAATCCGGCTTTGCGCGCACCGCCTCGGCGGGCTTTTCGGCCATCCCGATCGTCTCGCGGGCTATCACGAGCGGGAGACCGCCCGTGTCGAGGCCCTCGGGCCCATGGAGGACGACCTCGATCCCGTTCGCCGCGGCCTCGAGCGCACCGGCGACGATCTCGTCCGGAGCGCGGTCCCCGCCCATCGCGTCGAGCGCGATGCGGGGCACTAGCTCGGGAAGCCGAACTGCTCGACCTGGCGCCCCTTATAGGTGCCGCAGGTCGGGCAGATGCGATGAGCGAGCTTCGGCGAGCTGCACTGCGGGCAGGTGTTCACACGCGGCGCCTCGAGCGCATGCGTCGCCCGACGCTTGTCGCGCCGCGACTTGGAGGTCTTTCTCTTCGGGACAGCCATGGGAGCGCCAGACAGAGTAGCTAAACGTCGTCGCGGAGCGACGCGTCCCTGTCTCCGTCGCGCAGCGCCTCGAGGGCCTGCCAGCGCGAGTCGGCCGTCGTCTCCTCGTGCTCGTGTGGCTCCTCGTTCAGGTTCTTGCCGCACTCGGGGCAGAGGCCGGCGCAGTCGGCGCGGCAAAGGATCTTGTCGGGCAGCGCGAGCACGACGGCGTCGCGAGCCCAGCCGGAGACGTCGAGCACGTCGTTTGCGAGGTAGGGCGTGCGGAGCTCGTCGTCGTCGGGTGACGATGCCTGGTACTCGTGAGCGTTGACCCGGAGCTCGAGTACGGCCTCGCCGAGGCAGCGGTAGCAGGGGCCGTGGAGGCGCGTCCGGAACGCGAGTGCGAAAACGGTGCCCGTAAGGGCACGCATCACCACGAGCTCCGAGACGACGTTCTCGGGCACCGGGAGGTAGCGCTGGGCGGCGAACTCGAACACGGGCAGCTCGACCTCGAGCGCCTCTCGGTGCTCCTCGCCCGGCCGCAGCTTCACCCGGCGGAGGTCGAAGCTCGTCATCGGCTCAGCGTAGAGCACCGATCAGCCGTGAAGCCGCGCGAGCAGCGCCGGCTGCGCGAGGAGCTGGCCGAGCTCGTTCACCTGCTCGAGCCCCTCGCAGAGCGCAGTGCCGATCGCCAAGCGTAGGTCGTCGGAGCCGCGCCCGACCCAGAGCAGCTCGACCGTCTCGAGCGACGATTCGACGGCAACCATCCGGTTGCTCAGATGGCTACGGTCGGCGGCGGGGCCGGCGTAGGCCTTCAGGTCGGCGGCGACGCGCGCCCGGGCGGCCTCGAGCGTGTCGCGCATCGCGGCCAGCTCCTGATTCGAGCGCTGGGACGTCGGCCAGCGGGGCAGCGGGTTCGGCAGCTGGAACTGGAGGATGATCGTCGGGCTCGCCCGAAGTTGCTTCGCCCGTTCGAGCCACACCCGGACGAGTTCGTAGAGCTGGCGGACGATCACCGCTGTGTCCGCGGGGACGTACCCGGTCGACTCGGTCGCGGCGACGAGGTTGTCCGCGTAGATCTGGAGCATGAACGCCGTCCAGGCGGCGAGCCGCTCCCAGGAGGCAGGCGCGGCCTGCTCGATCATCTCGTAGGCGTCGCCGCCGCGCGTGCGCAGCGGCACGATCTCACGGAGCGGGACATCCGCTCGGATCAGCGCGACGATTCTGGCCAGCGGACGCATCGAGCGGCCGGTGCCCGCCCGCGGACCGGTCTAGTAGGACTGATCGTCGACGTCGAGGCCGCGGACGTCTTCTTGCGAGCGCTCGTGGAGACGCTCGCGCCCGCGGCGGACAGCGGTGAGGAACTTGTCGAGGTTGTTCTCGAGGGTAGCGAGGATGCCGTCGGCCCAGTCCTCCATCTCGAGCTTCGTCTCACGCGCCCCTCGACGGGCCTCATCGATGATCTCCTGCGCCTGGCGCTCCGCCAGCTTGACGATCTCGGTCTGCGACGCTTCGCGCACGGCCTGCTCACGCGCCTCCTGGAGGAGCCTGTCCTGCTCCCGCTTGGCCTCGGCGAGCATCTCCTGGCGCTCCTTGACGATCCAGCGGGCCTGCTTGATCTCCTCCGGGATCGTCGCGCGCATCTGGTCGAGGATGTCGTAGATCTCCTCGCGGTCGATCCTCACCTGGTCGGTCAGGGGCACGGCCTTGGCGTTGTGGACGAGGTCGTCGAGCTTGTCGATTAGTACGAGGACATCCATGAGGGGGGAATCCTACTCCTGCTCGTTTAGGGGGGCGCCACCACGACCACGGGGAAAGAGCTCCTTGAGGCGGCGCGCGACGGCTTCGGGGACGAGGTCCTCGACATTTCCCCCGAACGAGGCGATCTCCTTCACACCGCTCGAGGAAACGAAGCTCACCTGCGGGCTCGCCATCACGTAGACGGTCTCGATCTCGGGCGCGAGTGTTCGGTTGAGCTGATTCATCTGGAACTCGTATTCGAAGTCGGAGATCACCCGCAGGCCCTTGACGATCACCTTGGCCTCCCAGCGACGGGCGTAGTCAACCACGAGCTCCTTGAAGACGTCCACCTCGACCTTCTGCACGTGGGCGAGAGCGTTGCGCACGAGCTCGACGCGCTCCTCGATCGGGAACAAGGTCGTCTTGTGCTGGGGCATCCCGACCACCCCGACCACCACCCGGTCGAAGATCTGGGCGGCCCGAGCGATCACGTCGACGTGCCCGTTGGTGACGGGATCGTAGGAGCCGGGGCAGATCGCGGTGATCACAGCTCGAACAGCGTAAGCCTCGCGGAGCCGTACTTGCGGGAGGTACGTGTCGTCAGGCCTTCGAGAGCGGGTTCGGCCGCGGCCGGCGTCTGGAGGACGAACAGGCCGTCGGGCGTCAGGATGCGCGCAACCGGGCCTGCCAGGTCGGCGTAGTGGTCGACGGTGTAGGGCGGGTCGGCGAGGATCAGGTCGTAGAGGCCGCGGTCGGTCGCGAGGACGCGCGCGACGTCGTTGCAGAGCACCGTAGCGTGGAGACCGAGCTTGTCGAGGTTCGCGCCGATCGTCCGGCAGGCGTCGCGGGAGCTGTCGACGAACACGGCGCGGTCGGCCCCCCGCGAGAGCGCCTCGAGTCCGAGCGCCCCGGAGCCGGCGTACAGGTCGAGCACCGCCGCACCCTCGACCGGGCCAATCAGGTTGAACGCGGTCTCGCGGACGAAGTCCGACGTCGGCCTCGTCAGCGTCCCTTTCGGCGCGTCAATCCTCCGGCCCTTGAGCTCCCCCGCGATGATCCTCACAGACGTGACCCTAGCGGGCAGATGCGGAAAACGCGCCCGCTGCCCGCACCCGGGAAGCCAGGCGCTGAGCAGGGATTTCCCCCGCGAGCGAGGATCCCCATAGGTGCCCGGGCAGCGGAGCCGGCGTGGCGAGACGCGTCCTTTCAGGCCAGGTTGGCCGGGTCGGCGCCGGCGATCAGGGCGTCGGCCTCGTCGTGCCAGGGACCCTCCTCTTCGACCAGGGTCGCAGCGAGCTCTCGGGCCTGCTCGAGAATGGCTCCGTCGCTGCGCAGGCGCGTGAAGCGGAGGTCGCGGAGACCCGATTGCCGCGTGCCGAGGAGCTGGCCTTCGCCGCGCAGCTCGAGGTCGCGCTCGGCGAGCTCGAACCCGTCCGTGGTCTCGACGAGCGCCTCCAGGCGAGCCTGGGCGACGTCGGTCAACTCGATCTTCGGTCGCGAGATCAGCAGGCAGTAGGACTGCTCGGCACCCCGGCCGACTCGGCCTCGAAGCTGATGGAGTTGAGCGAGACCGAAGCGGTCGGCCTCCTGGACGATCATGATCGTCGCGTTCGGGACGTCAACGCCGACCTCGATCACGGTGGTCGCGACGAGGACGTCCAGCTCCCCGCCCTTGAACGCGCGCATCACCTCTCGCCGCTCGGCGGCCTTCAGCCGGCCGTGGATCAGTCCGACCCTGTAGCCGGAGAGGTCGGAGCGGCGGAGCCGCTCGGCCTCGTCTTGGGCAGCCCGTGCGAGCGTCGTCTCGGACGCCTCGATCAGCGGGCACACGACGTAGGCCTGCCGGCCCGCGTCGAGGTGCACGCGCAAGCGGGCGTAGGCCTCGCCCGATCGCTCGGCCTCCGTCGAGCGAGTGATGATCGGCTTGCGGTTCGCGGGTGGCTTGGCGATCTCGGTTACGTCGAGCTCGCCGAACATCGTCAGCGCGAGCGAGCGGGGGATCGGCGTCGCGGTCATGTGCAGAAGGTGCGGCCGCAGCTCCGAGAGCGACTGACGTTGCTCGACGCCGAACCGGTGCTGTTCGTCGACCACTGCGACCGCGAGATCGGCGAAGACCACGCCCCGCTGGATCAGCGCGTGCGTTCCGACCGCGATCCTCGCGGTGCCCATCTCGATCTCGGCGCGAACCTTCTTCGTTCCACTCGTCCCGGTAAGCAGGACGACCCGGACTCCGAGCTCGGCGCAGATCCCGTCGATGGTCAGGAAGTGCTGCTCGGCGAGCGTCTCGGTCGGCACCATCAAGGCTCCCTGCCGGCCCGCTTCGACCGCCCGCAGGAGCGCATAGAGCGCCACGACGGTCTTGCCCGAGCCGACGTCGCCCTGGAGCAGCCGCTGCATCGGAGTCTCACCCGCGAGATCACGGTCGATCTCGGCAAGCGCATGTTCCTGGTGTTCGGTGAGCTCGAACGGCAGCGCCTCGCGATACCGCGCGACGAGCTCGCCCGGCGCCGGGAGGGGCGTCCCGACCGCCCCGGCCGAACGCGACCGTGCAACCGCGAGCTGAAGCGCGACGAGCTCGTCGAGCGCGAGTCGCTGCCGCGCCCGTTCGGCCTCCTCGAGGTCGACTGGGAAGTGCAGCGCGAGCAGAGCGTCGCGGCGGATCGGAAGCTCGAGCTCGGCCGGCAGCGGGTCGACCACGTCGACCGCGTGCAGCTCGAGTGCCGAGCGGGCGAGCTCGCGAAGCCGGGTCGAAGGCACCTGTTCGCTCGCCCGGTAGACGGGCGCGAAGTCGGCGGTCGCGCGGGCCTCGCCCAGGTCGTACGACTTGACCTCGAACCCGTAGCGGCCGAGCTTCCCCCGTAGCCGCACCTCGACGCCGGGGTGTAGCCGGTCGGCGAGCCACGGCTGATTGAACCAGTTGGCCGAAAGCGACCCCGTCGCGTCGGCGACGACGGCGCTGACGATCGTCATCCGCCGGCGGGGCCGCCGCACCCGCACGCTCCTCACGACGGCTGAGATCGTCACCTCCTCCTCGCCCCAGAGCTCCGAGATCGTGATCTCCCCGGCCGGGGGCTCGTAGCGGCGCGGCCGCCGGTAGAGCAGATCCCCGATCGTCGTGAGCCCGAGCCGGCGAAGCTTCTTCGCCAGGGTCGGGCCGACCTGGGCGAGCGAGTCGAGGGGGAGCTGGAGCCGCTCGGGCCGCGCCCAACCGCGGGGGCGCGGCCACGCGCCGTCCCGGACCAGGCCGGAGAAGCCTGCGTCAGTCAGGGCTGCTGCCACCACCGGCCCGAGTATAGGACCGGGTCCGGCGGTCTCGGTTATTCGTCGTCGAACCAGAACAACCCGAGTGTGCCCGGCCCGGCGTGGGTGCCGACGACGGCACCGAGCGAGGTGACGATCTCGACCTGCGCCCGTGGCCGCGCCTCTCGCACGAGCCGCTCGAGCGTCGCGACCCGCTCGGGCGCGGCCGCGTGAGCGAGCCCGATCCGGAGCGAGGGTGTCTCACCCGTCGCGGCCACCAGGAGGTCGCGGAGCTCCTCAAGCGCCTTCTGGCTTCCGCGAACGCGCTTCAGCGGCACCACCTCGCCCTCCTCGAGGCCGAGGATCGGCTTCACGTTCAGGAGCATCCCGGCGAACGCGGCCGCGCGCCCGATCCGCCCGCCGCGGGCGAGGAACTCGAGCGTGTCGACGGTGAACAGGAGGCCGTGCGTGGCGCGGAAGCGTTCGAGCAGCGCCTCGATCTCCTCGTCGGTCGTACCCCGGTCGAGGCGGCGCTCGACCGCAAGTGCGAGCATCGCGACCGCCGCCGAGACGGTGCGCGTGTCGATCACGCGCACCGCGCCGCCGGCCGTCGCAGCGGCCGCCGCCGCGCTCGCGAACGTGCCCGACAGCGTCGAGGAGAGCTGCAGCGACAGGATCCGCTCGTACCCTGCGAGCTCCTCGTAGACGGCCAGGAAGTCGCCGGGGGTGGGCTGAGAGGTCGTCGGCGATTGCGGTGCGTCGGCGAGCCGGCCGTACAGCTCGTCGGGCCCGAGGTCGACGTAGTCGCGGTAGCTCGTGCCACCGAAGTTGACGTAGAGCGGGACGACCCGCCAGTTCGGGAACCGCTCGGGCCCTTCGGGGAAGTCGGCGGTCGAATCGAGCACGATCGCCGTGTTGGCGGCCGTCAGCTTCACTGCGCTGCCGCGGTCTGCGATACCGCGAGGATCGCTTCGACGATCCGCTCGAGCGGCTCGTCCTTGGTCACGCACAGCGCCGCGCCGGCGCGGAGCACGAGCGCGCGCTCCTCCGGCGATACCGACGCCGTCAGGCAGATCACCCGCGTGCCGGGCGAGAGCTCGAGCAGCTTCGCGGTCGCCTGGGCGCCGTCGATCCCCGGCATGCGGTAGTCGACCACCGCGACGTCGGGGACGAGGAGCCCGCACGCCTCGATCGCCTCGAGCCCTCCCGCGACCGAGGCGACGACGTCGAGCTCTTCGCGCAGCCCGAACAGCAGCTCGAGCGTTTCCCGGAAGAGGCGGTTGTCCTCGGCGATCACCACGCGGACGCGCTGCACGAACCTGAGCTTAGTAGCGGGGCGCGCCGGGCAATCGGCTGCCCCGCCGCCCGCCTCGGAGTGAGCAGGCGCCCCGAATGCGAGGGCGCCCGACTTCGCTCGTGCCGGGACTCACCGCTACTCGGCCCCGACGAGCAGCGCGTAGTTCGGCTGGCCGCCGTCGTGCACCTCGACCTCGAGCTCGGGGTGCGACTGGGCGAGGGCGGCGAGCAGCCCGTCGAGCGGCTCCGGCTCGTCGCCGGTCAGGAAGGTGAGGATGCCCCGCGGACGCTCGAGCAGCCGCTCGACGACGCTGCGGGCGACCTCGTCGAAGGTCTCGCCGCCCGCGACCGGGCTCCCGCCCGCGAGGCCGAGCCAGGCGCCCTTGCGGATCGCGAGCCCGTTCGTCTCGAGATCACGCGATGCGATCGTCACCGCGCCGGTCGCGACATCGGCCGAGGCTCGGCGCATCTCGACGAGGTTCGCCTCGCGCGAGCGACCGGGATCGAATGCGACGGTGGCTGCGAGCCCTGCCTGGAGCGTCTCGGTCGGGATCACCGACACGGGCCGTGTCGCCGCCGCCGCCGCTTGCTCCGCCGCGAGCACGACGTTGCGGTTGTTCGGAAGCACGATCGCCTCCAGGGCACCGCTCCGCTCGAGCGCGGCGAGCAGCTCGGCGGTCGAGGGGTTCATCGTGCGGCCGCCGTCGACGACGTAGGCGCCGAGGCTCTCGAACAGGAGCGCGTTGCCCGCACCCGCGACGACGGCGACGACCGCGCACGCCTCGGCCGGCTCTGGGACGGCCCGCAGCAGGCGCTGCTCGCGCTCGAGCGTTTGCACGTGCATGTTCGCGATCTCCACGTTCGCGAGCGATCCGCGCGCGACGGCGAGCGAGAGCGCCCGTCCCGGGTCGTCGGTGTGGATGTGCACCTTGAGCGCGGTCGAGTCCCCGACGACGAGCATCGAGTCGCCGAGCGGCTCGAGCTCCCGTTCGAGCGCCTGGGCGTCGAGGCGCTCGCCCTCGACGACAAAGCCGGTGCAGTAGGTGAACCGCGACAGCTCCTGGTGGACGGACTCGAAGCTCGGAGCGGTCCAGGCCTCGCGCGTCGGCTCGGGCAGCGGTTGCCCCGCGAGCGCGCTCACGATCCCGCGCAGGATCTCGACGAGTCCCGCGGCGCCCGCATCGACGACTCCGGCCTCGGCCAGCACCGGCAACATCTGCTGCGTCCGCACGACGCAGTCCTCGCCGCGCGTGAGGATCGCCGCCAGGTCGCTGCCGCGCTCAGCCTCCTCGGCGAGCTCCCGGATCGCGGTCAGCATCGTACCCTCGACCGGCTTGCGGACGGCCCGGTAGGCGGCGTCGCTCGCGGCTCGGAGCGCGGCCGCGAGGTCGTCGGAGCCTCCCAGCGACTCGGCCGCGCCGCGGACGATCTGGGAGAGGATCACGCCGGAGTTGCCGCGGGCGCCCATCAGCGCGGCGCGAGAGAGCTCATGCGCGAGCGCGGCGCGCTCATCGGTGGTGGAGACCTCGAGCGCCTCGACCATGGCGCGGACCGTCAGCGAGAGATTCGTGCCGGTGTCCCCGTCGGGAACCGGGTAGACGTTCAGGTCGTCGATCCGGGGCCGGGCGGCCTCGATCGCCGCGAGCGCCCCGCGCGCGAGCTCGAGCGCGCGTGCCTTCATGCGGTGACCCGAACGTCCTCGACAAACACCTCGACCGTCTCGACCGAGAGGCCGGTAAGCCGTTCGGCGTCGTAGGCGACCTGCGAGCGGATGGTTGAGGCGACCTCGGCCAGGTTGAGACCGTACTCGACCACGACGCGAACCCCGATCCGGAGGCCGTGCGCGTCGCCGGCGACCGTGATCCCGTCGCGGCGAAGCAGCTTCCCGACGCGCGAGCCGGGGGTCAGGCCGACGACCCCGTAACAGCGCGCTGCGGTCTCCGCGACGATCTCGGCGACGACGTCACGCGAGATCGTGATCGTGCCCTGGGGCGAGACGACGGTCAGATCGGACATTGCGCCCCTTAGACTCCGGCGCCGCGGCCCCGGTTGCGCAGGCAGGCGCTAGGCGGACGGCTTGGAGCCTGCGCCGCCGACGGCCTTCTCCACCTTGCCGCCCTTGAGGCAGCGGGTACAGACGTAGGCACGGCGGGCGACGCCACTCACGAACACCCGGACGCGCTGGAGGTTCGGGTCGAAACGGCGGTTCGTGGCCACCATCGAATGGGAGCGGTTGTGCCCGAACCCGGGCTGCTTCCCGCAGACTGAACAGACCTTGGACATCGGCCGACCAGTGTACCCGAGCTCGGCAGAGGTGCAGCGAGTCCGCCTCCGGGCCCTCGACCCGGATGGTGTGGCGAAGTCCCGGGTCAGGCGATCCGGATCAGGGAGCGAGAGGTCGGCGAGTGCGAGCCCTGCCCGAGCTCACCCTCACCGGCAAAGACGCCGCCGAGCGAGGAGATCCCTGGCTTTCCGGGAGCTCGAGAGTCGGTCAGGCGCGCTCGCTGGCGCGGAGCTGCGCGAACACGTCGGCCATCTCGAGCGCGCTTCGGACGGCGTCGGCGGCGCGTTCGATTCGGGCCTCGGCCTGCTCGACCGTCTCCACGGTGAGCACGCCGAACGCGCACGGGACGCCGGTCTCGATCGCCGCGAGCTGGAGGCCCGAGGCGGCCTCGGCCGCGATGTAGTCGAAGTGCGGCGTCTCGCCGCGCACGATCACGCCGAGCGCGACGACGCACGCGTAGCGGCGCGTCTTCGCGAGCGCCATCGCCGCGAGCGGAAGCTCGAACGCGCCCGGCACCGGCATCACTGTGACGGCATCCGGGGCGACCCCGGCATCCTCGAGCGTCTCGATCGCCTTCATCAGCATGCGGTTGGTCAGCCCGCCGTTGAAGCGAGAGACGACGATCGCGACCGACCGGCGATGGCCGGTCGGCGTCCCTTCGAGGACCGAGTACCCGTCGGGGACGTCGATCTCTCCGCTTACGTGCTCTACGCTCACGCCCTCCTCCGGCACATCTTCGATCACCTCGGCGCTCGCGCTCTGGGGCCAGTCGGCGAACGGGTCCTCCGACACCTCGCCGGCTGAGACGGGCATAGGCACAGACGGCGCATCCTCCGACCACTCCTCTTCGGAGACCCGTTCGTGGTCGGAAACCGGCTCGTCGCCCACGGGCGCCTCGGGCTCGGCGGGTAGTGCGACGGCGGGGGCCGCGACGGTGCTCTGTCCCTGCTCGAGGGCTCCCTCGGCGTAGCCCGGGGTGGCGCGCTCTGCGAACTCGTCGTACTGGTCGCTCATTGTCCCTTCTCTGCTTCCCAGTTTGGGTTTCGGTGGTCCTGGTGATGAAGTCGGTGGCCGAGCTTATCCCGCTTAACGTCGAGGTAGCGGCGGTTCTCGTCGTTGGGGACGACTTCGATCGGCACCTGGCCGACCACGGTGAGGCCGAATCCGTCGATGCCGGTGAGCTTCTTGGGATTGTTGGTGAGGATCCGGATCGTAGTCAGGCCGAGGTCGGCGAGGATCTGATTCCCGATCCCGTAGTCGCGCGCGTCGGCCGGGAACCCGAGCTCGAGGTTCGCCTCGACGGTGTCGAGCCCCTTCGCCTGGAGCTCGTAGGCCCGGAGCTTGTTGAGAAGCCCGATGCCGCGCCCCTCCTGGGCCATGTAGAGCAGCACGCCACGCTCCTCGCGCGCGATCTGCGCGAGCGCCTGCTCGAGCTGCTCGCCGCAGTCGCAGAGGAACGAGTGGAAGACATCGCCGGTGAGGCACTCGGAGTGCACGCGGACGAGGACGTCCTCGACGCCGTCGACCTCGCCGAGGACGAGCGCGATGTGCACCTTCCCGGTCAAGAGCTCACGGAAGGCGATCGTCGTGAACTCGCCGAACGGGGTCGGAAGCCGAACGGCCGGGCCGCGCTCGACGAGCTTCTCGTGCCGGCGGCGGTACTCGACGAGGTCGGCGACGGTGATCATCTTCAGCCCGTGCCGCTCGCAGTAGGCGGTCAGGTCCGGCACGCGGGCCATCGTCCCGTCGTCGTTCATGATCTCGCACACGACGCCCGAGGGGTTGAGCCCCGCGAGGCGGGCGAGATCGACGGCGGCCTCGGTCTGCCCGATGCGTTCGAGCACGCCACCAGGCTTGGCCCGAAGCGGCTGCATGTGCCCTCCGATCAGGAGGTCGGACGGCTTGGTGTCGGGCGCGATCGCGACCTGGATCGTATGGCTGCGGTCGGCGGCGGAGATCCCGGTTGTGATCCCTTCCCGCGCGTCGATCGGGCTCGTGTAGGCCGTTCCGAGGCGGGACTCGTTCCGGTCTGCGATCAGGCGAAGGCCGAGCTTGTCGGCGCGCACCTCGGTCAGGCAGAGGCAGATCTGGCCGCGCCCGAAGGTGGCCATGAAGTTGATCGTCTCGGGGGTCGCGAACTGAGCGGCGATCACGAGGTCGCCTTCGTTCTCGCGGTCCGGATCGTCAGCCACGACAACCATGCGGCCCTCGCGGATCTCCTCGATCGCATCCTCGATCGCGGCAAACGGGATTGTGGTCGCCATCGACAAAGGCTAGCCGCCGCCGATCAGCAGTCGCTCGACGTATTTCGCGAGCACGTCGACCTCGAGGTTGACCGGGTCTGCGGGGCCGAGCTCCCCGAGCGTCGTCTCGGCCAGCGTGTGCGGGATCAGCGCGACGGCGAACCCCTCGTCGTCGAGCGCCGCCACGGTGAGGCTCGTGCCCTGCACGGCGATCGAGCCCTTCTCGACCGTGTAGCGGAGCAGCTCGGACGGCGCGTCGATCCAGATGCGGCGGCCATCACCGTCGGCGGCAACGCTACGAACGACCCCCACCCCGTCCACGTGACCCTGGACGTAGTGACCTCCGAGTGGCTCGCCGGCGCGGAGCGCCGGCTCGACGTTCACGGGCGACCCGGCGGCGAGGCTGCCGAGCGAGGTGCGGGCGAGCGTCTCGGGGACGGCGTCGAACGCGATCCTTCCTTTGCCGACGGCGACCGCGGTCAGGCAGCACCCATCGACTGAGACCGAATCGCCGACCGCGGTCGCCGCGGCCGTTCCGGGCGCTTCGATCTCGATCCGGATCCCCTCCGCGCGGGCGGTGATCGTGGCGGCGCGCCCGATCTCCTTGACGATCCCGGTGAACACCCTTCAAGGCTAGCGGCGAGCCTCGTCGAGCCTCTTTGGGTGAGGAGACCCGTTGCCTTGGCGGCCGCTGCCGGCAGCTCCGACCCGAACGGCCCGACCAGGCGCCCACCGAGCGGAGGGGAAGGGGCGAGCGGGAAACCGCCGGTTTCGCGGTCGTCTACTCGCCGTAGGCGAGCGACTCGACCGCCTCTCGGACGATCATCTCGAGCTCGCCGCGTTCGCCCGGGAATGCGTTCCCGAGCGCCACCACGAGCTCGTCGACCGCGGTACGCTGGCCGGGGGCGAGCTCGGCGGTGCCGATCCCCTGGATCCGCTTGCGCAGCTCGTCGTTGCCGAGCGAGCGCATCAGCCATTGCGACAAGAGGTTGACGATCTCGTCGTCGGTGCGCTGTGAGTCGTTCGCGGACATCGGGAGTCGGGCCGGGCGGTCTGGAATCAGGGCTCGCGGGCGTACGCTTCGAGCAGGACGTCCTCTCCGACCAGCCGAGCGCTGAGATGCGAGAGGGGTCGGGCGGATCGTAGCGGCGCGAGCAGGCGCGGCGCCTCGCCTCCCACCAGCATCGGCGCGACGAACACGAGCAGCTTGTCGAGGAGTCCGGCCTCGAGGAACGCCGTAGCGAGCGTCGGCCCACCCTCGAGCAGGAGCGACTGGACGCCCTCGGAGGCGAGCGTGCGCAGCTCTTCCTCGAGCGGGCCCGAGCGGAGCTCGAGCTCCGACTCCTGCGGCAACGGCCCGCGCCCGAATGCGAGCCGGCGTGGCTGGCCTCGAGGCATGGGAACATCGCGCGCGTCGAGCCGCGGCGCGTCGGCCCGCACCGTCCCCATCCCGACTGCGACCGCGTCCGAGGAGGCACGGAGCTCGTGCACGAGCCGCCGGCTCGCCTCCCCCGACACCCAGCGCCGCCCCGGCACGACCACCGCCCCGTCGAGGCTCACCGCCGCCTTGTAGGTGACAAACGGGCGCCCTTCGGAGACCCACACCCGCCACGCCTCGTTCTGGGCCCGGGCCTCCCAGGCGTCGAGGAGCTCGACCTCGACCCCCGCCGCGCGCAGCACCTCGATCCCTCCGCCTGCCTCGGGGTTCGGGTCGCGCGCCCCGACCACGACCCGGGCCACCCCCTCCGCGATCACCCGCTCGGTGCAGGGCGGTGTCGTCCCCTGGTGGGAGCACGGCTCGAGCGTCACATACAGCGTCGAATCGCGCGCCGCCGCCCCGGCCGCGTCGAGCGCGACCACCTCGGCATGCCGCCCGCCCGCCTCGGTCACGCCCTCGGCCACGACGAGACCGTCCTGCATCACGACCGCGCCCACCGTCGGTTTCGGATAGGCACGGCCCGCCGCGGTCGCGGCAAGCTCAAGCGCGCGCGCGAGGCTCACGCGAGGGCTTGTATCAGCCGCCGGCAGGCCCGGGGGAGATCCTCGCGCCCGAAGATCGCCGTGCCGACGACGAGCACCCGGGCGCCCGCCTCGTAGAGCTCGCGCACGTTCTCGTGGCTCACTCCGCCTCCGACCTGGATCGGCATCCTTGCCGGCAGCAAGGGGGAGAGGAGCCGGACGTTTCTCAGCTGCTCGTACAGCTCGGTCCCAGGGCAGCGGACGAGCTCGGCGCCGGCCGCCGCGCGCGCCGCAGCCTCCAGATCGGTCGCCTCCGAGATCGCGACGCCGGCCGGACGCCCGCGCGCACGCGCCGACTCGAGCGCGGCGCTGACGTCGGGCACGGCCTCGAGCTGGACGGTCACACTCGCCGCGCCCGCTTCGGCGAGCGCGGCGAAAACGCCACGGTCGGCGGGGCCGTCGACCTGAACGGAGACGACCCCGTCGTAGCGTCGGGCGAGCGGCCCCAGCAGCCGAACGGTCGAGAGCTCGCCGAGGTTCTCGCGCACCCGCACGTGGAAGATCCTGCACCCCGTCCGCAGCAGCGCCTCCGTCTGAGCGTCGACCGCAGCCGGCTGCGCCCTCGAGACCGCGGGCACGATCTCGACCGTCCTGATCCATTCATTCCAACCCATCGCCCCCGATCCTAAAGCCCCCGTCGATCAGATTTCCATCCCGGTTACGCTCCACCCGATGAAACCCCGCTTCCGCCAGGGCGAAATCGTGCGCGTGCTGCGTGCGCGGGAGGAGGTGGCGCTGCCCGGCAGCGAGGGATTGGTCGAGGAGATCGCCGGCCCGAACGACGATGGCACCGGGTGGACCGTCACCGTCCGGCTTGGCGACGACGGGGGCGCCGACTCGCTCCTGCTCTTCGCCGAGGACGATCTCGAGACGACCGGGATGGGCGAGAACGACCGCGGCGAGCGGACGATCCTCGAGGACCTGCCGCTTCCTAGCGATCCCCGCAACCGCCTCGAGCTGAGGCTGTTCACCGAGATCGTCGACGGCATCGACGCCGCGCGCGTCGCCGAGACGATCGAGCGCGAGCTCGTCGAGCTGCTCGGCGGCGCGGCCGTCACGATCGAAGCCGAACGCCACTGGTCCGAGCCTTACAACTACGAGCTCGGCGTGATCGTCCACCCGCTCGACAACCCGGTCGACGCGCTTCGCCTGATCGCGGAGGCCGGCGGGAGCGGCTGGATCGCCTGCCGCGACGACGGATGGCGCTGCGATCTCTGGTGGAGCGCGAGCCGGGACGAGGGAGCCGTCCTGCTCGCACGGGAGGTGCACGGGGCGGAGGTTGCGTTCCTGCCCTGGTCGAGCCCGGCGCGGCGACCCGAAAGCGATCGCCCGCTCGTCGCCGTCGAGCTTCCCGAGACCGTCGAGGAGCCCGACTACGACCAGCCGGAGGCAGAGACCGAGGAAGAGCTAGGCGACCCGGAGGCGGGCGATGAAGAAACCTGAGGTGCCGTGTCGGTGCGGGGTCGTGAGCAGGAACTCGGGCCGTTTGGGATGCGCGAAGCTCGGCCACTCCTGGCCCAGCGGCTCCGGCTCGAGACCGGAGGCATCGACGACGGCCTCGTTCTCGTCGGCGTTGAGGGTGCACACCGAATAGGTGACCGTGCCGCCCGGCTTCGTCCGCGCGGCCGCCGCGAGCAGGAGCTCCTGTTGCAGGCCGGCGAGGACGGTGGCGCGCCAGCGTAGATCGGGCCGGCGGGCAAGCACGCCGAGACCGGAGCACGGCGCGTCGACGAGCGCACGATCGAAGCCCCACTCGTCGAGCTCGCGGATGTCGGTGTTGACGACGCGGATGTTGGTCGCGCCGAGCCGCTCGATGTTCTCGGACAGTTCGCGGGCCCGGCCGAGATGGAGCTCGACCGCCGTCACCTCTCCCTTCAGCATCGTCGCCTTCGCGCCGGGGGCAGCGCAGGCGTCGAGGATCCGCTCGCCCTCGCGCGAGCCGACGACGATCGCGGCGAGCTGCGAGCCCCGGCTCTGCCACACCCGCCCCTCCTCGCTGCCCTCCAGCGCGCCGCGCTCGAGCCGGTAGGCGCCCGGCACGTCGGTCGGCGCCCCGATCGGCACCTCCGAGCGGACGACGAGCTCGCCCGGCTCGTTCTGGGCCCGCATCAGGGCGAGCGCCTCGTCGGGGCCGAAGTCGCGCAGCCAGAGCTCGTAGACCCAGTCGGGATAGGACTCGGCGAGCGGGCCGGGGGGCAGCGAGGCGAGGAGACGCGGGAACCCCTCGGCGAGGCGGCGCGCGACCGCGTTCGTGAATCCGGTGGCGTGATGCAGGCCCGCGCCGCGCACGAGCTCCACCGCGTCGTTGACGACCGCGTGCGGCGGCGCCTCACTCCATCCGAGCTCGTAGCCGGCGACCCGGAGCGCCGCGAGCACCGGCGGGTCGAGCTCCGCGGCAGGCCGGCTCCCGAGCGTGTCGATCCCGTGGTCGATCGTCCGCTTGCGTTGCACCGTGCCGTAGGCGATCCGCTGCGCGAGCGCGCGGTCACGGGCATCGAGCCCGGCAGCCGCCGAGCCGATCGCACGGTCGGCGTAGGCCTTGTCCTCGAACACCCGGCGCACGACCGTGAACGCGGCCCGTCGGGCCGGCGCGACGGCCGGCGAGCCGTCACTCACGGGCGGTCACTCGCGAACCCCGCGGAGGAACTCCTCGTAGCTCATCCGGCGCCGCCCCTCGGGCTGCACCTCCACCGGGACGAATCTCCCGCCCTC
>DATKRX010000146.1:0-39950 GCA_035531915.1 Gaiellaceae bacterium | reverse complement strand
ATGCTCGACGTCGCCCGTCAGTGGCGCGAGGGCCGCTCCCTGTGGAAGCTGCCGCTGCTCGCCCGGATCGCCGGCGGTGCCTTCTCGGCGAAGCAGTCCGTCCCCTACGGCTCGGGCGACGTCCATGACTTCATGCACGCGAAGCTGACGGTCGTCGACGACCTCGTTTTCGCCGGCTCGTTCAACCTGTCGCGCTCGGGCGAGCGAAACGCCGAGAACGTGCTCGAGCTCGAGAACGCCCAGATCGCCGAGTCGCTCGCGAGCTACGTCGACGAGGTGCGCGCGCGGTACGTGGCGCTGAACATCTGAACAGCCGTGGGGTGGGAGCTCGCGCCGCGCGCGGGAAACACCTACGGGCCCAGCACCTGCGCGTCTCCGAACACGACTTGCAGAAAATAATTGCCGCAGCCGGCGGCGCCGGTCGGGCCCGGGACGTTGCTGAACAGGCGAAGCCGCGATATGCCGCTCAGGGAGAGCTTGATCTTCGTCGAGCTCCCGGGTACGAGATTCCCGGAAGCGAGCGTCTTGCCGTCTCCGAGCACCCGAAACGACGCCGTCGAGCCGGCCCGGGCGCTATCGGGGAGCCCCACGGTGGCGGTGAACAGCTCGTAACGGGTTCCGAGGACGTAGTCGACCCACGCGTCTCCGCCCCACGCGTTGTAACAGCCGGCGTCGAGAGCGACGGGGTGGTTGTGGGTGACCCCGTTCGAGACGATCGGATCGGTGCTCAGCTCTCCCGCGGCGGTCGCGCGTAGATGTTCCCCAGGTATATCCACTCGAGCACCTCGACGGGGACGCTTGCAGAGGCGCCCACGTAACTCGCGCCCGGTGAGCTCGCCACACGATAGGTCGCGACGCCCACGCTGCCGGGGCGATTGACAAACGAGAAGCCGCCGTCGGGGTGCGATTTCTCGATCGCGATCGGAAGCCACGCCGTTCCCTGCTCCCGTTGCAGAGTGATGCGAATCCCGGCCAGGTGCGGCGTCACTCTGCCGCTGATCGCCACGCGACCCCCGAGGACGATCCAGGGGGCGGCTGCAGCCGTGATCGTCGCCGACTCGAGTTTCGTCCCTCCGCCAGCGCCGGCGTTTTGGGCGAACTACGAGGAGAGTCGAGATCGAGAGTGAGACGGTCAGAGAACGCGCTGTCATCTCGCTGCGGGCAGCCTGTCACCGCTGCAGGGCTCTCGCAACCGCCCGCCGCACGGGCGGAGCCGACACCGACGGGGCCAGATTCGCTCCGCCAAGCGGCGACCGAGGAGAGCTCGTCGAGACCTGGTGCGAGCCCCGAGTCGACGAGCCATTTCTGCGTCGCCGAGGGTCGGTAGCCCTGCTTACCGGCGAGGAGAAAACGCCGAGGCTAGGCGACCCCGCCACCGTGGATCTGGAGCGGATTCCCCGGAACGGTGACGACGAAGGTGTTCGGTGAGGTCGATCCGCCGGCACCGAAGGTGACGGTTCCCTTCGCGTGCTTGAACCCGCCCGTGCCACTGAGGATCGGGAACGAGGTCGTGCCGTTCTTATGGTCGACGACGACGCCCCCGTAGGTGATCGTCCCGATACCGGGGAACGTCACCACGCAGGTCAGCCGGCGGGCGACCGCGCTCGTGTAGGTCACGGTCCCGACGTCGTAGGCAACCGGCTGGCTTTTCTTCTTCCCGAATTGCGCGACCCGGTTCAGCAGCAGATCCTTGAAGAAGACCGAGTCGCCCTTGTTCACCTTGTTCTTGGGCGGCGTGTCGTGCAGGACCTGCACCGTGCTAATCGAGGTGAGCAGGATCTTGACCGTCTGCGCCTGGGCCGGCGCCGCGAGGACGAGCGCCGCCGAGACGAGCGCGAGTGCACCGACCGGGACCCGCATAAGGCGCATTCTGCCCCATTGCGAGGGCCGGCAGCTCGTCACGCCAGCCCGCTCAGGCCACGAAGCCGTTCGAGCGGCTGAGCCTGTAGGTGTTGAGAACGTGATCCTTGCCCGGCCCGACGGTCAACGTGCCCCGCACGTGGGCGAACGCGCCGGTGCCGCCGGTGACGGGCGCGATCAGGCCGCCGTTCGCGAGCGGCGTGACCGAGCCGGAGATGGTGATCGTGCCGCCGGGAAGCGTGGCGTGCCCCTTGATCGTCGCGGCGTCCGCGCTGCTGAGCGTCACGACGGCGCTGTCGGAGCCGACGGTGGCGCCCCTCGTGCGTCCGAACTGCGGGGCGGCGTTGAGCAGGCGGTCGCGCGCGGTGACGGTATCGCCCTTGCTCGGGCCGGCGGGCTTGACGTCGTGGGAGGCGGTGACGATCGTCACGGAGGTGACGAGGATCGTCTGGGTGCCGGCGGCGGCGCCCGAGGCGGGCGCGACGAGCGCGAGGCCGGCGGCCGCGGCGAGCGCCGACCTCACTCCCACTCGATCGTCGCGGGCGGCTTCGACGTGACGTCGAGCACGACGCGGTTCACTGCGGGGATCTCGTTCACGATCCGGGAGGCGACGAGCTCGACGAGGTCGTAGGGAAGCCGCGCCCAGTCGGCGGTCATCGCGTCGTCGGAGGTGACGGCACGGATCGCAATCGGGTAGCCATACGTGCGCGAGTCGCCCTGCACGCCGACCGAGCGGATCGCGGGCAGCACGGCAAAGGACTGCCAGAGCTCGCCGTAGAGACCCGCCTTGCGGATCTCCTCCTGCAGGATCGCATCGGCCCCGCGCAGCGTTTCGAGCCGCTCCTCGGTGACCTCGCCGATGATCCGGATCGCGAGCCCCGGGCCCGGGAACGGCTGCCGCCACACCATCCGCTCCGGCATCCCGAGCTCTTCGCCGACGCGGCGCACTTCGTCCTTGAACAGCATTCTCAAGGGCTCGACGAGCTTCATCTTCATGTCGGCCGGGAGCCCGCCGACGTTGTGGTGGCTCTTGATCGCCTCGGCGAGCCCGTTCTCGCCGCCGGACTCGATCACGTCGGAGTAGAGCGTTCCCTGGACGAGCCAGTGGACGTCGCCGAGCCGGCGGGCCTCGTCCTCGAAGACGCGGATGAACTCCTCACCGATCTTCTTGCGCTTCGTCTCCGGGTCGGTGATGCCTTCGAGCTTGGCGAGGAAGCGCTGCTGGGCCTGGACGTGCACGAGCGGGACGCCGAAGTGGCCGCCGAAGGTCTCGACGACCTGGGCGGCCTCGTCTTTTCGGAGCAGCCCGTGGTCGACGAAGACGCAGGTGAGCTGGTCGCCGACGGCCTTGTGGACGAGCAGTGCCGCGACGGCGCTGTCGACGCCGCCCGAGAGGCCGCAGAGGACGCGGTCGCGGCCGACGCGGGCGCGGATCCGCTCGAGCTGCTCCTCGATCACCGCGGCGGGCGTCCAGGAGGGCGCGACGCCGGCGATGCCGTAGAGAAAGTTCTTCAGCACCTCCTGGCCGTGTGTGGTGTGCACGACCTCGCAGTGGAACTGGATGCCGTACAGTCCGCGCGCGCTGTCCTCGAAGGCGCCGATCGGCGTCGAGCCAGACTGCGCGACGACGCGCGCCCCCGCGGGCGGGGCGACGACGCTGTCTCTGTGGCTCATCCAGACGGTCTGGTCGAGCGGGAGGTCATTGAAGAGCGCGCTGTCGCCGGCTCGCAGCTGAGTCTTCCCGAACTCACCCGATTCGGTGCGGTCGACGCGGCCGCCGAGCTCGAGAGCCATCAGCTGCATCCCGTAGCAGATGCCGAGCGTGGGGATCCCGAGCTCGAAGATCGCGGGGTCGCAGTGCGGCGCCCCGGCGGCGTAGACCGAGGCAGGGCCGCCCGAGAGGATCAGCGCGGCGGGATTTCGACCGCGGATCTCCGCGGCGGTGGCGCGGTGCGAGACGAGCTCGGAATAGACGCGCGCCTCTCTGACGCGACGGGCGATCAGCTGGGAGTACTGGCCGCCGAAGTCGAGCACCAGAACCGGCCGCTCTTCCGGGAGAGGCTCGGGCCGAAGCGGGACGACCTCAGCTGCGACGGTAATTGGGCGCGTCCTTGGTGATCGTGATGTCGTGCGGATGCGACTCGCGCAGCCCGGCGCCGGTGATGCGGACGAAGCGGGCCTGCTTCATCGCGTCGATCGTCGGGGCGCCGCAGTAACCCATCGCCTGGCGGAGCCCACCTACGATCTGGTGCACGACTCCGCTCAACGCACCCTTGTAGGGAACTCTTCCCTCGATTCCCTCGGGAACGAGCTTCTCGACATCCTCGACATCGCCCTGGAAGTATCGGTCCTTCGAGAACCCGCGAGCCTTCATTGCACCGATCGAGCCCATTCCTCGGTACTCCTTGTACCTCTCGCCGTGCGAATAGACGACATCGCCGGGAGACTCGTCGGTGCCAGCGAGCATAGAGCCGATCATCACGGTGTCGGCGCCGGCCGCGATCGCCTTCGCCACGTCGCCCGAGGAAACCATCCCCCCGTCGCAGATCACGGGCACACCGTGGGCGGCCGCAGCCTCCGCGACGTCGCTGACGGCCGTGAGCTGCGGCATGCCGACGCCAGCCACGATGCGTGTCGTGCAAATCGAGTTGTGAACGATCGCGTTGTTGGCAATGAAGCTGTGCGTCGGGCAGTCCACTTCGATGTCGTACACCGGAACCTCAATGCCGAGCTCACGTCTGCCAAGCTGTTTTACGACTTGGAAACGCTCGAGATGGCGCTTGGTGTGAGTCACGTTCAGGCGTGAGCGGAACGACGCGCGACACCTCGCATCGGTCGTGCCGCCGAGCCCGCCGGCGTTTCCCTCGTCGAGGCTGATGTTCGGGAAACTCCCTCGGATCAGATAGCAGAGCACACCGAACAGCTCGGCCAGTTGTCGCGAGGTATTCCTGAAGCAGAGCCGACCACGCTCGACATTGCCGTCGCTCGCCAGCAGGCCGTGAAGCAGCCCGTTCAGGTAGAGCGGATTTCCGCTCCAGTAGGCCTTCGGCAAGTGTTTACCGTCGCGCTTCCCGAACTGGGCGAAGAGCCGCGCCCACTGGAGCGAGTAGAGATAGACCCGGATTGTCGATCCGACTCTCGTGATCTTCGGATAGACCCCCGTAACGGCCTCGAGAGAGCCGGCCAATCCGAGAGCAAGCTCCATCTCGTTCGATCCGAATGTCCAATCCACCCGACCGATTCCCGACCGTCCGTTCGTGTTGAGGAATGCGTGTCCGTCCCCGAGGAACGTCCCGAAGACGAATCCGAGGTCATAGGAGTCGACGATCTCCGTGTTGTAGCGCGCGAGTCTCGACTTGCGAACCGCGAACTCGCGGAGGTCAATCCGGAGCTCGTCAGGCAACTCGAATGCGATCCGGCGCGGCAAGAGGAACGTATCGGGAACTGACTCCCCGACCTCCTTCCAGCGCAGCTTGCTCACCCCGCGCTTCGTGGGCCGCTCAAGGCAGTGCCCGTAACCGCTCGCCGCGACAGCTGCGGTGTTTCTGGTCGAGAGGTCCCCGACGTAGTAGTTGTGATCGGCGGTGACGACTGTCTCGCCCGGCCCGTTCACATGACGCACGGCCATCACCTCGCGAATCCCCGTGCACCAAGCCCGGAGCACTGTGACCGGCTCGCCATCCATGTTGATCACGCGGTCGCCGGCGACGAGATCCTCGATGTTCCTATAGGTCGCGTCGGCCATCAAGACACGCGTCCCTGCTGCAAAACACCCGGGCCCCACGCCAACCTTGACGGCGTCGGCTCCGGCGTCGATCAGGGCCTCCGCCGCGTCGCCCGTCGCGATGTTTCCGGCAACGACCTCGAACTCACCGGAGAGGCCTTTGATCCTGGCGACCATCTCGATCACGGCGCGGGAATGACCGTGCGCGGTGTCGACAACGAGGATGTCGGCGCCCGCCTCGACGAGGGCCTGGGCGCGCTCGATCGCATCCGGGCCGACGCCTACCGCGGCGCCGGCGCGGAGTCGACCGCGCGGGTCCTTGGTCGACTGCGGAAACTCGATGCGCTTCTGGATGTCCTTCACCGTGATCAGGCCCTTGATGATCCCGTCCGCGTCGACGACGGGCAGCTTCTCGATCCGGTGAAGATGAAGGAGCTTCTCCGCCGCTGCGAGGGTCGTCCCGATCGGCGCTGTCACGAGGTTCGCGGTGGTCATCACCGCCGAGACGGGTTGGCGGAGATTCTTCTCGAACCGCAGGTCGCGGTTGGTGAGGATGCCGACCAGACGGCCGCCGTCCTCGGTGATCGGGACGCCGGAGACGTGGTAGTGCTCCATCAGCTCGAGCGCGTCGGCGACAAGCGCCTGCGGCGGCAGGGTCAGCGGCTCGACGATCATCCCCGACTCGGAGCGCTTGACCTTGTCCACCTCGGCCACCTGGTCGGCGATCGAGAGGTTTCGGTGCACGATCCCGATCCCGCCCTCGCGCGCGAGCGCGATCGCCATGCGCGCCTCGGTGACCGTGTCCATCGCCGCCGAGACGATCGGAATCTCGAGCGCGATCGTGCGCGTCAGCCTGGTCGCGGTCGAGACGTCGTTGGGCAGCACGGCAGACTCGGCCGGCACCAGGAGAACGTCGTCGAAGGTGAGCCCTTCCTTGCCGAACTTCTCGGACCGGTCGAGCGCGGAATCCTCCAGCCGCTCGACTCTTCCGATCTCCATCTCGACACGATACCGACCGCGGTGGAGGGAGTCTGCGCTCGCCGCGGCACCGAGCCTGGCGGGCTCGCTTCCCCGTTCCTGTGCGCGCCCGGCCGACAGGACCGTTGCTCGACGGCACTCGCGCGGTCGCGAGCTCGGCGCGGGTCGTGAGCTCAGACCGTTGCGACCTCGGCAAGCTCTGTCACGATCGCACCCGCCTGTAGGCGATGCGCCTCGCGCGGGTCGAAGCGGCCTGCGCCGAGCTCGAGCACCGAGGCTGCGCCAGCGGCGACTGCTTCCCGGAGCGATTCCTCGTGGCTGCGGCCGGCCTGCCAGGCGCCGACGAAGGCGCCGAGGACCGTGTCGCCCGCCCCCACGCGCGACACCGGCTCGACCCGCGGCGCGTCGGCTCGGTAGCGATGGACTGCCCTGTCCTTGCGCAGCAGCGCGTAGCAGCCGCCTTCGGTCGTGATCAGGACGTTGCGGGCGCCGCGACCGGCGATCTCGTCGAGCGCAATCGCGAAGTCCTCGTCGTCGTGGAACTCCTGGCCGACGAGTGCCTCCGCCTCGGCCTGGTTGGGCGAGACGAGGAAGGGCTCGGCCTCGAGCCCGTAACGGAGCGGCTCGCCTTCGCAGTCGAGCGCCGAGGGGATATGCAGCCGCGCCAGGTCGCGGATCGCCTCGGCGTAGAAGTCGTCGGCGACATCGCGTGGAAGAGAGCCGGCGAAGACGACGAGGCTCGCGCCCTGCGAGAGGTAGCGGAGCTTGCCGAGCAGGAGCTCGAGCTCTTCGTGGCTCGCCGTCGGCCCCCACTCGTTGATCTCCGTGTAGCTCGAGTTGGTCGGGTCGACAACCGCGGTCGTGGTGCGCGATTCCCCGGCGATCCGAACGAAGTCGTTGAGGATCGCCTCGCCGGTCAGCCGCTCGACGATTCGCAGTCCCGCCTGCCCGCCGGCGAGCCCGGTCGCAACGACCGGAACGCCGAGCGCCTTGAGTGCGCGGGCGACGTTGATCCCTTTCCCCCCCGCGAGTGGCAGGCCGGCGCTCGCCCGATGACGCTGCCCCCGCTGGAAGTTCGGGACGGTGATCGTGCGCGCGAAGGCCGCGTTCAGCGTGACCGTGACGATCATCAGGTGAGCAGGTCGACGACCTCGTGGACTGTACGCCTTGCGTACCAGGCGATGCGCCCGGCAAGGCCCGGCGCCGGGACGGTGCGGGACGCGACGAGCGGCCGCCGGCCGAGCAGCCGCCCGCGCGACCAAACCTCGACCTGACCGAGCACCTGCCCCAGACGCACCGGCAGCGACACCGAGATCGGGGCGACGACGCGCTCGGTAAGCGGCTCGTTCACGCGCACCACGGCCTGGAGCCCGAGCCGCGCGACCAGGGCGAGCGGCGGGCGACCGAACGGCAGGTTGACCGCCGCGTAGCGCCTGCCGGCGGCGATCGCTCTCACCTGCCGGTACTGCGCGATCCCGTAGATCAGGAGCGTCTCGAGGTCGGTGTTGCGCTGCGCGCGCGACGGGCTGCCGAGGATCGTCGCGTAGATCGTGGTGTCGTCGCCGCGGATCGCCGAGACCTGGTTCCAGCCGGCCGCCGAGGTGTGACCAGTCTTGACGCCGAACACGCCGGGCACGACGCCGAGCAGGTCGTCCCAGGTATGGAGCTCACGACTGCCGTTCTCGATCGTGACGGTCACCTCGTCCACCGCCGCGCGGACGGTCGGGATCTTCATCGCGGCGATCGCGAGCCGGGTCACGTCACGGGCGCTCGAGTACTCGCCGGCGGCGTCGAGCCCGTCGGGCCGGACGAAGTGCGAGTCGGTCAGGCCGAGCTTGCGCGCCTCGGCGTTCATGAGCAGCGCGAAGTCGGGAAAGCTCGGCGCCGTCGCGAGCGCGAGAGCGTCGGCGGCGTCGTTCGCGGACTGGATCAGCGCGGCCTTCACGAGGTCGGAGACGGTGATCTGCTGCCGCGCCTCGAGATAGATCGTCTCCTGGCCCACGGCCGCCGCTCGCGGGTCGACGCCCACGACCTCGTTCAGGTTCAGATGCTGAAGCGCCACGATTACGGTCATCAGCTTCGTGATCGAGGCGATCGGGACGCGTTCGCGGGCCGCGTGGGTGAGCAGCACTTCACCGGTGACCGGGTTCTCGACCATCCAGGCGCGCGCGTCGACCTGCGGCGGCGCGGCAGCGGCGGAGCCCGCCAGGCAGCAGGAGACCGCCAGGCAAGACACCGCCCAGACGAGCCTCATCGCAGCCGGATCTTCTCGCCGATGAAGAGCGCGGTGGGCGACACCGACGGGTTCAGCCTGAGGATCCGCGCCGTCGTAGTGCCGATGCGGGAGGCGATCGCCGCGATCGTGTCCCCGGCCCGGACGACGTAGAGGGTGCGGCCAGGCCGGTGGGCCAGCTTCGCGTGCACGGCCGCCTTGGCCGGCGCGGGCGGAGAGGTGCCATGCGCGCCGAGGTGACCACGGAGGAGCCAGATCGCGATCGTCGCCACGAGCAGGAACGCGATCGGCCCGGCGTAGGGCCGCCAGCCGCGCGCGGCGAAGGTGCCTACCATCCCGAGACGCTCCATATCTCGCTCTTCAGCCGGGCGGCCTCGGCTCCTGCGGCGGCGCGGAAATCGTTGCCCGAGTCGCGGAAGGCGTAGTTGATCGAGCGAGAGGCGTTGACGAGGGCGCTCGCCGGGCCGCTCGTGAACGCACGCGCGAGGTCGCCCGGCTTGGCACCCTGCGCGCCCACCCCCGGCAGCAGCATGATCGCCTGCGGCATCAGCCTTCGCGCCTCGCTTACCGCACGCGGATGCGTCGCCCCGACGACCGCCCCGACCGACGAGAGCCCGCGCTCCCCGACGAGCTCGGCGCCCCACTCGCCGACAAGCGCGGCGACGTGCTGCCACACCGGCCGGCCGTCGGAGAGGGTCAGGTCCTGTACCTCGCCGCCCGCGTTCGAGGTCTTGACGATGCAGAAGATCCCGGTGCCGTAGCGGCGGGCGGCAGCGAGGTAGGGCTCGACGGAGTCACGCCCGAGCCAGGGGTTGACGGTAAGCGCGTCGGCGAGCGGCTCGTCGCCCTCGAGGTAGGCGGCGGCGTAGGCGCGCGCGGTCGAGCCGACGTCGCCGCGCTTGCCGTCGGCGATCACGAGCAGGCCGGCGCGGCGCGCGTAGGCGCAGGTCTCGACGAATGCGACCATGCCGGGAGGCCCGAGCGCTTCGAAGAACGCGAGCTGCGGCTTGACCGCGACCGCGTGCGGCGCCACGGCGTCGATCAGGCCGCAGCAGAACCGGGTCACGTCACCGCGTAGCTCGACCGGGAAGAGGTCGGGGCGCGGGTCGAGCCCGACGACCAGCTGGCTGCGCTTGCGCTCGACCTCTGCGGCGACCCGGTCGCCGAAGGTGAGCGTCGCAACGGCCATCCGGGAGAAGAGTAGTCGGGCGCCCCGACGCCGCCGCGGCGCGTGCTTAACGACGGAGGGCCGCATTCGCGGCCCTCGTCATTTCTTGCGGGGCTGAAGTGCAGCCACACAGTTGCAGCGAGACAGCGTCAGCCCTTGAGCGCCGCCTTCAGCTGGCTGCCGGCGCTGAACTTCGGCACGGTGGTCGCGGCGATGTGGACACGCTCGCCCGTGCGCGGGTTGACGCCCATCCGGGCAGCACGAGCGGCGGGCGAGAACTTCCCGAAGCCGGTGAAGTTGATCGCGTCGCCAGCCTTCAGCGTCTCGGTCACGGACTCCATGAAGGCATCGACGGCCTTCCCCGCATCGCGGTTCGAGAGCCCGCTCTTGTGAGCGACCTTCTGGATGAACTCCTGCTTCGTCAAAGCCTTCCTCCTGGTTGGGATGCCATTTCGTCAGACCTTGAGGCAAAACCCTAACAACGGGATCGGATATCGCTCAACCATGCGGGCTCGCGGAGACGTCCCGGACCTCGGAGGCATGGAGGAGCGGACGGAGGCGGACGGCGGCGCGCGCGAGCGCATCGGCGCCGCCTTCCTCGCGGTCGACGACGCAAACCACGGTGGATACAAGCAATCCGGCCTCCCGGAGCACCTCGACGGCCTCGAGCGCCGCGCCGCCGGCGGTGACGATGTCCTCGATCAAGCAGACACGCTCTCCGGGCTCGAACACTCCCTCGATCCGGTTCCCGGTGCCGTGGTCCTTGACGGCGCCGCGGACGATCACGAACGGCAGCTCGGTCTCGAGCGAGGCCGCGGCGGCGAGCGGGACGGCTCCGAGCTCGGGCGCGGCGAGCCGGACGGCATCCGGCTCGTGCTCGGACACGGCCGCGGCGATCGCGACCCCGAGGATGCGGAGCAGGTCGGGGCGGGTGGCGAAGCGGTACTTGTCGAGGTAGTAGGAGCTTCGCTTCCCGGAGCGGAGCAGAAAATCACCCTCGAGGAGCGCCGCCTCGCGGATCGCTGCGGCGAGCCCCGCGGCCCCGCTGACACTGTCGGGCGGGCCCGGCATCACCCGGGCAGCGCGAGGACGTCTCGGGCGAGTGCGAGCATCCGCTCCGCGTCGGCTGTGCCGTCGGCGAGTGAGGCCATCGTCCCGTCGCCGGCGTACAGCTCGACCCGCTCCTTCCGATGAGCCGAACGCCGCCGGTAGAAGATGGAGCCTAAGAGCGAGCCCGCGAGCAGCATCACGATCGTGAGCGACTTACGCAGAGCTGTCCGCCTTCCTGCGCGCGGACCGAACGGGCGCATCCCGGCGCGCGCCGGTATCGCCCTGCTTCTTGCCGTCCGCAGCCGGCTTGGACGGCGCCTCCGCGCCCGGGACCTCCCCGATGCTCCCGAGGCAGTGCTTGAGGTCGTAGAAGACGAGGCCGACGGTCGGGTCGGCGCGCGTGGTGGCGGCGACGATGCGGCCGCCGCGTCGGACGACGAAGACGCTTCCGCCGAGCGTCGAGACCTCGAGCTGGGTCAGCTCGCTCAGGCTGCGGGACTTGGCGAGACGATCGGCCTCGTCGAGCAGCCGCGTGATCCCGGAGACGAAGCGCTCGGCGCGAACCGGATCGCGGGCGGTCGTCGCGAGCAACGAGCCGTCCTGGTCGACGATCGCGACCTGCTCGACCTGCGAGGAGATCTCTGTCAGGTCGGCCAGCGCCTGTACGGCATCCATGCGCCGGAGCATACTGGCGCCCATGACGGCGATCCTGCGGAAGTTCTTCGCCGATCGCGGGACGCATCTCGCCGCGATGATCGCGTATTTCGCGCTGCTCTCGTTCGTGCCGCTGCTCCTGCTCTCGCTCGCGCTGCTCGGCGCAGCGCACCAGGCCGATTCCGACTCGTTCTTCGTCCGCGAGCTGCACCGGACGTTCCCGAGCACCTCGCTCGACTCGATCCTGAACGCGGTACAGGCGATCCAGAGAAACGCGACCGCGCTCGGGATCTTCGGCGGCGCCTTCCTGCTCTGGTCGTCGCTCTCGCTCTTCAGCGTGCTCGAGAGCGCGTTCAACATCGTCTACGACCGACCCAATCGGCCTTTCCTGCGCGGGAAGGCGCTCGCGAGCCTGATGATGGTCTTCTCGCTGCTCTTCCTCTTCTCGTCGCTCGTCGTCGGCACGATCGGCGTCGACCTGCTCAAGCGCTATACCGGCCTCTCCGACAACGTCGTGATCTCGTGGGTCCTCACTGTCAGCGTCTCGCTCCTCGGCGTCTTCGTCTTCCTCTCCTCGGCCTACGTCGTCCTCACCAACGACGACCTCGGCTGGCAGCAGGTCTTCCCGGGCGCGACGGTTGCGGCCGTGCTGATGGAGGCGACGTTCCAGTTCCTGCCCGCGTTCGTGCGCGTCTCGAAGCACAACCCGGTGCTGCAGACACTGTCGGGGCCGGCTGTGCTGCTCGTCTGGCTGTATGTGATGGCGAACGTGATCGTGCTCGGCGCCGAGGTCAACTACTGGTGGGGGACGCGCCCGCGAACGCTGCGGCCAGCGCGAGCGCTGCGCGACCCCGATGCGAGTTCCGCCGCTTCCAGAGGTTCCCTAGCTCGGCGACGGTTCGCGTCTCGCCGGCCGGGATGAAGATCGGGTCGTAGCCGAACCCGCCCGAGCCGCGGCGCGCGCTGGTGAGCTTCCCCTCGAGCACGCCGTGCCCGCGGAGCTCCTCGCCCGCCGGCGACAGCGCGACGAGGGCGGTCACCATGCGCGCGTCGCGCTCGGGCTCGGACGCGAGCCGCTCGAGCAGCGCGTCGGCCTGGTCGAGCCCGGGCGCCCAGCGGGCGGAGTGCAGGCCGGGGGCGCCGTCGAGCGCGACGCACTCGATCCCCGAGTCCTCTCCGAGCACCCAGACGGCGGGGTCGGCGCGAGCGCGGCCGAAGCGCGCCTTGAGCAGGGCGTTCTCGTAATAGGTCGCGCCCGTTTCCTCGGGATAGCCCGTCGCCTCGAGCGCGTCGATCGCCCACTCCGGCAGCGCCTCCCGCAGCTCCTCCAGCTTGTGGCGGTTCTGCGAGGCGAGAACCGCCCGCATCACTCGCGAGGTGTGTCGATCGCATCCCGCTGGTGGGCGGCCAGCTCCTCGATGCCGGCGGCGGCGAGGTCGAGCAGCCCGTCGAGGCGTTCGCGGTCGAACGGGACCCGCTCCGCGGTCGCCTGCACCTCGACGTAATGCCCTTCGCCGGTCATGACGACGTTGAGGTCGACGTCGGCGTTCGAGTCCTCGGAGTAGTCGAGGTCGAGCAGCGACTCGCCGGCGACGACACCGACCGAGACCGCGGCGACCGAACCGACGAGCGCCTTCGAGAGGCCGAAGCGGTCGAGGGCGCGGGAGAGCGCGACGTAGGCGCCGCAGATCGCGGCGCAGCGGGTGCCGCCGTCGGCCTGGAGGACGTCGCAGTCGAGGTGGACGGTGCGTTCACCGAGTGCCTGGAAGTCGATCACGCCGCGGATCGAGCGGCCGATCAGACGCTGGATCTCGACCGTGCGGCCGCCCTGGCGGCCGCGCGCGGCCTCGCGCTCGGTGCGCTCGCCGGTCGAGGCCGGAAGGAGCGAGTACTCGGCGGTTACCCAGCCGCGGCCGCTGCGGTGGAGCCAGCGCGGGACGTTCTCGACCACGCTCGCGGTGCAGAGGACGCGCGTGGCCCCCTGCGACCAGAGGACCATCCCGTGCGGCTGCTCGAGGAACGCCGGGTCGGTCACGAGCGGCCGGAGCTGGTCGGCCCGCCGTCCGTCGTTCCTCACGCCGCCGCCTGCTCGAGCTCGGCGACCGAGACGCGCGTGACCTCGCCGAGCGGCAGCTGCAGGAACCGCTCACCGAGCGCCCGGAAGGCAGCGGGATCGCCGGTCGTGAGGAAGCGGTATTCACCCTCGCGCCCGGCCGCGTTCTGCCAGCCCTTGCGGCGGAGGGTCTCGTCGACCTCGCGCGCGGTCTCCTCGGCCGAGAAGACGAGCGTGACCTCGCGCCCGAAGACGCGCTGGAAGACCGGGCGGATCAGCGGGTAGTGCGTGCAGCCGAGGATGACGGTGTCGCACCCGGCGCGCTTGAGCGGCTCGGCGTAGACTCGGACGGCCTCGACGGTCTGGTCGCCCGCCTCGATCAGCGGCACCAGGTCGGGGCAGGCGAGGGCGGTGAAGCGCACGCCCGCGTCGAGGGCGACGATGAGCGCCTCGTAGCGGCCAGCGGCGACGGTCGCCTGGGTCGCGAGCAGGCCGACGCGGCGGTTGCGCGTGGCGCGAACGGCGGCCGCGGCCTCAGGAGCGATCACACCGACGAGCGGAACCTCGAGCGAGGACTGAAGCGCCGGCAGCGCGGCCGAGGTCGCGGTGTTGCAGGCGACGACGATCAGCTTCACGCCCTGCGCTTCGAGGTAACCCGCGATCTCGCTCGCGAAGCGTCGTATCTCCTCGAGCGGGCGCGGCCCGTAGGGTAGGCGCGCGTGGTCGCCGAGGTAGACGAAGTCCTCCTGGGGCATCGTCACGAGACATTCGTGGAGGACAGTGAGGCCTCCCACTCCGGAATCGAACACGCCGATCGGCCGCGGATCCATCGCCGCGATTGTACGGAGCGGGCCTGCCTATGCTGGTGAGGTGGCCGCGCCCGTGCGAATCGGAACGTGCTCCTTCGCCGACGACGCGCTCAACAAGCACTGGTACCCGAGGGGCCTGGCGGCGAAGGAGCGGCTCGCGTGGTATGCGGAGCGCTTCTCGACGGTCGAGGTCGACTCGACCTTCTACGCGATCCCGAGCGAGTCGGTCGTGGCGGGCTGGGCGGACCGGACGCCGGCCGGGTTCGTCATGCACATCAAGGCGTTCGGGGTGATGACGCGCCACCCGGTGCGGCTCGAGCAGCTTCCACCCGCGCTGCGGGAGGGGATGCCGCTCGACGCGCGCGGCCGGGTCGACCGCCCTCGGCGCGACCAGCGGGCGCTCGTCTTCAGGGAGTTCCTCGCCGCGCTCGAGCCGCTCCGCGCCGCGGGGAAGCTGGGCGGGATCCTCTTCCAGCTGCCCCCGTACGTCGTGCCGACCGACTCGGCGTTCGAGTACCTCGACTGGGCGCGCGACCAGCTCGGGGCTGACGAGATGCTGGTCGAGTTCCGCCATCGCGACTGGTTCGCGGAGGACATCCGCGCCGACCTTTTCCCCTGGCTCGAGGAGCGCCGGATCTCGTATGTGACGGTCGACGCTCCGCGGCTCGACGCGCGGAACGTCCCGGAGACGGTGGTCGCGGTCACCGGCCCGATCGCCTACGTCCGCTTCCACGGCCGCAACGCCGCCACCTGGAACAAGCGCGGCGGCGGAGCAGCGGCGCGCTTCGACTACGCCTACGCGGCCGAGGAGCTCGACGAGTGGGTCGAGCCGCTACGCGAGCTCTCGCGAGCCTCGGAACAGGCCTACGCGTTCTTCAACAACAATAATCAGACAGACGGCGTGGCTCAGGCCCCGGCTGGAGCCGAGCTTCTACGCCGTTTACTCACTGAAGAGAATGTCCCCGTCGGTTGACGAGCCGATGCGGCTTTTCGTGATCGGGGAGCGAACGGGCGTGCCGATCCTGCGATCAGGGTCTCAAGTCCCCTGGCAGCCTCGTTCGACTGCTCCCCGGACAGGTGCGTGCAGAGGTCGATCGTGATGCTGAAGTTCTCATGGCTCATCGCCTTGAAGCACCTTGGGGTGAACCCCCGTCTGAACGATGAGGGCCGCGTAGGAGTGCCGATGGTGATGGTAGGTGATCTCATCTCCCACGGCTTGCGCCACACAACGAACTTCTTGGCGAAGATGAGAAACGACCCGCCCTCCGTTGTGCAGTACTTTTCGTTCGCGTCGCAACCCGGATGCTGGCCGGTCAGTGGCCCCAGAAGGCCCTTCCGTGACGCTCCCCGAGACCGGAGCGCCTCCTCGGGCCGATGGCTCGTCCGAGAGACTCCCAGATGCTCGAGGCGACGGCGGCTAGGGTTGCCCGATGCGCGTCCTTTCGGTCAATCACGGGCCGCTCGTTCGGTCGGAGCTGTTCGGCGTCGTGACCCGCGAGGCGGGGCACGAGCTCGTGGAGTGGGAGATCGGCGCCGAGCCGCGGCCCCCGGGTGAGTTCGACGCCGCGCTCGTCCTCGGTGGGCACCAGAACGTCGGCGAGGAGGCCGAGTACCCGTGGCTCGAGGAGGAGTACGAGCTGCTACGCGGGTTCGTCGCGGCCGCCACGCCGCTCTTTGCCGTCTGCCTCGGCGCGCAGACGCTGTCTCACTCCTTCGGTGGCCGAGTCGCCAAGCTCCCCGAGCGGCAGGCCGGCTTCAGCGACGTCCGCCTGACCGAGGCGGGCGCCCGCGATCCGGTGCTCGGCGTGCTGCCGCCCCACTTCGAGGCGCTGGTCGGCAACTTCTACGGCTTCGAAGTCCCACCGCGCGGCGTCGAGCTCGCCCTCTCGGACGTGCAGCCGCAGGCCTTCCGGATCGGCGAGCGCGCCTGGGCGGTGCAGTTCCATCCGGAGGCCCGCCGCGGTCAGGTGCTCGGCTGGTTCGAGGCCGACGGCGAGGACAACCTGCCGCGCCCGCTCGCCGAGCTCGAACGGGAGCTGGAGGCGAAGATCGACGGCTGGCACCGGCTCGGGCGCGCGCTCTGCGGTGCATTCCTGGCAGCGGCGGCCTAGCCGCCGCGCCTTCAGCCGCCGTACTCGGACGGGTTGTAGCCGACGCAGGAGGCCAGCGACAGCACGACCCACGGGGGCGGCGGCGACCCCGCCTGGAGGAACGACTCGAACGCCGCCGAGCCATGCCTGAACCAGACGTACACCGAGCTTCCGGAGGGGAAACCGGCGACCGCGGCAGCCCACGCCGGGTCGAGATTTGAGACGCATACGCGGCTGAGCCCGCTCGAGTTGGCTGCGTAGCGCGTGAGCTTGCTCGAATGGAAGCTCTTGGTGAGGGACGCCAGCTCGGCCGTGGTGGCCGCGCGCGCATGGAGTTTCGCCGCAGGCGGGCAGCTGACGTTGAGCAGCTCGCGGGCGACCGCGGCGGGAACATAGACGCACGCCCCGTCGGCCCGCTGCTGGGACTCGCGCGTCCACAGCACCTTCCACTTGCCTCCCTTGAGCGCGAGCAGGCTGTTGTGGTAGGCCGAGTAGCCGCCGTTCGCGAAGCCCCAGTTCATGCTCGCGAAACCGGGATGCGCGCTCGAGACGACAACTGCCTGGATCGCGACGTCGCCCTGCTGGCTGCGGAACGCGGCCACGATCGCGGCCTTCTGCGCCGGCGAGGGATTCCGCGCGGCCGCGGCGGCGGCGAGCACGAGCGACGCAAGCGTCGCGAGCCCGACCACGCCTACCTTGACTCTCATCACTGGCTTCCTTCGGGTTCGAGGGGGAAATCGGTGCGCGACCATTCGTGCCAGGAGCCGGAATAGTTACGGGCATCGTACCCCAGGATCCGGAGGATCTGAACCGCCGCCGCCGAGCGCGAGCCGCTGTGGCAGTAGGCGACGACCTCGGCGCCTTCGGGTAGCCCGAGCCGTTCCCGGAGCTCGTCGTCTCTGAGCAGCATCAGCTCCTGGACATCCAGGTTGACCGCACCGGGGATGTGGCCCTGGCGCGGGTCGCAGGGCGACCCGAGGGTGCCGTCGTACTCCCCGGGCGTCCGGACGTCGATCACCGTCAGCTCGTCGAGGCGCCGTGCCAGCTCCTCGGCGTCGATGTCGGTCATGCGAGGCCGCGCACGAGCTCGAGCTCGGCCGAAACGGCGGGGCGCTCGGCGAGCTCGCCGAGCCACGCTTCGATTCGCCCGGGCAGGGCGGCGCCGTAGAGCTCCCGCAGCCGCATCACCCAAGGGACGTAGGCGAGGTCGACAAACAGGCTCTCCCCGACGGGAAGCGCGGCGAGCTTACGGTCGACTTGGTTGGGGTCGCCGCGTCGGTAGGCGTAGTAGTCGTCGCCGAGCAGGTCGTCGAAGCGCAGCAGCATGAGGCGCGCGCGGGCTCGCGCCTCACGGCCCGCCGGCAAGAGCGCCGGCTCGGGGAAACGCTCGTCGAGGTACTCCATGATCGCCGCCGACTCGGGGAGCGCGAACCCGTCGTCGAGCACGGGCACCTTGCCGGTCGGGTTGAGGTCGTAGATCCACGCCGGGCGGTTTCGGAGGTCGATCTCGACCGTCTCGTATTCGGCCGCCTTCTCGGCCAGCGCAAGCCGCACGCGCGCGCAGTACGGGCAGCGGGCGGCGTCGTACAGCTTCAAGGCTCGAGCCGCATCATGCGGGCGATCTGCTCGTAGAGCTCGTCAGCTGCCGGGAGCTCGTCGGGTTGCCGTCCGGTCCGCGCGGTGTGGCGCACCTCGTCGCGGTTGGCGCCCGTCAGTCGCGCGACGAGCGTCGGGTTCGCCTCGAGCGCGAGCTCGTCGCCCTTCGAGATCGGCCCGTAGAAGGTCGGGACGGAGAGGTACTCGTCGACCATCCGGCCACGCTCGTAGAGCTTGAACCGCACGACGGCCCCATGCTCGACCGCGAGCGCAACCACGACGGCGCCGAGCCGCTCGGAGAGCTCGCCCGCGAGCTTGGACTGGGCGGCGCGGTCGCCGTCGAGCAACGGGTCGGCGATCCGGACCCATCCCTCGGCGGATTCTCGAACGTCGACCTGGTCGAGTCGTGGCACGTACTGCGCGAGCGTCCGGTCGACCGAGAGGCGGTTGTCGCTCTGCACGTGGGTCGAGGCCCGCGAGGGCCCGTCGGCGGGCTCGGCGAGCCGCGCCGCGAGTGCCTCCAGCGGCTGGGTCAGGATCTGGGAGACCGGCGTGAAGCCCAGGCGCGCCCAGACCTCGCGCGCGACGGCGTTCCCCTCCAGCACCTCAAGGGTGACCTGGCACGCCCCCGCCGCCTTGCCCGCCGCGACGATCTCGGCGAGGAGCGTCTTGGTCACGCCGCTGCGGCGGCCGCGCGGGCGGACGTAGATCGTGTCCAGGCGAAGGTGCGTCGGCCCGTCAGGGCGCGCGTCGGCGAATCCGAGCGGCCCGTCCTCGTCCTCGGCGACGAAGACCGTCCCGGCCGCGATCTCCGAGCGAAGCGCGGGCCAGGTGTCTTCCCAGCTCTCCGGCGGGAAGCCCTCGGGCTCGGGTATCTCGGCCGCGAACTCCTGCCAGAGCTCGCGCAGCATGCGCTCGTCATCATCGGTTGCAAGGCGGACTGTCACGGTGTGCGCATCCCTGTGAGCAGGTAGTGGGCGGAGAGGTTCTGGAACGGATCGAGTCGGGGGCCGAGCTCGTAGGCATCGCAACCGTAGAAGAGAATGGCCGCCTTCCGCAGCGCGAGGTCGCCGGCCGGCCAGGCCCGGGGGCGGGCGAGGTGGCGGGCGAGGAACCATTCCGCCGTCCATGGGCCGAGGCCGCGCAGCGCCGTCAGGCGCGCCCGCACCTCGTCGTCGTCGAGCCAGGCGAGCTCCTCGAGCTCGATCTCCGCGCGCGCGAGGCCGACCACGTACTCCGCCTTGCGCCGTGAGAAGCCGACCTCGACGAGCTCCTGCTCGGTCGCGCAGGCGATCCGTGCGCGGGTCGGGAACGCGAAGGCGTGAGCGCCGCGCACGCCGTAGCGCTCGATCAGCCTGTTGCGAATCGCCACGGCGGCAAAGAGCGAGACCTGCTGCGCGGTGATCGAGGTGACGAGGCTCTCGAACGGCTCGGGCGCGAGTGGCGGCCGAAAGCCCGAGAGGCGTGGCACGAGCTCGGCGAGCACGGACTGACCGGCCGACCAGGCCACGAACGGCTCGAGCTCGAACTCGGCCCCCAGGAGCTTCTCGACCGCCGAACGCGTCTCCTCGTCGAGCGGCTCGACCTCGACCCCTCCGGGAGCGGCCGCGATCCGCACCTCCCGGCCGCCCACGACACGGTGCAGCGCCCCGTCGTGCCAGAGATTCGCAAGGTCGGTGCCGAAGACCCGGAAGCGCTCGGTCGAGAGCTCGAAGTCGTACGGCTCAGGAAGTTCCAGCAGCAACTTGGTCGGCTGTCTCGCAGCGCCGCCCGCCGATCGTCCTGCGCGCCTCGGCCGGTGAGTCGAAGACGGCGCAGGCTCGGTGCCGATCGAGCGCGAGTTCCATCTGCACGGGAACCTAGCGCGATCGACCCGCTCGAGCGTCTACGATGCCGCTCCGGGTTCCGCTTTTCCATTGCCACCATCACCTCGAATCGCGATGAACACCAGACTCCTCCTGCGCGCCCTGCCGCTCGCTGCGCTGCTCGGGCTCGCGCTCACGGGCGCGGCCGCCCACGGAGCCGGCGCCGGGACGCGCGCCACCTTCGCGACGACCGAGGACGACGCCGCCCCGCAGTGGTCGCCGGACGGGTCGAAGATCGCATTCTCGAGCCGCGATAGCGCGGGGCACTGGCAGATCTACACGGTCACCCCCACCGGCGGCGGCAGGCACCAGCTGACCCACGGCAGGCTCGACAGCATCGATCTCTCCTGGTCGCCGAACGGCAAGCTGATCGGCTTCTCGCGCGTCGCAGGCGCGCAGGTGATCTCGACCGGCCACGTCGACGTCGTGGGCTCGAACGGGAGCGGGCTGCGCCAGCTGACGAGCGGCGGCGGCGGCTACGACGAGTTCCTCGGCTTCTCGCCCGACGGCTCGATGCTCGCCTTCGATCGGATCCAGAACGGGAACGGGTCGATCATCACCATGAACGCCTCGGGCGCGAACCTCCACCAGCTGACCCCGTCCCCGAGCGACGACGACTACTGGGGTGTCTGGTCGCCGGACGGCAAGAAGCTTGCGTTCGACCGCACGAGTGCGAGCGGCTTCGGCGACATCTGGGTGATGAGCGCCGACGGCTCGCAGCAGAAGCGGCTGACCGCGAGCCCGGCCGACAACTTCGGCTCCGCCTGGTCGCCCGACGGCAAGCGGATCGCGTTCATGTCCAACCGGACGGGCACCTACGAGGTCGAAGTGATGCCGTCCGCTGGCGGAGCGCCCACCCAGCTGTCGCACTCCGCCAAGGGCCAGGCGGCGGGCGAGCCACGCTGGTCGCCGGACGGCACGAAGCTCGCCTTCCAGGAGCAGGTCAACGGCCACTACGAGATCTTCGTGATCGACCCGACCGGCGGCGGGCAGCGGCAGCTGACGAACGTCGCCTACGACAACACCGATCCGGCGTGGTCGCCGGACGGCAAGAAGATCGCGTTCCTGAGCCAGCGCGATAACGGCACCAACGTCTTCGTGATGAACGCCGACGGCTCGGGCCAGAAGAAGATCACCTAGCCGACCCGGTTCGCCAAGACGCCGATGCCCTCGGCCTCGAGCTCGACGAGATCGCCGGGCTCGAGCGGTGGGCCCGCGGCGGCAGGTGCGGCCGCGACCAGGAGCTCACCGGGTCGCAGCGCCGTGCCGCGGGCAGCGTGGGCGCGCATCTCCTCCCACGGATGGACGAGCGCGCGCAGATCGACGGCGCGGCGCTCCTCGCCGTTGACCCGGGCGCGGAGGCGGGCGGAGGCGAACTCGTCCGGGGTGACGAGGACGGGGCCGAGCGAGAAGGCGAAGTCGCCGCTCTTCGAGGGGCCGAAGCCCGCCTCGCGCTCGGCCCGGGCAAGGTCTCGCTCGGACCAGTCGTTCGCTAGCGTGAAGCCGCCGATCTCTCCGCCCGCACCGATCACGGCGGCGAGGCCGAGGCCGTAGTCCAGCTCCGCAGCCCCCTCCGGGCGGGCGAGCGCATCCTCGGGGCCGAGCACCGGGAACGGGCTGCGGAAGGAGAAGAACGGAATCTCCCCCCGCTCGAACGGCCGGAACACACGGATCGAGGGCGGGAAGAGCACCGGCGCGCGCAGGTCGCAGTCGGCAAGCGCGTATTCGGCGTGCTCGCGCGCGCCGCCACCGCCCGTGAAGAACGCTTGCAGCGTCTGTGCGGCGAGCTGAACGATCCGGTCGCCGTCGAGCCGCCCCGGCCATCCCCGCTCGAGCGCCACTCCCTTGGGGCTGAACATGCACAGCTTCATGGCTCGGTATGCACGATCACGTCGGCGATCTCAGGTGCCTCGACACGGATCCGCGCCTCGATCTCGCTCGCACGCGCGTGGGCGGCGTCGAGCGTCGTCGTTCCGTCGACGCCGAGGGTCAGGAACGCGACCAGGCCCGCGTCGGTGCGCAGGAAGCGAAGCTCGCGCGGCCTCGAGCCGGTCGCGTCGACAACGATCCGCTCGACCGCGGCGGCGTCGCCCGGCACCTCCGTCGCCTCGGCCGGCTCGATCAGCGGCTCGAGATGCGTCCGGACGGCGTCGAGCGCCGGCACCGCCGAACGGATCGCCGCTTCCAGGCGCTCGGCGACCTCGTGGGCCTCGGCGAGGCTCATCCCGCCGGGCAGCTTGACGTGCAGCGAGATCTCGTTTCGGCCGTCGATCTCGACGAGGCTCACGTTGTGGATCTCGTGCACGCCGGGCACGGTCGCGGCGGCAGCGTGGGCCCGCTCGCGCAAATCCGACACCGCGCCCGGCTCGACGTGGACGACGACGTCGCTTCCGGGCAGCGCCCGCTCGACCGCCTCCTCGACGGCGTCGGCGGTCGCGTGACCCTGGCCGACCGGCGAGGACGGAGCGACGCCGATCACGACGTCGGCGAACTGCCGCCCGCCGGCTTGCCGCATCCGCAGCCGGCGGAGCTCGACCCGCGGACTGAGCGCGGCGATCGCCGCCCGGGCCACGAGTTCGGCCCCAGCGGGAGCGCGGTCCATCAGCACGTCGACGTTCGTCCGGATCAGCCGTCCGGCGGCGAGCAGGACGAGCACCGCCACGAGCAGCGCCGCGTAGGCGTCGCCGTCCGGGTGACCTGCTCGCACGAACAGGAGCCCGACGAGCACCGCGACCGAACCAGCCAGGTCGCCGGCGAAGTGAAGCGCGTTCGAGGAGAGCGCGGCGCTTCCCGTACGCCGCGCCATTCGCCAGGAGATGCTCGCGCGGCTCACATCGACGCCGATCACGACGACGACCGTCGCCAGGACGTACCCCGATGCGTGGACGTCTGGGTGGGCCGAGCCAAGGAGACGTTGCAGGGCACGGGCGGCGATCACGACGCTCGCGAGGGAGAGAAACGTCGCCTCGGCAAGCGCGGCGAGATGTTCGGCCTTCCCGTGCCCGTACTGGTGGGAGACGTCGGCGGGGCGCCCCGAGACGCCGAGTGCGAGGAAGGTGAGGAGCGCGGCGACCAGGTCGGTCCCGGAATGAACGGCCTCGGAGACGAGCCCGAGGCTGTGCGCGTTGAGGCCGACCGCCAGCTTGAGCGCGACGAGCGCAGCCGCGGCTGCGACCGAGACGAGCGCGGTGCGGCGTTGCGGGCTCACAGCTCTTCGAGCGGCCAGACGAGCAGATCCTGGACGGCCGAGCTGAGCGCGTAGGGTGCGCCCTCGAGCGGGAGCGGCGCCAGCGTCGCCGACTCGACCGTCGCAACCGCCGACCGGAGGCGCCAGGGCGCGTGCTGGAGCTCGGCCCGGTAGAGGCGGCCGCCGTCCTCGGTGTAGAGCGCATACCGCTCGGTGAGAAAATGGTCGAGGCTGCCCGGAGCCGGCTCGAACGGCTCGCCGGCACCCTCCCAGCGGGCACGGAAGGCGAGCCCGTCGCGCGAGGCGTCGAAGCTGCCGGCCGCGGCCGCGATCCTGGCCCTGTAGGCGGGTAGGCGGTGAGCGCGTTTCGCCGCCTCCACGAGCAGCTGCTTGGGCACCTCGAGCGAGAAGTACCAGAGGCCGGGGCGGTCGCCGAGAGCGACATAGGTGCACACCTCGAGCTGGGGGAAGGACGAGAGCCCGGGCAGCGGCGGGAGGCCGCGGACGCGCAGGCTCTCCACCCCGTAGGCGGCGATCCCGAGCCAGGCCTCGCCCTCGAAGGTGTCGACCGGAAGCTCCGGCGGTAGGAGGCGGGCGAGCGCGTCGAGCTCGACGCGCCAGTGGGCGAACAACCCGTCGCGCCGTGTCTGCGCCTGCGCCCACGGCCCCTCCGGAAGCGGCCACGGCCGATGTGAGAGCTCGGCGAGAAGCCGCGACTGGCGCGCAATCGCGTCGAGGGCGCCGAGATCGCTCACGCCATGATTGTGGAGGTTGTCGAGCGATCCGCCTGAGGGGTCACTCCGGCGCGCCGGCACTGGCCCTCACCACTGCGGCGCCCGGAGCATCCGCGCCCTCGACCGTGCGCCGCAACGGCACCTCCTTGACGAACACCGCGGCGACCACGAAGACGACCGCGCCGACGATCGTCGCGGCGAGGAACGCGGGCTTGAGCGCCGAGGCGAGCGCGTCGCGGAGCGCAGGTGGAAGCCTGTGGATCGCGATTCCCTCGCCGGCGGTCGCACGAGCGGGCAGCCCGGCGTTGACGATCACGCCCATCACCGCGACGCCGATCGTGGCTCCCATCTGGCGGCTGAACTGGACGAGGGCGGTCGCCGAGCCGATCCGGCTCCGGGCAACCGTGTTCTGAACCGAGAGGACGAAGACCTGCATCATCGAGCCGATCCCGATCCCGGCGACGACCATCGCAAGCGCCGCCTGGCGGTTGGTCGCGTGGACGTTCATCCGCCAGAGCAGCGCCATGCCCGCCGTGAGGACGAGCGGGCCGACGAGGACGTTCCAGCGGTAGCGGCCGGTGCGCGAGACGAGCTGCCCGGAGAGGAGCGACGTGGTGACGGCACCGAGCATCAGCGGCGTGAGCACGACGCCCGAGGAGACGGCCGAGGTGCCGATCACCCCCTGCACGAAGAGCGGGACGTAGGAGATCGTCCCGAACATCGCCATCCCGACCAGGGCCATGCAGGCGACGCTGCCGACGACGATCGGGTTTCGGAGCACCTCGAAGGGCAGGATCGGCTCGGGCGTGCGGCGCTCGATCACCGCAAACAGGCCGAGCACGGCGCTGCCGGCGCCGAGCGCGAGGAGCACGTGCCCGCTCGTCCAGGAGTAGGCGCTGCCCGCCCACACGAGCCCCATCAGGAGAAGCGCCGTTCCGGCCGCGAGCACGCCGGCCCCGAGCCAGTCGATCGAGTGGTGCGCGCGCACGGTCTTGCGCGGCATCGTCAAGGCGATCACCGCGAGCGCGAGCCCGCCGACGGGCAGGTTGACGAGGAACACCCACCGCCAGCTCGTGTTGTCGACGATGAACCCGCCGACCGCCGGCCCGATGATCGAGGCGGAGGCGAACACGGCGCCGATCAGCCCTTGCCAGCGTCCGCGCTCGCGTGGCGGCACGATCGACCCGATCACGGCGAGCGCGAGCGGGAACAGGCCGCCGGCTCCGAGGCCCTGGATCCCGCGGAAGAGGACGAGCTCGGTCATGTCGTTCGCGGCCCCGCAGAGCGCCGAACCGGCCAGGAAGATCACGATCGCGATCAGGAACAGCGGCCGCCGTCCGTACACGTCGCCGAGCCGGCCGTAGAGCGGCACCGTGACGGTCGAGGTGAGCATGTAGGCGGTGAACACCCACGAGTACTGCGTGATCCCCCCGAGCTGCGAGACGATCCGCGGCAGTGCGGTCGCGACGATTGTCTGGTCGAGCGCCGCCAGCATCAGCCCGACCATCAGCCCGAGGTAGATCGCGAGCACCCGGCCGATCGTGAAGTCGTAACCCGGCGGCGTCCGGGCGAGCTTCTCGCGGATCGTCACCTCCCGACCCGCCACCGTCGCGGCGGCCGGTGTCCGCTTCCAGGCAGCAAACCGGACGCGTGAGAGACGATCGAGAGCATCATTCGCCCAGCACGACCACCGGCTCCGGTACCCCCTTCTGGCCGAGGCGCTCGAACGCGATCCCGACCGCGATCGCGGCGCCGCCGGCGATCTCGAAGCCGCTCAGATGCTCGGAGAGGAGCACGACGGCGAACATGACGGCGAAGAATGGCTCCAGGTTCGCGAAGAGCGACGCCCGCGAGGGGCCGACCCGAGCGATCGCCGTGAACCAGAGGATGTTCGTCAGGAAGAGCGGCCCGATCACGGCAAACGCGAACGCAAGGCCCATCGTCCATCCGAACCCAGCGAGGCTCTGGCGTGAAAGCTGCGAGATGCTCACGAGCGCGAGCGGCACCCAGCCGAGAGCGAGCACGACCGCGCTGATCCGGAAGGGCGAGTACCGTCGCATCAGCGGCGCGATCGCAACCGAGTAGCAAGCCCATGTCGCCGCGGTCGCGACCGCGAGCAGGTCGCCGAGCAGGCTGCCGGAGAGCCCGCCACTCGCACCGGCTGCGATCAGCCCGACGCCTGCGAACGAGACGGCCGCCGCGATCCAGAAGGGGCGCCTGAGCCGCTCGAGCCCGAAGAGCGTCGCCACGATCCCGACGAAGATCGGCGTCGTTCCGAGCACGAGCCCCACCGTCGAGGCGTTCGTCAGGTGCACCGAGGTCACGAACACGAGCTGGTTGGAGAAGATCAAGATCGCGGCGAGCGCGACCAGCTTCGCGTCGGAGAGCGCGATCCGGAACGAATGCTCCCGCCGCCACGTGAACCCCCAGAAGAGCGCCGTCGCGGTGAAGTAGCGCGTGGTCGCGTAGGCGAGCGGCTGAAACCCGTGGCTGACGACGTAGCGGGTGACGGTGATGTTGAGCGCCCAGAGGAGCACCGTGCCGAGCAGCATCAGATCGACCCCCGAGATCCGCTTCACGACCTCGACACTACCGACCGCCGAAGCGGGGTTGGCCCGGGTCGTTAGGCTTCGCCGCGTGAAGCCGAATCGCCCCACGCGCGACGACGTCGACACCCTGGTCGGCCCTGCAACTCCCCACTTCGCCTACCAGCTTCGGGCGCGCGTCCGCGAGCTCGTCGCCGACCTACCCGTGGACGACGATGTCCGCCGCTACGCGGAGGAGAAGCTCGAGCTGCTCGACCGGCTCGGCTACGCATCCTCGAAGGCCGAGGAGGGGCCGCGCGAGCCGGCAACCCGCCCAGGCTGGGAGGGGATCCCGAGTGCCGCACCCGCTGATGCACCGCTGCCGCGGCAGCGGTGAACGTCTTCGTCAGCGGAGGGTCGCGCGGGATCGGCCGGGCGATCGCTCTCCGGTTCGCGCGTGACGGCGCGTCGCGAGTCGCGATCGGCTATCTGCGCAACGACAGCGCCGCGGAGGAGGCCGCCGCCGAGCTGAGAGCCGCCGGGGCCGAGCCCGTGTTGATCCGCGGCAACGTCACCTCGAGCCGCGTGCTCGAGCAGGTGAGCGCACTCGGCCCCCTCGGCGCACTGGTCCACAACGCCGCCACCGGCGTCGTCCGCCCGGCGCTCGAGACCGAGGAGAAGCACTGGGACTGGACGCTCGGCGCGAACGCGCGCGCCCTGCTCGCCCTCGCCCAGGCCTCGGCGCCGCAGATGAGCCCCGGATCGTCGATCGTCGGTATCTCCTCGCTCGGCTCCCAGCGCGTGCTCGAGAACTACGCGCTGATCGGCACCTCAAAGGCGGCGCTGGAAGCGCTCGTCCGCTACCTGGCGGTCGAGCTCGCGCCGCGGGGGATCCGGGTGAACGCCGTCTCCGCCGGGGTGGTCGAGACCGGCGCCCTGGAGCACTTCCCCAACAAGGAGGAGATGCTCGCGGCCGGCCGCGCAAACCCTGCCGGAAGGCTCGTCAGCCCCGACGACGTCGCCGCCGCGGTCGCGTTCCTCTGCTCACCGGGCGCAGAGATGATCCGCGGCCAGGTACTGCTCGTCGACGGCGGCTACTCGCTCCCGGTGTAGGGGTGGAGGCCTTGGCTTGCCACGGGCCTCGGCCTCGACGACCGTCGCCGGACCTCGGCATGATGAGCGCGAGTGAGAGGGAAGGGAAGAGTTCTGCTCGCCCTGGCCGTCGGCGCCGCCCTGGCCGCCGCCACCGTCGCGGCGGCTGACGGGATCGACAGGGGGAGCGACCGGCCACCCGCAGCGGTCCCCACCCCCAGCGGGAAGCTCGGCCTCACCCCGGACGGAAAGTCGATCTGGATGACCGAGTGGGTGGCGTGCTGGCGGCTCACCCTGGGTCACCTCTCGAAGGAGCTCCAGGTCCCGATCCGCTCGGGCGTGACGCCCCAGCAGGCCGCGAGGAGGCTCGCGACACGCGCGGTCTTCCTCCTCTACGAGACGACCCCCGAGACGCTCACCGCCAAGGACGGCTGCCGAAACGGCATCCTCTGGCGCTACTACCACCCGGGTTAGTCAGCGCCTCTCAGCGCCGGACGAGGCGGCGGAGCGTGTCGGCCGCGACATAACCGGCGATCTTCGGGTTCTCCTGCAGCCGCCGGATCGAATACTCGTACCAGTGCGTCCCGAACGGCACGTAGACGCGCAGCCGGTGCCCGGCCCGGACGAGCTCGTCGCCGCGGGCCGCCCGTACCCCGAGCAGCATCTGGAACTCGACCTCGTCACGGGCGAGGCCGCGCGCCGAGATCCGATCGAGCGCCCGACGGATCAGCTGCTCGTCATGGGTCGCGATCCCGACGTAGGCGCCCTCGTTGAGCAGGGCGTCGAGCGTCGCGAGGAAACTGCCGCGGACCTCGTCCGGGTCGTGGAAGGCGATCCCGACCGGCTCGACGTAGATCCCCTTGCACACCCGGACGTTCGCGAGCCCGGGCGTGTCGGCGAGCGTCCGTCGCAGGTAGGCCTGCAGCACGACGCCGAGGTTGGCGTGGCCCGCCGCCTGCAGCTCGCGATAGACCCGGAGCGTCGCATCCGTCGCCCGCGAGTCCTCCATGTCGATGCGCACGAAGTTCCCACGGCCGGCGGCGTCCGAGACGAGCGCCTCGAGATTGCGGCGGCAGAGTCCCTCGTCGAGTTCGAGCCCGAGGCCCGTGAGCTTGACCGAGACGTTCGCGTCGAGGCCTTCTCGCTCGATCCGTTCGAGCACCCCGTGGTAGGCCGCGGTGATCGCCCCCGCTTCGGCCTCGCGCGCGACCTCCTCGCCGAGGACGTCGATCGTCGCCAGCTTCCCTTCGCTGTTCAGCCGCCTCACAACGCGGACCGCGTCCTCGAGTGACGGCCCTGCGATGTAGGGGGACGAGAGCCGCCGCACGACCGGCCGCGGCACGACCGGGAGCAGCCGGGCGATCGCCCTGTCGAGGCCCGTCACGGACGATCGAGCGGCCGCGACTCGCTCAGGGGCGCTCGCGCATGAAGCCCTGCCGGGCTGCGCTGACGAGCGCGACCGCCTCCGGGAAGAGGACGCGCATCGCGTCGCGCAGAGCGATCGCCTGCTCGTCGGAGGAGCCGGCGACCTGCACCTGCGAGAGCGCAGCGGAGGTGAGCTCGACAGCGGTGTTGAGCGTCAGCGTCGCGAACTGCTCGCGCTGGGCCTCCTGCACCGATTCCGCCTGCTGCTCGGCGAACTCACGCAGACCCTTGAGCAGATCCTCGGGGTCTCCTCCGAACGGGAAACTGAAGCCTCCACCTTCCATGGGCTCACCCTAGCGCAGCGGCAGCTTGTGGCGCCCCTCGACCTCGACCACGAACGCCTCCACGGTCGCCGACGAGGATGCGAGCGCGTTCGCAAACGGCGAGGCCAGGTCGCCGAGCGAGGTCTCGAGCTTCCGGGCCGCCGTGCCGACCTCGTCGAGATAGGAGGGGGAGGAGACGACCGGTGGCGCGCCGATCGCGTGCTCGAGCGCGAGCGCCGCCTCCTCGGCGGCCTCGATTCCCTCGGGTCGCTCCGTCAGACGGACCTGCGCAAGCTGAGCGCGGAGCTCCTCGAGCTGCCCCCCGCCCGCGAGCTCTCCCGCCAACTCGCAGAGGACGACGATCGAGGCGACCTCGCGCACCCGCTCGCGCTCGGCCACCGGCTCGAGGCCGCCGTCCAGGACGAGCCACTCGCGGGCCTCGTCCTCGTCGAGCGCGACCAGGTAGGCGCGGCGGTCGGGCGACGGCTCGGCCGCGAGCACGGCCGACACCGGGCCAAATACGGCCGCGGCGCCGGCGGCGCGCTCGAGATCGTCGGCGAGGGCCACCGAACCAGGCTAATCCGTCCTAGACTCGCGAGGTGGACCGGACCGCGCAGGCCAAGACGATCTTCGCCCCACTCGGGCCGACCTACGAGCGGTACGCGAGCATCCTCTCCTACGGCCAGGACCCGCGCTGGCGGCGGTTCCTCGTCTCCTGCGTCGAAGCGGGCCCCGGCGACCGCATCCTTGACGTCGCGACCGGCACCGGCGCGGTCGCCCGCGAGCTCGTCCGGCAGAAGGGCTGCTCCGTGGTCGGGGCCGACCAGAGCGCCGAGATGCTGGCGGCGGCGCGTCGAGGCTCGAACGGGCGGATCGAGCTCGTCGAGGCGAGCGCCGAGAAGCTGCCGTTCGCCGACGGCGAGTTCGACGGGCTCACCTTCACCTATCTGCTGCGCTACGTCGATGACCCGGCCGCCACACTCCGCGAGCTCGCCCGCGTGGTGCGACCGGGCGGCTCGATCGCGGGGCTCGAGTTCGGCCTGCCCTCGGGTGCGTGGCGCCCTCTTTGGGAGCTGCACGTACGCGCGGCGCTGCCCGCGGCCGGCGCCGCGATCGGCAAGGGCTGGCGCGAGGTCGGCGCCTTTCTCGGCCCGTCGATCCGCGACTGGCACGACCGCTGGCCGCTCGAGCGCCAGCTCGCAGCGTGGGAGGAGGCGGGAATCGGCGAGGTGCAGGCGCGGCCGCTCTCGCTCGGCGGCGGGATCGTGACCTGGGGTCGGAAGAGATGGGGAACGGAGAGCTAAGGCCTGCGTTCTACGCCTTGAGGGCGGGCGGGTGGCGGGACTACGTCACCGTGCTCCATCTGCCCTACACGGCGTGGAACCTCTCCTACGTCGCGCTCGGGGCCGCGCTCGCCCCGCATTTCCGGACCGACCGGATGCTCTGGACGATGGCCGCCTTCGCGCTCGCGCTCGGCATCGCCGCGCACATGCTCGACGAGCTCAACGGCCGTCCGCTGCAGACTCGCATCCCCCGCAACGCCCTCGTCGTGCTCGCCGTCGCGGCGCTCGCCGGCAGTTGCGCGATCGGCATCTGGGCGGCGAGCTCCTGGGGCTACGGGCTGCTCGCATTCGTCGCGGTCGGCGCGCTGGTCGTGCCGGCCTACAACCTCGAGTGGTTCGGCGGCCTCGTCCACAACGCCTGGGGGCTCGCGCTCGCATGGGCCGCCTTCCCCGTCCTGACCGCCTACTACGCCGAAGCGCAAAGCCTCGGAGCGCAGGCGTTTCTCGCCGCGGGCTTCGCGACGGGGATGATCATCGTCCAGCGCACCCTCTCGACCCCGGTCCGGCATGCCCGTCGGAGGGCCGGGACGCTCGAGGGCGTCGAGCCGATGGAGCGCGCCCTCCGGATCCTGCCCTGGGCGAACGTCCTTCTCGGCGCCGCCCTCGTGACAACGCGCCTAACCTAGGCCGATGGTCGCTGCGATGATCCTGCGTGCCCCGGTGCACAACCCGAGCGGCCTTCGCCGCTCCTGCCGCGCGGCACTGCACGGAGCCGTCGACCGCACCACCTGCGCTTCGCCGTCTCGCCCCCCCACCGAGCCCTCCGGAGGCGATCGGGAGCCGCCGCGCCCGAGCCGACCCGGCTCGCGCCCCGAGTCATACGATCTGGTGGCCTCGACGCTCTCATGACCTACGCCGTCATCGCCGCCATCGTCTGCGCCGTCCTCGCGGGCGCCGCCGCCGCGCTCTCGGGCTCCTACGCGAGTCGCGTCCGCAACCGGATGCGCTCGCTCGAACAGGAGATCGAACGAGGCCGCGCGCGCTTCGACGAGGTGGTGGCCCACGAGGCCGACGTGCGGGCGGTCGAGCTCGCGGAGACGCTCGCGCTCGCCCGTTCGCAGGCGCTCTCGGTCCTCGCCGAGGAGGAGCGGCGGATCACCGACGACCGGCGCCGCGACGTCAGCGAGCGTGAGCGCGATGCGACCACGAAGCTGATCGGAGCACTCGCCGAGGCACAGCGGGCGGTCGAGCAGCGCTTCGCCGACTGGGGTACCGACGTGACCACGCTCCGCCAGGGACTCACGACCGAGCTCGAACGCGTTGCGCAGCGCCAGCAGCAGCTGATCGCCACCGCCGACGCGAAGATCACCGCGGAGTCGGAGCGACTCGAGAGCGCCTTCGAGGAGCACCGGGGGCGCGTCGCCAAGGTCCGCGACGAGCTCGAGCGCGCCGTCTCGGACATCGCGACCGCCGTGAGCGCGGAGCTCGAGAGCCACGCCGCCGAGCGCCGGCGCGCACTGCAGGAGGTCGCCGAGCGGCTCCGCAAGCGTGAGCGGGAGTTGCAAGACCAGATCGAGCGCGAGCAGGCCGAGGCGACGCAGCGCGTCGCCGGGCAGCTCGAGGACGTCGAACGCCGCCAGCTCGAGCAGGTGCGCCGCGTGGTCGCCCGCGAGGCCCAGCACGCTGCCGAGGCCGTCGCCACCCAGTTCGACAACACGATCAAGACCGCACGCGAGGACGCGGCCCGTCGGCTCGCGCGCGAACTCGAGCTCGCGGTGGAGCGCTTCGCCCGCGAGGCCGAGACCGTCCTCGCCGAGCGCGTCGAGTCCGAACTGCGCTCCCTCGAAGCGCGCATGCACGAGCTCGCCCGTCGGGTCGATGCGCTCTCGGCCCGCGCCTGAGAGCGGCGCGGTACAGTCTTCCTGCGGGCCCGTCCGCCAACTTCCGCAGGCAGGGTTCGTCTAGAAGGGAGCGAACAGGCGCGAAGATGGCACAGACAACCACCGAGATCCCCCAGTCGGAGCACGAGAAAGTCGTGTCATGGCGCCTGCACGTGCTGATCGAGGCCGGCTACCCACCTGAGATCGCCAAACAGATCGCGAACTCGGAAGCCGACCTGCACCACGCCGTCGAGCTCGTGCTGGCCGGCTGCTCGCACCAGACCGCCTCCGAGATCCTGCTCTAGCCGCGGGTTAGCACCGACCCGGTGAAGGTCGAAGCGATCGAGATCGACGGGCGCAAGGTCTTCTCCGTACGCTCGTTCAACCAGGGCATCGGCTCCTGGCTCGAACGGCTGCCGAGCGTCTGGGTCGAGGGCGAGGTGACCGAGCTCCGGCGCCAGGAGCGCTGGGCGACCGTCTTCTTCACGCTCAAGGACCCCGAGAGCGGCGCGTGCCTCGCGGTGCAGATGCCGCGCGGCCAGTTCGACGGCCTGCGCCTCGGCCTGGCCGACGGCGAGCGCGTCCACGTCTTCGGGCGGGCGAGCTTCTACGAGCAGCGCGGCGACTTCCACCTGCGCGCGCTCACGATCGAGCGCTTCGGGCTCGGGGCGCACCTGGCGGCGCTCGAGCGGTTGAAGGAGAAGCTCGCCGACGAAGGGCTCTTCGCCGCGGCCCGCAAGCGCCCGCTTCCGCGGATCCCGAGGCTGATCGGGCTCGTCACGGGCAACGACGCCGCCGCCAAGCGCGACGTCCTCACTGCGATCACGACCCGCTTCCCACCGGCGCAGGTGCTCGTCGCCGAGACCCCGGTACAGGGCCCGCGCGCCGCGACCGCGATCGCGGCAGCGATCCGCGAGCTCTGCGAACACGGTGCCGACGTGATCGTCGTCGCCCGCGGCGGGGGCAGCTTCGAGGACCTCCTGCCCTTCTCCGACGAGCGCCTCGTGCGTGCCGTCGCCGCCTGCCCGGTGCCGATCGTGACCGCGGTCGGCCACGAGCAGGACACGCCGCTCGTCGATCTCGCCGCCGACGTCCGCGCCTCGACGCCGTCGGTCGCGGGCCGCCTGGTCGTCCCCGACCTGGAGGAGCTCCGCGCGTGGCTCGACCGCGCCCACGCCGGCCTCGCGCGCGGCGCGCGCCGGATCTGCGAGCGCGGCGCCGAGCGGCTCGAGGGAACGCACACTCGCCTGCGCCAGGCGCCTCGTCTCGCCGTCGAACGGCGCCTCTCCCGGCTCGAGGCGACGCACGGCCGGCTGCGCGCGCTCTCCCCGAAGGCGACCCTCGAGCGCGGCTACGCGATCGTGCGCACCGCCGATGCGCTGGTGCGCGAGCCGCCGCCGCCCGGGACGGAGCTCGCGGTCGAGGTCGCCGGAGGCTCCTTCGAAGCGAAGTCGAGATGACAGAGCCGACCTTCGAGGAGAGCCAGGCCGAGCTCGAGCGGATCGTCGAGCGGCTCGAGCGAGGCGAGGTCGAGCTCGAGGAGCTGGCGGCGCTCTGGGAGCGCGGCGAGGAGCTCTACCGCCGCTTGGCCGCCCAGCTCGCCGAGGCCCAGGGCCGGATCGAGGAGCTCGCCCGACGCCTCGACGGAGATCCGGCCGAGCAGCCAGAATAGGCGAATGGCAACATCACGCATCTCCATCGACCACCCGGATCTGACCCCGGCTCTCGGCCCGCTCGACGACGCGCAGCAGGCGCGAATCACGGAGCTCCTCGAAGGAGCGGACGCGCAGATGACCGAGGCTCACGAGCACCTGACCGCGCAAGGCTCGAGCTGGAAGACCGAAGGTGTCGTGCTGACGACCGAGCTTTCGGGTCAGGCGTCGATCGACATCTTGGTCGAGGAGTCCAGCGGGAAGATCACCTTCGAGGCGCAGCTCCGCCCGCGCAACTACTTCCCGAGCGAGGAGGCGATGTGGACGCCCGGCCGCCCGCCGATGATCATGGCGACTGACGGGTGGGACGTCGACGGCGGGGTCAGCGTGCGCTTCAAGACCCGGGTCGCGAACCGGCCCTACACGATCCAGGAGCAGGTCGTGGAGCTCGAGGAGCAGCGCTACGAGAACGCGCTCGAGGCGACTGAGGCCTTCGCGTCGCTGTGTCAGCGACTCGCGCAGCTCGCGCAGTCGCGCGAGGCGACCGTCGAGGCCTGGAAGCCCGACCTCGCCTAGCCTAGCTGCCGCGGCCTGGCCGTTTTCGGCCGCGACGGGTCTGCCGAAACGGCCTGGGGCGCAACCCCGCAGGCGGCACAGCCCCAAGCACACGAGTGGTCGGCTGGGAGCATCTCGCGAGTACGCCTCAGCCGCGGATGCGGGCGCGTGCAGACGACCGCGGCTCGGCCAGCTCGGGGATCCCGGGTGGCTCCTCGCCCTCGGTCCCCGCCTCGAACCCTCTGAGCGTCGCGAACGAGAGCCCCTCCCGGGCGAGGAAGATCGTGCCGATCCCGAGCCCCACGGAGGCCTCGATCAGCTGGAGCCCGATCCCGTAGGCGAACCCCTTGCCGTAGTCGACGCCGTACTGCTTGAGCGAGACAGCGACGGCGGCCTGCACGAGCCCGATGTTGCCGGGCCAGAACGGGAGCACGGTGACGACGTTCATCATCAGCAGCACGAGCGCGGCGGCGACGAGCGGCTGGTAGATCCGGAAGGCGTGCATCGCGGCGAACACGGCGAAGAGCTGGCAGAACCAGCCGAGGAACTGGAAGGTTGCGGCTGCGGCGGCCGCGAGCGGCTGCCGCATCACCGCGAGCCCGACCCGGGCGCGCGCGACCAACGAGCGCACGCGCCCGAGCTGTCCTTCGAGGACGTTCCCGGGACGCTCGCGCGCCCCGACGATGGCGAAGGCAAAGAGCGTGAGCCCGATCCCGAGCACGGCGATGATCGTCATCAACGCCCAGTGCGGCAGCTTCGCGCCGAGCACAACCCACGTGACGAGGCCGATCGTCGGGAACAGGTCGAACATCCGGTGGGCGAAGACGGTGCCGATCAGCGTCGCCCAGACGCCCTTACGCCCGGGCAGCCGCCGCGCGAGCACCGCCGCGCGGCCGATCTCTCCCACGCGTCCGGGCAGGACGGCGTTCGCGAACAGCCCCACCGAGAAGGCCGAGAACACCAACTTGAACCCGGGGCGGGGCGGCGCGATCGCCTGTCGGATCACGGTGTTCCACGCGAGCGAACGCACCACCACCGAGAGCAGATTGAGCGCGACCGCGCTGACCACCCACGGCCAGCGGACAACCGTGAAGGTATCGCGGACGACGCTCCAATCGGGCCCGCGCCACCAGATCAGCGAGATCGCGAGCGCGAGCAGCACGACCGGCGCGAGCAGCTGGAGGTAACGCTTCTTCACGCGGCGAGCCGCAGGTAGATCTGCTCGAGCCGGGCTGCGACGTCCGGCCACGCGTACCGCTCGACAGCGAGCTCCCGGGCGGCGCGGCCCATCTCGACCCGTCGCCCCTCGTCGGCGAGCACCGACACGACCGCCTCGATCAGCGCCGCCTCGTCGCCGGCCGGGACGAGTTTCGCCGTCTCGGGGGCGGCAACGTCCGCGAAACCCGGGATGTTCGAGACGACGACCGGGGTCGCGACGGCGAACGCTTCGACGATCACCATCCCGAAGCTCTCGCCGCCGAGCGCCGGCGAGACGAACAGCTTGGCGCTTGCGAGCTCGTGCTCCCGCACCTCGTTGGGCACGATCCCGAGCACGTCGATCCCGTCCTCGTCGAAGCGCAGCCGCGAGTGCAGGAGCCGGTACTGGAGCGGATCGGTGCCGATCAGGCGGAGCCGGGCGCCGGTGCGGCGGCGGATCTCAGGCCAGGCTCGCAGCAGCACGGGGAGCCCTTTGCGGGCGTCGTGGCGGCCGATGAACACGATCTGGTGCTCACGGCCGGCCGGCTCCGCGTGCTCGGGGACGACGACGCCGTTCGGGACGATCTCGAACCCGGGCCCCAGCCACCGCCCGGCCGACTCCGCCGCCAGCCGGGAGACGGCGATCCGCACGTCGATCCTCTCCATCAGGTACCCCCACGCCTTCACGCCGCCGCGCATCCAGCCGAGCTCCCCCGCGGCGTGCCAGGTCGCCACGATCGGGCACCGCGCGTAGGCGAGCGCGGCGACGCAGACCGCGGGCGTCATCGGCTCGTGCAGGTGGACGAGGTCGAAGCGCTCCTCGGCGAGCACCTGGCGCACGCGGCCGATGCTGCGCGGCGAGAGGATGATGTTCGGCAGCGAGCCGTTGGCCGGGACGACGACGGAGCGGCCGACCGGGATGATCCCCTCCGGCAGCTCGCCGTGGCGTCCCGTGCGGGGGTGGAGCAGGCGCGTGGCCCGGCCGGGCGGGTCGTTCCCCATCAGGATCTTCACATCGTGCCCGCGGTCGCGGAGCGCCGCGGCCTGGTTCTCGGAGTGCTCGACGACCCCGCCCCAGTACGACCACGAGAAGGGAACGACGATCCCGATCTTCACGCGCCGCCCCCGGCGAACGCGGCGGCGAGCCGCTCGATTCCGAGGTCGAGCGTTTCGTCGGCTACGGCGAGCGAGAGGCGCGCCCAGCCGGCGCCGCTTCGGCCGAATCCCTGGCCGGGGGCGAGCGCGACGCGGTGCTCGACGAGGAGCCGCTCGACGCTCAGCCCCTCCGGAAGACGGAGCCAAACGTAGAAGGTGCCTTCGCAGACGACCGGTTCGGGGAGCGCCGCGGCGAGCCGGTCACGGCGCCGCTCGTAGGAGGCCCGCCGCTCCTCGACGCTCGCCTGCGAGCCTGCGAGCGCGGCGATTGCGGCGTACTGGAGCGGCGCGAACATCCCGACGCGGGAGTGGTCGCCGAGCAGGTTGAGCCGCTCGATGATCTCCGCGTTTCCGAGCACGAAGCCGATCCGCCAACCGGCCATGCCATAGGTCTTGGACATCGACCACAGCTCGACCCCCGCGTCCTTCGCGCCGGGCCTCGAGAGAAAGCTGTCGGGGGCGCGTCCGTCGTAGACGAGATCGTTGTAGGCGGCATCGTGGATGATCACGGTGCCGGTCCGGCTTGCGTACTCGACCGCCGCCTCGAAGGTACCCGGCGCCGCGCAGACCGCACAGGGGTTCGTCGGGTAGTTGAGAAACAGCGCCGCCGCCGGCGGCGCCGCGTCGAGGTCGGGCTGCCAGCCGGCCGCGGGGTCGAGCGGGAAGAGAGCGGTGTCAGCGCCGGCAAGAGCGATCCCGGAGGGGTAGTCCGGGTAGTAGGGCTCGGGCAGCAGGATCGTGTCGCCACGCTCGGCGAGCGAGAGCGCGAGCTCGATGATCGCCGTCTTCGTCCCGGGGACGACGGCCACCTCGCGCTCCGGGTCGAGCTCGACGCCGTAGACGGAGCTGTACCTCTCCGAGATCGCCTCGCGCAGTTGGGGCAGGCCCCGGAAGGGCGCGTAGCCGTGCGTGTCCGGGCGGGCGGCGGCCGCCGCCAGGGCCTCGGTGACGTGGGGTGGCGGCCCGACCTCCGGGTTTCCGCGCCCGAGGTCGACGACCGGAGGCCCGCTCTCCGCGGCTGCCGCCGCGATTCGCTGCAGCAGGGCGCCGAAGTACTGCTCGGGCAGCCGCGCGAGGCGCCGGGGACGCGGGCGTGCTGCCTTGCCTCGGGCTACGACAGGCCTGCCTCGCTCGACCACGGTCCGATCGTACGCGCCCGCCGCGGTTTGACGCCGTCCGAAGGATTGCCTACCGTGTTGTCGAACACACGTTCGTCAGCGCCCCGCAACGCGCGCGGCGGCGCCCGCCCAAACCGTGGAGGCCCCATGCTCACCGCCCGCCAGCAACAGATCTGGAACTACCTCGTCGAGTATGTCGACGGGCACGGCTACCCACCGACCGTGCGCGAGATCGGCGAGGAGGTCGGCCTCGCCTCGCCCTCGACCGTCCACGCGCACCTGGCGAACCTCGAGCGCGCCGGGCTCCTGCGGCGCGACCCCACCAAGCCGCGCGCCCTCGAACTGATCGGCCGCGAACGCGCCGAGCCCGGCACCGTCACCGCCGAGTCGCTCGGCGTCGCCCGGCTGCCGCTACTCGGCGAGATCGCCGCCGGCGCGCCCCTGCTCGCCGAGCAGAACATCGAGGAGTACCTCACTCTGCCGAGCTCAACCGGCGGCGATTTCCTGCTCCGAGTACGCGGTGACTCGATGATCGAGGCGGGGATCCTGGACGGCGACCTCGTGATCGTCAAGAGCGCCCAGGAGGCGCGCAACGGCGAGATCGTCGTCGTGCTCGCAGGAAACGACGAGTCGGCCGACGAGGCGACGGTCAAGACCTTCTACCGCGAGGACGGCCGGATTCGCCTGCAGCCCGAGAACGCCGCGCTCCAGCCGATCTATGCCGACTACGTCCAGATCCTCGGCCGCGTCGTGGGTGTCTTCAGGGAGCTGTGACCACGATGAACGTGCAACAGTTCGCTCGCACGCTCGAGCAGGAGTTGAACGCGCTGCTCCGCGGCGCCTCGCTCGAATGCCTCGTCTGCGGCGAGTTCGTGATGCACGCCCGCGAGGGCATTATCTTCTGCCCCGAGTGCGGATCGATGGCGGGAACCGAGGCGGCCCTCGATGCCGGCGAGTCCGACGAGCTAGAATTCGGTGCGCAGGCCGGGTGACCGCGGCCCGCGCAGCGCTTAGCGTCGCGCGGATCGAGGAAAGTCCGGACACCGAAGGGCAGGACGCTGACGCAAGTCAGGGGGCGAAAGCCGATGGAAAGTGGCACAGAAAGGAAACCGCCACCGGCGTAACGTGTCTCTCCGGAGACGCCGGAGGTAAGGGTGAAACGGTGGGGTAAGAGCCCACCAGCGACCGCGGCGACGCGGCGGCTAGCCAAACCCCGTCCGGTGCAAGGCGAACAGGGCCCGCGATGAGGCTGCCCGCCCAGGGCCCGGGTAGCTGCAAAGAGGGATGGTCATCCAAGACAGAATCCGGCTTACAGGCCTGCTACGGAAAAAGCCCTGGAAACGGGGCTTTTTCTATTGTGCCGTTTCTGCTACGGACTCGTCGCGGTACGGGTAAGGCAGCCACTCGGCGGTTTCGTGGAACCGCTCGGCGCGGGCGCCCGGCCGTCGCCCTCAGGCTGTGCAGATACGCCGAGGCAGCGGAGGGCGCCCAAGTCTCGTCCCTCGAGATCGTGCGCTTTCCCCCGCTACACACGCTCCTTGGACGCTCGAGGAGGCCGGCTCGGTACCCGGCCACGACCGCCCTCGACTCGCGGAGCATTACACCCGCGTATCGCACATGCTCCCCATCCGACCCCGCCGCCGACGCCGTCACCGTTGGCATGGGGCAGCTCGGTGACGGCCGCGGCAGCAAGCAGCCCGACGACGCAGACACCTGGCCCAACCACCAACCTCGAGCCTCGCCGCAGCAGACGTGACCCCAGATCGGCCCTCCGCAAGACGGATCAATCTCCCACGTCCGACCG
>DATKRX010000145.1:0-13525 GCA_035531915.1 Gaiellaceae bacterium | reverse complement strand
CGGCGAGGCCCGACGACGGCGTCCCGTTCGGCGGCTGCACGAACGAGGCCGGGAAGTCGACGGCGGTCGATCCTTCGTTGCCGCTCGCAGCCACGACGAGCACCCCCGCGTTGGTGGCGTAGTTGATCGCGTCGATCACGTCCTGGGCGGGGTGGTCGAGGACGATGCTGAGGTTGATCACCCGCACATGGGCGTCGGTCAGCTTCTGGATGCCCTCCGCCACCTGGACGTCGGTGAGCGGCTCGGCCTTGTAGATCGCGAGCCGGCAGGCGCCGCAGAAGCCGGCGAGGCCGAAGCCGTCGTCGTTTCGCGAGGCGATGATCGAGGAGACGAACGTTCCGTGGCCGAGACGGTCGACGGCCGACGAGTTGAACGCCGGGTCCCAGAACGTCTCGGCAATCTTCCCGGTCAGGTCCGGAACCGGCGCGATGCCGCTGTCGACGACGCCGACGAGCAGGCTGGGATCGCCCTTGGCGAGGTTCAGGGCCTGGTCGGCGCCAATCGCATGGAACTGCCATTCGTAGGGGGCACCGGTCGCCGGGTCGATCTCGTAGGTGAGCGGGTCGTTGCGTACGTGCGCGATGTGGGCCGCGACGAGCGGCTCGACGTAGCGGATGCGCGCGTCGTCGGTACGAGCGAGCGCTGCGAGCATCGCCGGCGCAGCCTGCACCTGGACGAGGCGCAGGCCCGGCAGCCAGTCGACGGCATGGACGCCGAGCGCGGCTGCGAGCGCGCGGCCGTCGATGTTCCCCCTGACCCCGATCGTCGCGCGGCCGCCCGCGAACGCCGCCGCCGTCGGTGGCTTCGACGACGCGAGCGACCACCGCATCTGCTGGTTGAGGGGCGTCGGCGGGAGCACGGAGGGCAGCGGGAGAAGGCGCGAGTGCCCCTGGCCGGCAAGCGCGGCCGGCGCGGTCGCGAACGCGAGCGCCAAGCCGAGCACCCCCCGGAACGTCAGTCGCCGCATGCGCGGCCATGCAAGCACGCGCCGATCCCCTCCCGGGCAAAGCCGATGTAAGGCGTCAGGAGAGAACCGTGGCGCGCGAGATCGACCCGATGCGCTTGGCGCGAGCGATCACGTTCGCCTCGATCAGTTGCGCGGCGATCGTGACGGCGACCTCTTCGGGTGTTCGTGCTCCGATCTGGATTCCGACCGGTGCGTGCAGGCGAGCAAGGTCGGCATCGCCGATGCCGTCTTCGCGCAACTTGGCGTTGCGATCGGCGCGCGTCTTCTCACTGCCGATCGCCCCGATGAAGCCGGCCTCGGACCTCAGGGCGAGCTTGAGCGCAGGCCGATCGAACTTGATGTCGTGGGTCATCATGATGATCGCGGTGCGGGCGTCGACCGGGGCTCGCTCAAGGAAGTCATTCGGCCATTCGTGCGAGAGCTCGTCGGCGTCCGGGAACCGTTCGCGGGTGACGAACGCCTTTCGCGGGTCGCAGACGGTGACGCGGTAGCCGAGCATCTTGGCGACTGGGACGAGCGCTGCGACGTGATCGCTGGCGCCGAAGACGTACATGTTCGGCCGCGGCGCGTACGATTCGACGAAGATCTTTTCGCCGTCCGAGGTCTCGACGATGGCGCTCTCGCCGATCTCGAGCAGCGAGCGCGCGGCCTCGGAGACGGCACCGTCGAATCCCGTTTCGCCGGCGTAGATCGCCTGCTCGCCGAAGTTCGTGTCGTCGAGCTTGAGTGTCACCGCGATCGGCCTGTCGGTGCGGACCGCATCGGCGATCGTCGGCACGAGCGCCGGGTCGAGCCGATAGACGGCCACGGCGATCCTGCCACCGCAGGTCAGGCCGACGTCGAAGCCGTCCTCGTCGTCGAGGCCGTAGTAGACGAGCCGCCCGCGCGAGCCCCCGAGCACCTCGTTGGCCTCGCGGATCACGGCAGGTTCGACGCAGCCGCCGGTGACGCCGCCCGCGACCTCGCGCTTCGAGGAGACGGCGAGCGCAGCCCCGGGATCGCGCGGCGCCGACCCGATCCGTTCGACGACCGACCCCAGTGCGACTGAAGCACCCTCGCCCGTCCATCTCTCCAGAGTTTCGATGATGTCCTTCATCGGAAACCGGTGCCCTGTGTGCGAACCCCTTTTCGAAAGGCTGTTACGAAGTTGTTGCTACCTGCAGGATAGCGTTGTCGGAAACAGGCAGGATGCCCGCTCCGGTAGAAAACTTCGTGCAAACGGGGCCTGCCGGATTGGCCGCAACCGAATTACGTCCAGGGAGGTCTAAACGCCGATGCAGGATCAGGCCGCCACGCTCCGCCTCGCTGTGCTCCCACGCTCCGGGCTTCTCACCGATGCGCTGCTCGTCGCCGGGGGCGCGGGCCTTGTCGGGCTCGCGGCGCAGGTGTCGTTCCACCTTGGGTACACCCCGGTTCCGATCACCTTGCAGACGTTCCCGGTGCTGCTCGTCGGGGCCGCGCTCGGCCCGATTCGCGGCGCTGCCAGCCTCACCCTCTACCTGCTGCTCGGCATTGCCGGGGTGCCGCTCTACTCCGAGCAGAAGCACGGCTGGGCGGTCTTCAGCGGCGCGACCGGCGGCTACATCGTCGGCTTCGTGCTCGCAGCCGCTCTGGTTGGATGGCTCGCCGAGCGCGGGTGGGATCGGAAGTTCTCCTCGGCGGTGGCCTCGATGCTGAGCGGGAGCGTCGTCATCTACGTGTGCGGCGCGGTCTGGCTCCGGCATTACCTGCATCTCAACTGGGCGAACACGCTCGAGGACGGCGTCTATCCGTTCGTGCCCTTCGACCTCGTCAAGCTCTATCTGGCCGCCGCGACGCTCCCGAGTGCGTGGAAGCTCGTCGCCCGGCTCAAATCGTAGGCGGGCGCAGCACGGCGAACTGATCGGTGATCTCGAGCGCGCGCTTCCGGAAGCCGAAGAGCGCGCCCGGACGGCCACCCGCCGGGCCGGGCTCGCGGCGGCCACCGGTGGCGACCAGCAGATGGCGGCGCAGCAGGACGCGCTGGAGGTTCGTCGCGGAGACGTCGTGGCCGAGCGCCGCGCGGTAGAGGCCGCGCAGCTCGGAGATCGTGAACTCGGCCGGGGCGAGCGCGAAGCCGATATTGGTGTAGGAGAGCTTCGCTTGCAGGCGGTCGCGGCCGACGAGCACGATCGGCTCGTGGTCGAAGGCGAGCGGCGGCAGCTCCTCGACCGGGTGCCAACGCGTGTCGGGCGGTAGCTCAGGGTCGAGGTCGGCCGGAACGAGTCCGAGGTAGGCGGTCGCCAGCTCGCGCCGGAGCGGGTTCCGCCCCGGGTCGCTCCGCGTCTCGAGCTGTTCGAGGTGCGACAGCTCGCGCACGTCGACCTTCGCCGCGAGGTGTCGTCGGATCGACTGCTCGAGCGTCTCGTCGAGTGCGAGCTCGCCCGCCGGAAGCGACCAGGAGCCGGCGAACGGGTCGAGTGCCCGCTCCCAGAGCAGGGCCTGAAGCTTTCCCTCGCGCACCTGGAGGACGACCGCGACGACGGTCTGGGCGGGGCCGCTTGTTTTCGCTCCAGGATCGTAAACCATGCTAGACTCTGCGACAAGTTATCGACTTCGAGGATAAAACCGTCGAGATGAGCTTCGAAGATACGGCGTATGGTGTGATCGTGGTCGGCGGTGGCGTCGCGGGCCTGACCGCGGCTCTGGCGGCGGCCGAAGGGACAGACGTCCTGCTGCTCGCAAAGGCGCCGGTCCGGGCCTCGAACAGCTGGAAGGCGCAGGGCGGCGTCGCCGCTGCGCTCGGCGAGGGCGACTCGCCGGCACTGCACGCGGCCGACACCTTCCGCGCCGGTCGAGGCCTGTCGCGTCCGAGCGCGGTGAGCGCTCTCACCGAGGAGGCGCCGGGCCGGATCGCCGAGCTCGTCGCGCTCGGCGTCGAGTTCGACGAGGGACTCGGCCAAGAGGGGGGGCATTCGCTTCGTCGCGTCGTTCACGCCGGCGGTGCCGAGACCGGGAAGGCGATCTCCGCGGTCCTCGCCGAACGTGTCCGCATCGATCCGCGGATCATCGTCGCCGACGACGTTCGCGTCCTCGAGCTCCTGGAGAGCGACGGCCGCTGCGTGGGCGTGATCACAGATACGGGCCCGGTCGTTTCGCCCGCGACGGTGATCGCGACCGGCGGCTACGGCGCACTCTTTGCGCGGACGACGAATCCTCCCGGCGCGCTCGGCGAAGGGCTCGCGCTGGCCTATCGAGCCGGCGCGGCACTCGCCGACCTCGAGTTCGTCCAATTCCACCCGACCGCGTTGCTCGACGACGGTTTCCTGCTCTCCGAGGCACTGCGGGGGGAGGGCGCAGTGCTGCTGGACGACAGCGGCAACCGCTTCACCGACGAGCTGGCGCCCCGCGATGTGGTTGCGCGTGCGATTGCCGAGCGGGGTCACGCGGATCTCGACTTGCGTGCGATCGAGCGAGGGCGCTTCCCCGGCTTGATGGCGACGCTCGAGCGGGCCGGGTACGACCCCTCGACCGAGCCGATCCCCGTCTCGCCAGCGGCGCACTACACGGTGGGCGGGATCGTGACCGACCTCGACGGCGCGACGACGCTGCCCGGGCTCTACGCCGTCGGCGAGTGCGCGGCGACCGGCGTCCACGGCGCGAACCGGCTCGCGTCGAACTCGCTGCTCGAATGCCTCGTATTCGGCCGCCGTGCCGGTCGCGCCGTGCTCTCTGCGCCGCTGATCGCCTCCGCTGATCCCCCCGCTGCGCGGCCGTCCGAGCCGCCGGTCACCGACGAGCTCCGGCAGGAGCTCTGGCGCGATGCGGGCCTGATCCGCAACGCCGAGGGTCTCGAGCGGCTTCGCCGCTCGTCCGTCCTGCTGCCCCGGCTCCTCGCCGAGAGCGCACTCGCGCGGCGTGAGAGCCGCGGTGCGCACTTCCGCGACGACTTCCCGAGTGAGGACGAGGCGTTCCTCGGCCACGTCGTCCTGCGGAGCGGGCAGGAGCCCGTGCTCGAGCGATGGAGCTGACCGCCGACGCGCTCGAGGCGCTGATCACGGCAGCGCTCGCAGAGGACATCGGCGGCGGCGACCTCACGACCGACGGGATCGTCCCCGCTTCTGCCCGCTGCCGCGCGGTGCTCGTGCTGGAGGAGTCGGGCGTCGTCTGTGGCGTCCCGGCCGCGGCATCGGTGTTCACGGCGCTCGACCCGGGGGTCGCTGTCGAAGTACTTGCCGACGAGGGCGCGCGCGTCGCTCTATCCACGGTCGTTGCGCGGCTCGACGGCCCGGCTCGCGCCGTGCTCACGGGGGAGCGGACCGCGCTCAACCTGCTCGGGCGCCTCTGCGGGATCGCGACGCTCACGGCGCGCTACGTCGATCTCGTCGAGGGCACCGGCACGACGATCCTCGACACGCGCAAGACGACGCCGGGACTGCGCGTAGTCGAGAAGTACGCCGTCTCCTGCGGCGGCGGCACGAACCACCGCATGGGCCTCCACGACGGGATCCTGATCAAGGAGAACCATCTGCGGATCGCGGGGGGCATTCGCGGCGCCCTCGCCGCGCTCGGAGCGCGGGAGGGGTTCACGGTCGAGGTCGAGACCGAGACGCTCGACGAGGTCGCCGAGGCGCTGGAGGCCGGAGTCGACCGGATCCTGCTCGACAACATGACCCTCGAGCAGGTCGCCGAGGCGGTCGAGCTCGCGGGCGGCCGGGTGCCGCTCGAGGTCTCCGGCGGGATCTCGCTCGCGACCGTGCGCTCCTACGCCGAGACGGGCGTCGAGTTCATCTCGGTCGGGGCGTTGACGCACTCCGCTCGCTCCCTCGACGTCTCCCTGGAGCTCGAGTGACCACGCTCGCAACCGCAGCCCTCGGAGACGAGGTTCGCGCGCTTGCCCGCGAGCACGATGCGGTGATCCTCGCCCACAACTACCAGCTGCCAGAGGTGCAGGACGTGGCCGACTACGTCGGCGACTCGCTCGGGCTCTCCCGCCAGGCGGCCGCCACCGACGCCTCGACGATCCTCTTCTGCGGCGTCCACTTCATGGCGGAGACGGCAGCGATCCTCAGCCCGGAGAAGCGGGTGCTGATCCCCGACCTGAAGGCCGGCTGCTCGCTCGCCTCGTCGATCGACGCAGCCCAGTTGCGGGCGTGGAAGGCCGAGCACCCCGGTGCGGTGGTGGTGTCGTACGTGAACACGACCGCAGAGGTCAAGGCCGAGAGTGACTATTGCTGCACCTCGGGCAACGCGCGCGCCGTGATCGAAGCGATCCCGGCCGACCGTGAGATCCTCTTCCTGCCCGACCTGTACCTCGGCCTCTGGCTCGAGCGGGTCACCGGGCGGAAGCTGAAGATCTGGCTCGGCGAGTGCCACGTCCACGCGGGCATCCGGCCGGCCGACATCGAGCGCTGGCAAGCCGAGGAGCCCGAAGCCGAGCTGCTCGTCCATCCGGAGTGCGGCTGCGCGAGCCAGGCGATGGCCTTCGCGAACGACCGCACCCACATCCTCTCGACCGAGGGGATGGTCAAGTTCGCGCGCAGCTCGCCCAAGCAGAAGTTCGTGGTCGCGACCGAGACTGGCATCCTCCACCGGCTGAACCGCGAGCTTCCGGAGAAGGAGTTCATCGCCGCCCGCGAGGCCGCCGTGTGCCGGTTCATGAAGATGATCACGCTCGAGAAGACCCGCGACTCGTTGCGCGACGGCAAGCACGTCGTGACCGTCGACCCCGAGACCGCCGCGCGGGCGCGCGGCGCGATCGACCGCATGGTCGCGATCGGTTAGGTTCAGGTCACGAGAGGAGCTCCAACGCTCCGGGGAATCTGCCGCGCGCGATGCGCCGCCACGTGCAGTCGGCGCCTAGGTAGCAGCCGTGAGTGGATCGACCAGCCGGTAGCCGACGCCGGCGACCGTCAGGAGGTAGCGCGGCCTGGCCGGATCGGGCTCGAGCTTGCGGCGCAGCTGGGATACGTAGACGTGGAGATAGTTCGACTCCTCGCGGTAGGCCGGGCCCCAGACCTCGCGCAGGATCGCCGGATGCGTCATCAGCTTCCCCTCGTTCTGGGCGAGCAACCGGAGGAGATCGTATTCGGTCGGGGTGAGCAATACCGTCCTTCCCTCCATCGTCACCAGCCGCCGTTCGAGATCGATCGTGAGCTCGCCGATCTCGAGCACCGCTTCGCGCGAGGGGCCGGTGCGACGGAGCGCGGCTCGAAGTCGCGCGAGCAGCTCGTCGACGCTGAACGGCTTGGTCACGTAGTCGTCGGCGCCGGCGTCGAGCGCAGCGATCTTCTCGCTTTCGTCGCCGATCGCCGAGAGCACGAGGATCGGCGCGGCACTCCATTGCCTGAGCTCGCGACAGACATCGGTGCCGCGCCCGTCGGGGAGCAGGAGGTCGAGGATGATCGCCTCAGGGGGGCGGGCCGCGGCCGTCGACAGCGCCTCGGCCGCCGTGCCCGCGGTGTCGACTTCGTAGCCCTCACTGCGGAGCTTCATCTGCAGCGCACGGACGATCTGCGGCTCGTCGTCGACGACGAGGATCCGGGCACCGCTCAACGGCCGTCCTTCGGCCGCCGCTGAGAGTGCGGGACGCGTGCGTCCCTCACTCGCGGTTCCCCAGCACCGCTTCCACCGGCCCCGCGTCGCGTGCAGGCGGTGTGGCCAGCGGCAAAGCGAGCGCAAGCGTCGCTCCAGGACCAGGGCTCGACTCGGCCCAGAGGCGCCCACCGTTTGCGTGGGCAAACCCTCGGGCGATCGCGAGCCCGAGCCCGGTGCCGGCACCCGAGGTGGCCGAACCGTGCTCGAACGGCTCGAAGATCCGCTCCAGCTCCTCCGGGTCGAGGCCGGGGCCGTGGTCGGAGATCCTCAGCACGAGCTCCCGCGCGCCGGTCTCGGTCGAGCTCTCGACGAGGTCGGGGGGAGAGGAGACCTGGAGGGCATTCTCGAGCAGGTTGACGAGCACGCGCTCGATCTGGGCGGGATCGATCCGAAGCGTGGGGGAGTCCGCTGGCAGCGAGACCTTCACCCGCTCGGCGTCGGGGCCGATCGCCTCGAGCGCCCGGGCGACGAGCCCGTCGGCCGTCCACAGCTCTGGCCGTGGCCTCGCTGCCCCGGCCTCGAGCCGCGAGAGATCGAGCAGGTTCGAGACGAGTCTCGTCAGCCTGCGCGTGCCGAGGCGCACCGTCGTCACGAGCTCCGTGCGCTCGGACGCGGTGAGCGTCTCGGCGCCGCCCTCGAGCACTTCCCCCGCGGCGGCGATCGCCGTCAGCGGCGAGCGCAGATCGTGGCTCAGGGTCCGCAGCACGGCCGTCTTGATCGCGTCGCTCTGGCGGAGCCCCTCTGCCACGAGTGCCGCGTGCGCGAGCCGCTCACGGTCGATCGCCGAGGCAAGGAGCGACGAGAGCGTGTGCAGCACACGTCGCGTGACAGCCGGGTCGGGAGCCGCGGCGGCGGCGAGAAACAGCCTCCCGACGTGGCGGTCGCCGACCGTGAGATCGTAGACCGACTCGGCCTTTTCCGGACGCCGGAACGAACCGAGCTCGAGATGTGCTCGCGCGACTCCGAGCACTTCGGCAAGTCGTGCCCCGATCGATCGAAGCTGGTCATGGACGAAGCCACTGTCGAGCAGCAGGCCCGATACCTCAGCCGCGAAGGCGGACTCGCGACGCTGCTGCTCGGCCTCGGCGGCGCGCCGCCGCGACCCCGCAGCCAGTTCGCTGACGACGACGGCGGTCACGAGGTAAACCGTCAGAGCGACCCAGTTCTCGGGGTCGTTCAGAGCGAGCGTGTGCACGGGCGGGAGGAAGAAGAAGTTGAAGGTGAGCAGGCTGAGGATCGAGACCGCAATCGAATAGGCGAATCCCCAGCCGATCGCAGCCGGCAGGACGGCGAAGACATAGAGCACCCCCAGGCTGAGGACCGGCGCGAACGGGCGCAGGGCGAAAACAGCGCCGGTGACGGCTACGACGGCGAGGAGGCTCACAGCGATGCCCGCCGGATCGATCCTCCGGCGAGGCCAGAGCGGGTGGGCGATCGAGATCCTCAAGCGTTACCGTTGCCTCAAAGCATAGGCTCGCTCCAGCGTGGTCAGTCGAGCTGGTACGGCACGCTGCTCAAGATCACCCGGGGCTCGAACAGGAGCAGACGCTTCAGGTAGAGCGCCCGGTGGTTGTGCAGGAGCCGGTCGGTGCCGTGGACGACGAGCTCGGGCATGACAACCACCGCCACCGCGCTCGGATCGGCCGTGATCTGCCCGAGGTAGGCGCGAAGCGGCTCGCCGAAGTCGCGAAACGGCGACTCGATCACCTCCAGCGGGACATCGAGCGAGAACCGGCTCCAATCGCGGCGAACCTGCGCCGCGTCCTCCTCGTCGGAGGAGAAGAAGACCGCTCTCGTATCGTCGAAACCGAGGGAGCGTGCATAGACGACGGCGCGGAGGGACGCCGCGTGTACAGCGGAGATCGGCACGACGCACGCGGTGCGGCGCGGCTCCACCCAGTCGCTCCCACTATCGCGGCCGAGCCTCGGCACGTCTGTGACGACGACGCCCCGCTCGCGCCTCAGGCCGCGCTTGAGCGAGAACGTCGAGCGGCGCAGGCAGGCGGCGAGGAGCGACGGTGTGCGGAAGAGCTCGGGGATGACCACGGTCACGAACTCTCCTTCGCCGTGGGGGAAAGCCCAGATGTACTCGAGTACCGCCTCGAGAGGTTCTTCACGCGCCGAGAGGACCTCGAGGTGCGGCTTGCCCTGCGACCAGCGGAAGAAGCGGGGACGGATACCGGCGTCGCTGCCCTCGAACGGAACGTGGATTGCCCGGAAGGAGCCGTTCGAGATCCGCCGCGCATACCAGAAGGCTTCGCGGGTCGCCGCATCGAGCTGCTCGACGTAGAGGACGACCGTATTCTCGGTGTTGGGGCGCGCGAGGACGGCCTTCGCCTGGCCGCCGAGCCGGTGTGCGACGGCGCGGTAGTGACGGTGGATCGCGTAGAAGCAGACGATCAGGGACGGGATCGCGATCGTCACCATCCACGCACCGGCGGTGAACTTCGTCCAGATGACGATCAGATCGACGACGAAGGTGGTGGCTGAACCGGTGGCGTTCATCGCTGCCCGCCGCCGCCATCCCGGCTCGCGGGTTCGTAGCCAGTGGCGGACCATGCCCGCCTGGGCGAGGGTGAAGGCGGTGAAGACGCCGATCACGTAGAGGTGGATCAGGGAGTTGACGTTCGCCCGGAAGGCAAGCAGCAGCCCGGCTGCGAGGCTCGAGAGGATCAGGATCCCGTTCGAGTAGACGAGCCGGTCGCCCAGATTGACGAACTGGCGAGGGAAGTAGCCGTCGCGGGACAGCAGCGCTGCGAGGCGCGGAAAACCCTGGTAGGAGGTGTTCGCTGCCAGTACGAGGATCGCGAACGTGAAGCCCTGGACGAGGTAGTAGCCGATCGACCCGGGCGAGCCGGCCGGGAACGCTCCCCGGGCGATCTGCGAGAGCACCGACGCCGTCCCGCTCGGACGCGCATCCATGCGGACGGCGAGGTACGAGACGCCCATGAACGAGACGATCGCGATCGCGGCCATCGTGAGCAGGGTGCGGGCGGCGTTCTGCGCTTGCGGGTGCTTGAACGCGGTGACGCCGTTCGAGATCGATTCGACGCCGGTGAGCGCCGCCGATCCGGAAGCGAAGGCCTTGAGCAGGACGAACAGCCCGATGCTGCCGGTGCCGACCGGAAGCGGGTGCGGCACGACCGCGTGCGGGCAGGTGCCGACCGTGCACTTGACGACGCCGACTCCGATCGCCGCGAACAGCGAGACGACGAAGCCGTAGGTCGGGAGGGCGAAGAGCAGCCCCGATTCGCGCACACCGCGGAGGTTCCCGACCGTCAGCAGCACCACGAAGCCCAGCGAGATCTCCACCAGGTACGGGCTCAGCGACGAATCGACCTAGGTGATTGCGAAGATTCCGGCCGCGATCGAGACGGCAACCGTCAACACGTAGTCGACGAGCAGCGCCGCGCCCGCGATCAGGCCCGCCAGGGTGCCGAGGTTCTCTTTGGCGAACACGTAGGAGCCGCCGCTCGAGGCGTAGGCCCGCACGCCCTGGCAATAGGAGAGGACGACGATCGCGAGCAACGCGGCGATCGCGCCCGAGACCGGCAGCACGAGGTGCCGCGAACTGAGCGACGTCGCGACGAGGACTGTGAGGGCGGCCTCGGTCGCATAGGCCACCGAGGAGATCGGGTCCGAGGAGAAGATCGGGAGCGCGAGCGTCTTCGAGAGAAGGGTGTCGCCAAGCTCCCGCGTCGGCCGGCGGCGTCCGATGAAGAGCTTCTTCGCCGCCGCGGCTCCGGCGAAGGCGGCGGCGGAAAACGCGGTCGTGCGTTGTGGAAGAGGCTCGTCGAGCTCGAAATCGGCGAGTGGCGCGCCGCCCGCGGCTTCCGGCCCGGAGACCTGGGTCATGCACAGTCCGTGAACGTCGGCACGGGCGGCTTACCTTACGGGCGGGAGCGCCGCTACGACGATCCTGCAAGGCGCGTTCTTGAGCACGAAGTCCACCGTCCTGCCGAAGCCGGGCGCCCGCCGTGAGTGCGTGGCCTGCTTTCGAGGAGCACCGATGACGATGATCTCGCTGGCGGCGTCTGTCGCCTCCTCGACGATCGCCTCGCCGGCCGAGCGGGCGTATCGGAGGCGGGTCGTGAGACTCACGCCGTAGAGCTCGGCGATCGAACGCGCCTGCGCATTTCGGCTGCGGGCCTCTCTCTCCTCCTCGGGCATCTGGGCGGCGAGCGGCAGCTCGGGCGGGACCTCGATCACGCTGAGAGCGGTCACGGCTGCGTGCCGGTCGGCGGCCAGCCGGCAGGCAACTTCCATTGCCTGTGCCGCCTCACGCTCGGTTCCGAGCGGGACGAGGACACGGTGGTAGGCGACGTGCCGTCCTCGGGCTCTCGTCTCTCGTTCGTCGCGTTTCCACGGGTTGAGCAGCGGTTTTGCGACGCGAACGGCCATTCGAGCCAAGCTAGCGCGCGCTCTCTCAACGGCCCCTCAAGAAGAGGGGCCGCACTCTCAAGAAGGTCTTAAGCCGCGCCGGAGAGCCGGTTGAGAAGCGATCATGAGCGGCGTGGTGATCCCCGGCCGGATCAAGGTCGTACTCGGCTCTGCTGGACGGCTCACAGGCATGTTCGCAGGCGCGGGCGCCGTCGCGGTCGTGACCGCGGTGATCGAGGGTCTCAGGCACGTCGTTCCGGTGCTCAGCCTCGGCTCGCTCTACGTCTTCGCCGTGCTGCCAATTGCAGTCTTCTGGGGGCGCGCTCACGCCGTGGCTGTCTCGGTTGCGAGCATGCTCGCGTTCAACTGGTTTTTCCTGCCCCCGCTGTACACGTTCACGCTGGCCGACTCCAGGAACTGGTTCGCGCTCGCGGTTTTCGTGTTCACCGCGATCGTCGTCAGCGACCTCGCCGCGCGCTCGCGCAGGCGCGCCCGGGAGGCATCGCTGCTCGCCGAGATCGCCACCTCACTCCTCGAGCGTGGAACCGTCGGCAGCGAGCTCGAGCGGATCTCGGCCGAAGTGGCTCGCGTGCTCCAGGTCGAGGAGGCGTCGATCGAGCCCGGTGAAGGGCTTGCCGAGGGGTACGCGTTGTCGGCTGGGGGGCGGCGGGTCGGGACGATCCGGCTCTCCGGCCGCCAGACCGGCGATCCGTCGGCCAGGCGGAGACTGCTGCCCGCCCTCGCCTCCCTCCTTGGGGTCGCGATCGACCGCGAACGGCTCGCGAACGAGGCGCTCGAAGCCGAAGCGTTGCGCCGCGCGGACACGATCAAGACCGCGGTGCTTCGCGCCGTCAGCCACGACCTGCGGACGCCGCTGATGGCGATCTCGACCTCGGCGGGTGCCCTCGCCCGGCCCGACCTGGCGATCGACGACGCAGATCGCGCCGAGCTCCTCGCGACGATCCTCGCCGCCTCCGACCGGCTCGATCGCGTGGTCGGGAACCTGCTCGACCTGTCGCGCCTGCAGGCCGGCGCGGCCGAGCCCGTGCAGCGGCTGATCGAGCTGGAGGAGCTCGTCGTCGGGGCTCTCGACGAGCTCGGGCTCGCGGCCGCGCGCGTCGAGGTTGCCTTCCCGGACGACTCGCCGGCGGCTTCCGTCGACGCCCACCAGATCCAGCGCGTGCTCGTGAACCTGCTCGAGAACGCCCTCAAGTACTCCCCCGAAGACGAAGCGGTGCGGATTCAGGTCGCCGAAACGCCGTCGGAGGCAGTGATCCGGGTGATCGACCACGGCCCCGGGATCGCCCCGTCCGAGCGTGAGCGGATCTTCGAGCCCTTCCACCGCGGCGGGCGCGCCGGCGACTCGCCGGGGGCCGGCCTCGGTCTCGCGATCGCGCGCGGCTTCGCCGAGGCCAATGGCGGCCGGCTCTGGGTCGAGTCCCGCTTCGACCAGGGAGCGACCTTCGTCCTCGCCCTTCCCGCCGCTCCCTCCAGGGTCAGGGTGTGATCAGATGGGGCAGACTCGACACAGTTCCGTTACCTCGACTGCCGCCGGAGGGGTCGAGAACGCCTCCCCTGGGTTGCCGTTGCCTTCCCGCGAGCTGACTCCTCCGTCACGGTTCC
>DATKRX010000144.1:0-53107 GCA_035531915.1 Gaiellaceae bacterium | reverse complement strand
GCCGTAGCGATCCATGATCGCCTCGAGGTAGGTGTCCTCTATCTCGATGTTCGTCCGCACCTTGCTCATACACCAAGTATACACGTAGGGTGTACTGGCTGGTGCGCCGTGACGCGTACCGCAAGCGGCTGTAGGCGAGATCGAACGACCCCCACCAGAGCTGTACCGGCGAGGTCTTGCCTCGAAAACGGGCCCGGTGTTCCTTGAGCACCCGGTCGACGCAGACGAGAACCTGCCAGAAGCGGTTCGCCCACTCCGGCTCGTAGCTTCCGTGCACGACGTCCTCGGCGAACGGGATCCCGTCGCGCACATCGCCGGGCCCAGCTGAGATCTCGACCGTGAACCCGGCCGTGTCGAGGAGCCCCAACAGCTCGGAGTGGAACTCGGCCACCGTCCGCGGCTCGAGCCGGATTCGCTCGACCCGACCATCCGTGGCCCGCACAGAGAGGGCGTGGTCGATCAGGTCGACGTCGATGTCGAAGACGCCGTTCGGGTGCGGGATCGGCGAGGTCGTCAGGCCGCGCGCCGTCAAGGAGAACGGTGCGTGCCCCCAATCGGGCTCCGTGGGGGCGAGCGCGGCGCGAACCTTGCCCACGATCTGCAGGTACATGTGGAGCGTCTCCTTGGTTTCGCGCCAGGCCTCGTAGGGGAGCTCGGGCCACTGCATCCGCTCGATAGTAGTTTTCGAGCTCCGCACGGCGGCGCTCGCGCGGCCCCGCCTCCGACCGGCACGCCAAGCGGCCGGGCTCCCGGCAGCCGCTCTCCTCCCTCGTCGACTCACCCTCGTCGTTGCTCGAGGCCTTCTACGCCCCCGGGTTTCTCGCATGGAGGCGGTCGCGTTCCGACCGGGCCGCACCTACTGAGGTGGGCCGCTTTCGAGCCGTACGGTTGCCCGATGGGTCGCGCCGGTCTGGTCGATCCAGGCGAGCCGGGCGATCGCGCCCGGGGACATGCTCGAGAGCGTGTTCGTGAGCGCCGCCGGAGAGGCGATCGTCCGGCCCTGGAGGGCGTAGATGATGTCGCCGCGCACGATGCCCGCCCGGCTTGCGGGAGCGCCGGCGAGGGTGCCCGTGACGAGGGCGCCGACGACTCGCCCACCCGGGCCGTGGCCCGGGGACTCGATGTTGATCCCGATGAACGCCGTCTTGCCGACGTGGACCGACGCCGAGGATTGCCCGTGCTCGATCTCGTTTGCGATCGAGAGCGCCCGATTGATCGGGATCGCGAACCCGTCGGTATTCGACTGCTGGCCGGAGCCCGCGGTGTCCATACCGATCACCGCCCCGGCGGCGTCGACGAGCGGGCCGCCCGAGTCGCCCGGCTTCAGCGGCGCGCTCATCTCGATCAGCCCGGTGAGCCGCTCGAGGTTGCCGCTGTCGTCGAGCGCCGTAATCGACTGGTCGAGCGCCACCACCTCGCCGGTCGTTCGTCTCGGGGTGCCGCCGTCCCCGCCGGCGTTGCCGATCGTCGTGACGGCGTCGCCGGTCTTCGCGTTCGAGGAGCTCCCGAGCGTGACCGCCTGCACTCCGGGCGCACCCACGAGCCTCAGGACGGCGACGTCCACCGACACGTCGTATCCGACCACGACCGCGGAATAGGTGCGGCCGTTGTCGAGGTCGGAGACCCGGATCGACGTCGCGCCCCGGATCACGTGGTTGTTCGTCAGGACCTCGCCCGAGCCATCGACGACCATGCCGGTGCCGATCGTGTCGAGGCCCTGATAGCCAAGCTTCGCGGTCACATCGACGATGCCCCGTTCGACCCGGCCCGAGGCACCGGCGCCGGCAACGGGCAGCAAGAGCGCGGTCGCGACGATCAGAGCGCTGCCGGCAACTCCCGCGACCCTCCGAACGGCTCGCCGGTGGCGCGGGTCGGGGGAACCTCGGCGGATGCTAGGCAGAACGGCCCATCGAATCGTCTCCGTGATTGTCGCACGGACGGTGCAACTCCGGTCATGCGCGCTCACGCTGCCAGGCTTCTCTCTGGGGCGACCCCGCTCGACCGGGCTCGCGCTCAGGCAAACCTCGGCAAGGCCAGCCTCGAGCCGGCTTCGGTTGCCTTCAGCCGGAGATGACGGTCTGCGCGTCGGGCGCGTAGGTCGTGCCCGCGTTCGGCCCGGCGACCGTGGCTCGCTAGCGCGTGCCCTTCCAGTTCGGGCGGATCAGGGCCGAGAACGTTCCGTCTGCTTTCGGGGCGACGCCGAGCATGAACGACCACCCGGCCCGGCCACCGCAGCCGAAGCAGTCGAGGTAGACGTAGAACTTCGGCTTCAACCGGCAAGGGTCGTGCTGTAGCCGCTGACCGGTTTGCCGCCGAAGCTCACCGACCCCTTGAGGTGCGTCCCGTCGATCGAGAGCTCGATCAGGACGAGCGGGAAGAAGCTCGTCGCGAACCAGATCGCCGCCTTCTCCTTGCAGCGCCGAGAAAGCTGCGGCCACGAGTTGGGCCGGGACCGAAGGCGCTCTCTTCACCCTGGCTCGGGCTGCCGGCCGCCGCGAGCTCGCGGGCTACTGAGGCGCGCCGAGGCGGCCGGACCCTCCGAGCACGAACCCGGTCGCTAGCCTAAAGCGAGGTGAACTCCGGCGATTCCCCGACCCACGGCGCGCCGCTGAGCCGTCGCAGCTTTCTCCTCAAGGCGCTTGCTGTCTCCGGGCTCGTGCTCGTCGAAACCGGGGCTTCGACGGGAGAACCGGCCCGGTTCCTCGACCCACCGGGCACGGTCGAAGCAGGGTTCCTGGCCCGCAGCTACCGCCCCGGGGCGAGCGGGCAACTCGTGATCGAGTCGACCGCCCGCAAGCTCGACCTTCAGGTGATGCAGGCAGGGCGCGAGCCCAAACGCGTCCCGCACGGGATGGGCGGCTTGCCGGTGACGGCGCCGCGGAGCATCTCCTGGCCGGGCGGCCGCGGGATCCTCCAGATCGAGATCGGGAGTTGGCCGACCGGCCTCCACTACGTCCAGCTGCAGGGCCCGCACGGCCAGATCGGCTACGCGCCGTTCGTCGTCCGCCCGCGCGAGCTCGGCCAGGCGCGCACGCTCGTCGTCCACCCGACGAACACCTGGGCCGCCTACAACCTCCGCGACGGTGCGACCTGGTATGCAAACGGGGGCGTCCATCACGTCGACCTCACGCGGCCCTACCTCGGCGGCATCCCGCCCCACTACCGGGGGTACGACATGGGGTTCATCCGCTGGCTCGCCCACAGCGGCCATCCCGTAGACATCGTCTCCGACGACGACCTCGAGCTGATCCCGAGCGGGCACGAGCTCAAACGGCTCTACGACCTGATCGTCTTCGCCGGACACGAGGAGTACGTCACCGAGCACACCTTCGACGTCGTCGAGCACTTCCAGGCGCTCGGCGGGAACCTGATCTTCATGTCGGCGAACAACTTCTTCTACAAGATCGAGAAGCAGGGCGACGTGATGAACGGCCGCTGGCGCTGGCGCGACCTCGGCCGGCCCGAGGCGCGCATGATCGGCTCCCAGTACATCAACTGGTACCAGGGCAAGTACAAGAACCAGCCGCTGACGGTGACCGGCGCCGAGCACGCGCCCTGGCTCTTCGAGGGCACCGGCTTCCGAAACGGCTCGAGCTTCGGCACCTACGGGATCGAGGTCGACGCAGTCGCAGACAGCTCGCCTCCGGGCGTGCAGGTGCTGGCCGAGATCCCGAACATCTTCGGCGCGGGCCAGACCGCGCAGATGACCCACTACCGCGCCGGAAACGGCGCCCAGGTCTTCGACGCCGGCGTCCTCAACTTCGCCGGGACAGCCGAGGAGCCCGGCGTCAGCCGGATGGTCGAGAACCTCTGGCAGCGCCTCGGGCCGCGCGTCTGACCGAGAAGCGTCGACTAGAGTTCGCGTCCAGATGCGGATCGCGCTCGCACTGACGTTGGTCGCCGGGATGGCTGCTGCAGCCGCGCAGGGCGCGAGGCAGCTGACCGGCGCGCACGCGAGCGCCGTCCCCACCGGCAACTACTTCTTCTCCCACGCGGCCGGGCACAACGAGTTCGCCGGTGGGTTCACGCTGCACGGGAGCTCGATCGACAAGATCGGGATCACGACCGACCTGCTCGCGTGCACGCGGCCTCCCTCCAAGCAGGTCCAGTTCCCGGGGCCGCCCTTCAACTGGCAACCGCAGACGACGGTCGCGCTGAAAACGCACGGAGCGGGCCGCGTGTTCAGCTACTCCGGGTCGTTCAAGGATCGGATCAACGGCTACCCGGAGTCGCTGCAGATCACCGCGACGATCACGCCGGCCGGCGTCGTGACGGGCAAGGCAGCGATGCAGTCCGACGACAACACCGCCTCGAGCGGCGAGATCAAGTGCCAGACGCGCGGCTTCGTGAGCTTCACGGGCAAGCACGGCTCCTAAGCCCGGGCCGCGAGCCGGCAAGCCGCCGCTAGGTGAGTAGCCGCTCGAGCGCGACGCAGGCCCGTTCGCGGTGGGCGTCATGAGCGCGGATGCTCTCCCCGGCGTCCCGGGAGCGGAGGGCCCGCAGGATCGCCCGGTGGTCGCGCGCAGCGGCGGCCCGGTGTGCCTCGCGGTTCGCGAACAGCGCCCGGTAGGCCTCGCTCGCGTCCCACAGCTGGCCGATCGTCCGGACGAGCGGCGCCCGGCCGGAGGCCGAGTAGACCGCGAAGTGGAAGCGGCGGTTCGCGGCTGCGTACTCGGCGAGCTCACCGCGCTCGCTCGCGGCATCCGTCTCGCCCAGGATTGCCTCCACCTCAGCGAGGCCCTCCGCGTCGATCCGCTCCACCGCGCTGCGCAGCGCCTCGGCCTCGAGCAGCTCGCGCATGCGGTAGATCTCGCGCAGGTCGTCGAGCGAGAGCTCGGCCATGAAGTACCCGCGGTGCGGCTCGGTGACGACCTGCCCCTCACCCTCGAGCACTTTGAGCGCCTCGCGAACCGGCACGCGCGAGACGCCGAGCTCGAGCCCGATCTGGTCGGCGACGAGCTTGGCGCCGGGTCGCAGCTCGCCGGCCGCGATTCGCCGCCGGAGCTCGGACAGCACCGCCTCTTGAGCCGAGGGCGGCCGCAGGAAGACACTCATGCGAACGCGCCCCGGATCTCGGCGCCGTGCTCGTCGAGCCCCGGCGGGCGGCGGCTCACCTGCGCAGGCGTGCGCGAGAGCGACACCGGGAAGGCGACCGTGCGGACGCCGCCGGTCTCGTCGACCACCTCGAGCCCGAGCGCCTCCGCGAACGAGAACGCCTCGGGAATCGACTGCACCGGCCCCGCCGGCACGCCCGCCGCCGACAGCGCGGTGTACCAGTCCCGACTGGACCGCGCCGCGAGCCGCTCTTCGAGCAGGACACGAAGGTCCTCCCGGTGGCGCAGGCGGCTCGCGTTGGTTCGGAATCGGTCGTCGGCGGCGAGTCCGAGCGCCGAGGCGAGCGCCTCGAACTGACGGTCGTTGCCGGCGCAGATCATCAGCTCGCCGTCGGCGGCACGGAAGGTCGCGAAGGGCTCGATGCTCGGGTGCACGTTGCCGAGGGCGGTCGGCTCCGAGCCGGCGCCGAGCCACCCCGTCGCCTGGTTCACGAGCGAGGCGAGCGTGACATGGAGCAGGTTCGCGCTCACGCGCTGGCCCCGCCCGCTCGAGGAACGCTCGTGCAGGGCGGCGAGCACCGCAGTCGCGCCGTACAGCCCGGCGATCACGTCGACGAGCGCGACGCCCGTCTTCGACGGCGAGCCGGGCGGGCCGGTCACGCTCATCAGGCCGCCGAGCGCCTGCACGAGCGGGTCGTAGCCCGGGAGCCCGCGGCCCGCGGCCTCGCCGAAACCGCTGATCTCGCAGTAGACGACACCCGGGTTCTGCTCGGAGACGGTCTCGTAGCCGAGGCCGAAGCGCTCGAGCGTCCCCGGGCGGAAGTTGGAGATCACGACGTCGGCGCGACCACACAGCCGCCGCGCGAGCTCGTTGTCGATCGGGACGTCGAGGTCGAGCGCGACCGAGCGCTTGTTGCGGTTGGCCGCGTGGTGGTAGGTCGCGCGACCCTGCGAATCGAAGGGCGGCCCCCAGCTACGCGTGTCGTCGCCGGAGGGCGACTCGACCTTGATCACCTCGGCTCCGAGGTCGCCGAGGGTCATCGCGACGAGCGGCCCCGCGAGCACGCGCGAGAGGTCGACCACGAACAGTCCCTCGAGCGCGCCCCCGGCCATTAGGATAAAGTATACGCGGATGAGCCAGACGGCCTCACGCGCCAAGCTCGACCCGCTGGACCCGCTCGCGATCGAGTCGCTGCTCGACGGCGAGGAGCGGATGATCCGCGACACCGTGCGCGAGTACGTGCGCACCCGGTTCCTGCCGACAGTCGCCGAACACTACGAAGCCGGCACGTTCGACTCGGGCATCGCGCGCGAGCTCGGGGAGCTCGGCCTGCTCGGGATGCACCTCGAGGGGTACGGCTGCACCGGCTCGACTGCCACCGCCTACGGCCTCGCCTGCCTCGAGCTCGAGGCGGGCGACTCCGGCCTGCGCTCATTCTGCTCCGTCCAGGGCTCGCTCTCGATGTTCGCGATCCACCACTGGGGCAGCGAGGAGCAGAAGGAGCGCTGGCTCCCCGAGATGGCGACCGGCGAGCAGCTCGGCTGCTTCGGCCTCAGCGAGCCCGACGTGGGCTCGAACCCGGCCGGGATGCGCACCCGCGCCCGCCGGGACGGTGCGGGCTGGGTCCTCGACGGGAGCAAGATGTGGATCACCAACGGGACGGTCGCCGACGTCGCCGTCGTCTGGGCGCGAACCGACGAGGGCAAGGTGAACGGCTTCCTCGTCGAGGCGGGCACCCCCGGCTTCAGCGCCCCCGAGATGCACCACAAGCTCTCGCTGCGCGCCAGTATCACGAGCGAGCTCGTGCTCGACGGCGTGCGCGTCGGCGAGGAGGCGCGGCTGCCGCTCGCGACCAGCTTGCGCGGCCCGCTCTCCTGCCTCAACGAGGCGCGGTACGGGATCGTGTGGGGCTCGGCCGGCGCGGCGCGCGCCTGCTACGAGGCGGCGCTCGACTACGCGAAGAGCCGCGAGCAGTTCGACCGGCCGATCGCCGCCTTCCAGCTCACCCAGGCGAAGCTCGTCGAGATGGCGGTCAAGGTCAACCAGAGCATCCTGCTCGCCCTCCATCTCGGCCGCATGAAGGACCGCGGCGAGCTCACGCCCGAGCACGTCTCGTTCGGCAAGTACGCGAACGTCGCCACCGCGCTCGAGGTCGCACGAACCGCGCGCACCGTGCTCGGAGCCAACGGGATCACGCTCGAATACCCCGTCATGCGCCACGCGAACAACCTCGAGTCCGTCCTCACCTACGAGGGCACCCACGAGATGCACACGCTGATCCTCGGCGAGGCGATCACCGGCATCGCGGCATTCGCCTAGCACCACTCCGGAGCCAACTCCCCGGTAGGTTGCCGCCGTGTCTAGGAGGTGGGCATTCGTCGTCGCGGTCGGCTGCGCCACGGCCGGCGCCGGCGTCGCACACTACGGCCGCGCGACCGCGCTCCTCACCTTCGGGGTCGCGACCGTTGCGCTCGCCGGGCTCGCGTGGATCGTGTCGCTCTCGACCGAGCAGGTCGGGGTGCGGTTCGGGCCGGCCGCGACCGGAGTGCTCCAGTCGACGCTCGGGAACCTGCCCGAGTTCTTCATCGTCATCTTCGCGCTCTCCCAGGGGCAGATCATCGTCGCGCAGACCTCGCTGATCGGCTCGGTCTTCGCGAACGCCCTGCTCGTGCTCGGGCTGACGATCCTCGCCGGGTGCCGGGCGAGCCCGGACGGGATCATGCGCTTCGCGCCGCGCCTCGCGAAGGACAACGCGATCCTGATGATGCTCGCGAGCTTCCTGATCGTCCTGCTCGGGATCTCGATCGCGACCGGCGACAAGGCCTCCCACCACGTCAAGGCGATCTCGATCGTCGGCGCGATCGCGCTGCTTGTGACCTACGTGGTCTGGATCGTCGACTACCTGCGCTCCGACGGGCCCACGAGCCCCTCCCACGGCGAGCCGCCGATCTCGATGGCGAGCTCGCTCGCCCTGCTCACCGTGGCGGGCCTCGGCGCGGCGTTCGACTCCGACTGGTTCGTGACCGCGCTCTCGCCGTCGATGGCCCGCCTCGGGATCCCGACGGCGTTCGCGGGGCTCGTGATCGTGGCGATCGCCGGCAACGCCGCCGAGAACACCGCCGGCGTCGTGCTGGCGCTCAAGGGCCAGTCCGACCTCGCGATCTCGGTGGTCAAGAACTCGGTCGCCCAGATCACGGCGTTCCTGTTCCCCGCGCTCGTGCTGGTGTCGTTCCTGTTCGCGACCCCGCTCACCTTCGCGCTCGCCCCGATCTACATCGGCGCGCTGCTCCTGTCCGGGCTCGCCCTCTGGCAGATCACGAGCGACGGCGAGGCGTCGGGCTTCGAGGGCGTCGCCCTGATCGCTCTCTACGTGATCCTCGCGGTCGCAGCCTTCTACGAATGAGCGAGCTCGGCCCGAAAGCGGGGCTCGGGCGGGGTTCCGGAGCGTGCTCCGGTTTGGGGCGAGGACGCTCGATGCCGCGAGCCCGTAGGCTCACGCGGGTATGAGCGGCGCTCCGGGATTCGCGAGCGAGCTCCGGCGCTCGGCCTGGGCCGAGCGCCGGGTCACGCTCGGCGGCTGGGCGATGCTCGGTGACCCCTACGCCGCCGAGTTGATCTGCCGCGCGGGATACGACTGGCTCGGGATCGATATGCAGCACGGGCTGATCTCGGACGAACGGCTGCCCGACGTGTTGCGCGCCGCCGCGATCACAGGGACACCGGCGCTCGTCCGCGTCGCGTGGAACGATCCCGCCGCGATCATGCGCGCCCTCGACGCCGGCGCATGCGGCGTGATCGTGCCCGGCGTGAACTCGGCCGCAGAGGTCGCCCAAGCGGTGCGCGCCTGCCGCTACCCGCCCGCCGGGGAGCGCAGCTTCGGGCCGACGCGAGCGGCTCTCGGGATCCCGCGCTACTCGACGGAGGCGGCAAACGCGGACACGCTCTGCTTCCCGATGATCGAGACGCGCGCCGCCGTCGGCAACCTCGCCGAGATCGCGGCGCTACCCGGGGTCGACGGGCTGTTTGTGGGGCCGACCGATCTCGCGCTCGCACACGGCGAGACGATCTCGCCCACCGCGCCCGACCCGGCCCAGCGGGCGCGGATCACGGCGGTCGCAGAGGCATGTCTCGCCGCCCACCTCACCGCCGGCATCTACTGCGGCGGCGCGACGATCGCGCGCGAGTGGGCGAAGGCCGGCTTCGGGCTGCTCGCGCTCGACTCGGACGTGGCGCTGCTCGGGCGGGCACTCGCGGCCGAGCTCGCGACGGGCCGCGCCCAAGAGCCGGCGTAGAGCTCCACCGAGATCGAGGCGCCCCGGGCGGGCGACGATCGCCGCGCTAGGACGCCGGGCACCCCGGCGGGAGGCTGCCGCCGATCGGGTACAGCAGCACTCCGCCGAGGTCGTGAGGCGTCGCGATCTGGTCGAGCGCCGGCGCCCAGACGCGGGCGTCGCGCTTGTCGACGATCGCGTCGGTGACCCCGAAATGCGAGATGTAGCTCGAGAGCAGGGCCGCCTGGTTACCGACGGGGGGGTACCCGACCGAGATCTGCGCGAGCGAGTCGGGATGGAGGAACCCGGAGGGCGGCGAGGTCTGGATCCGGCCGCCCGCCATCCGGAATCGGAAGCCGTCGGCCACCTGCCAGAGCATCGCCTGACCACCGCTCCCGATCGGCTCGGGCAGCACGTTGGCGTTCGGGGGCAGGCAGGGCCGGTAGCGGGCGTCGGTGAAGAAGGGTGGGATCGAGTAGCGCGTCGTCCAGACCCCCGGGTTCGGGAGCAGGAAGAGGATGCCAAGGCCGAGGGCGAGGGCGCGAAGGCGCTCGCCCGGCCGCGGGGCTGCCGCCCACAGCGCGACCGCAACCGCGACGGCGAGCGAGGTGTAGAGGGTCAGGCGGACCGCGAGCGTGTTGTCGAAGATCGGGAACGGGTGCTTCCCGAGGCCCGGAACCGTGTCGTGGCCGAAGGGCGTCGGGAGCGGGATCAGGCGGTGCCCGTACACGGTCAGCTCCGGCCCGAGCGAGGCGTAGGCGGCCACAGCGATGAAGGCGACCAGAAACCGGCCTCCGGGGCTGCGCCGGCGCTCCCACGCAAAGAGCACGAGGATGATCAGGATCGGCAGCCCGAGGTAGACGCCCTGCTCTGTGCTGTTACCGGGAAAGTGCGCCGACACACTCTCCGACCAGCCGGCGCCGAGCGCCTCGACGTGCGTCGGGATCACGAGGTTCGCGATGTCGGCGAGCCACGCGCCGGGTGGCGTAAAACCGGACTCCCGCGGATTGCTGAGGGCGAAGTAGAGCATCGGGGCGGCGACCAAGCCGGCGAGGCAGTAGGCGCCTGCGAGCGGGCGGAGCGAGGCGCGAAGCCGCGTACGCCGCTCCGGCAGAAACAGGTAGGCGAGCACGAGGGCGGCGCCGAGTGCGAGCGTGAGGCTGAATGCAATCTCGAGCGCCAGGTAGAGCTGAACGCCGAGCAGGAGGCCGTAGAGGAGCGCGAACCGCCGCCCGCCGAGCTCGCCCTCGACGAAGCGCAGTGCGAGCAGCGCCGCGAGTGGCAGCAGGAACACCGCCGTCAGCTGCGGCTGCCCGGCGAGATGCCCGAGCACGTAGCTCGAGAAGCCGAACAGGTACCCGCCGGCAAGCGAGGGCCAGAGCTTTCCGGTCAGGTGCCGGCAGAGCAGAAACGCGGTCCATGCCGAGAGCGCGGGCAGCAGCACCACCGCGAGGTCGTAGGAGACAAACGGCCCCGCGAGCCACGTGAGCGGCGCGAGCAGGAGTGCGAGCGGCGGCAACGTGTTCGCCCATGCGAGGTCGACGCCCGAAGGAGCCCAGATCGCGTGGGTGACGAACGGGTTCTGGCCGTGGAGGATCGCGTGCGGCCACCACGCGAACGACCAGATCGGGATCTGCGGGTCGTCGTAGACGCCCTCGTAGACGTGGCCCGGCTCGATCAGGAGTCTCAGCCCGAAGGCGAGGAACGAGACGACGCAGTAGCCGAGAAGAACCGACCACGTTCCCCGAAGCCGGAACCGTCGCAGCACAGGCCGATGCTACGGCACGGGCCGGGGCGCCCGGCGCACCCGAAAGCGCGGGCCAGAGACGCTCGCCCCACCGCCCGTCTCGGCTCAGGACGTCCCGGCGGCCTTCAGCGTTTCCCGGACGCGTGCCGGGACGATCGGCGCGCTCGCATCCGGACGCCCGTTGCGTCGAAACCCGAGCGCCCGAAGAGGAAGCGCCCGGCGGTCCCCCTCTTTCACCGCCGAGCGCCGGAACCGTCAATGAGGCCGCCTACCGGCCCGATCGACGGCTACCTCGGAAGGCTTCCTGCTCGACCGTCCGCCTGCCGACGCCGCCGATCGCAGCGACGATCAGGACCGCGATCAGGACGAGGAACAGGAACCTCGAGACCACGAGCCCGCCGCCGATCGCGGCGACCAGGGGCAGCAAGAGAAGCAACCAGAGCAACTTTCTTTGCCTCCGTCCGTTTGCAAGAGGTGGAGGTACTCCAGGCCTCCGTTGCAAAAAACCGTTTACCGAGTACCGAGCCGGGTTTCGGGGTAGCGGCGGCTCCGGGCCGAACCTCGGCGGGGCGCGAGAGGACGATCGGTTGGCCGACCCGCGCTTCGCGTTCGGGGCGCGTTATCGTCCTGCCTCTATGGGGACACCGCTCTCGATCGTCCGGGTCGCGGCGCTCCTCCTCCTCGCGGCCGTGTTCGCCGCGCAGGCCGTGGGGGCCGGCGGGCTCCTCACCCGAGCCTCGCACGAGGGCGGCTTCACGATCAAGCTGCCGGCCGGATGGCACTACAAGGACGCCACCTATCCGTCCGATCATTCGACCGAGTTCTGGACCGCGCCGGGCGATGCGAACAGTCGCCTCGAGGTGAACGTCAGCGGCTGTGTCGGCTGCGTCGAGCGGGGAAGCTGCACGCTGCGAAACACCGGCTGCGGGCCCTACCCCGCGGCCGACCTCCCGCGCGGGACGACCTCCAAGCGAGCGCTCGGAAAGTGGGCGGAGAAGTTCGTCGCCCGCGTCCCCGGAAACCCCTACCTCGACCGCGGGCTCGTCGTGATCCGCCATCAGGGGAGCGCGATCCGCGACTGGGCATACGTCCAGCTCTGGCTGCCCGCGTCGCAGAGACAGCTCGCCGACTCGATCCTCGCAAGCTTCGCGTTCGGCTGGTAGCGCTCGCCCGCGGCCGATCTCCTGATTGTCCCCGAACGGCGGCTGCCCAAACCGTTGCTCGCGGTTTCCCACCTGGCCGGTGCGCCCCCGGCGCCCACACGAATCCGGAGGCGCCGGTCACGGGCGCGCCGCTCCTGACGTTGGCCGCCGCACTCGTCGCGCTCGCCGTCGGTTGGGGCCGTCCGAGCGCCCGGCCCCGGCTCTGGCGGCGGCTAACTCCATAATCGAGCGGTGCGCCGGGTCGAGCTCACGTCCAGGTGGTCGCGGCAGCGCGCCGTGCTGCTGCTCGCGTTCTGCGGCTTCGCCGTTCTCGGCTGGCAGGGTGTCTCGACCGTCGCCCACCAGGGCCCGATCGACGCGGCCGAGCATCTGAGGTACGCCCAGTTCCTCGCATCCCACCACCGGCTGCCGAACAGCCGACAGAACTACGAGTTCGGCTCGCCGCCGCTCTTCCAGGCGACAGCGGTCGCTGCCGAAGAACTGGTGCGCGTGCTGCCGGCGATCGCGGCCGAGCTGCCCTGGAACCCGGCGACGAGAGGGCTCTGGCTGGCGCTCGTCGCAGCCGGCGCCGCCGCCATGACCGCCACCCGCCGCCGGGCGCGTCTGGCAGGCCTCGTGGCGCTCGCGCTCGGCTTCCTCTGGGGCCTCGACGAGCTGCTGATGCTCTGCAAGAGCGAAAAGTGGACCGCGGGCCAGCTGATCGCGCTCGCCTCCGGCATGGGGCTCGTCTTCGTCAGCGGGCTGATCGCCCGCGAGGTCTGGCCCGCGCACCCCCGCCGCGCGCTCGCCGCCGGCGGGTTCGTGGCCGCCTACCCGGTGGTCTACCGGATGAGCATCCTCTTCCACCCCGAGGTCCCCTTCGCGCTCCTCTGCGCGATCGCGATGCTGCTCTTCCTGCGCGCGGCGCGGCGCGGCTGGCCGACCCGCCTCGGCTGGCTGCTCGGCGCCGCATGCGGGGCGGCGGCGCTCACCCGCCAGCCGGCCGTCCTGTTGATCGCGTGCCTCGGCGCCGCAGCGCTCGCGACGGGCGGCCGGCCCGCGCACAGCTTCCTGCTGCGCGCCGCGATCCCGATCGCGCTGATCGCCGGGCCGTGGTGGCTCTACGCGACCTATCGCTGGCACAACCCGCTCCAGTCGAACCTCGCGCTGGCGCCGGCCAAGATGCTGCCGAGCGAGCCGGCGTCCTTCTACCTCTCCGCGCCGCTCGAATCGCTCGTCGTCCATCCCTACCGTCCCGACTTCACAAACGAGCTCCTGCCGAAGCTGCACAGCGATCTGTGGAGCGACTGGTACGGCGCGCTCGAGCAGCAATGGCGGGCCCCGACCCGGGTCGAGCGCGTGACCGCCTCGACCCAGAGCGTGCTCGGCTTGTTCGGCGATGCGCTCGCGCTTGCCGGGCTGGCCGCACTCGCGGTCCCGGCCGGAATACGCGCCGCCCGCCGGCGCGCCCGCTCCGGGGTGAGCGGGCCGACCGACCTCGGCCTCGGCCTGCTCGCGCTCGTCGCGCTTGCCGCGTTCGTGGCCTTCGTCTTCACCGTGATCCGCTTCCCGCAGCGGAGCGGCGACCCGATCAAGTCGAGCTACCTCCTGTTCACCGCCCCTTGCTGGGCGATCTTCTCGGTTGCCGCCTGGACGGAGGTGCGCCGCCGCTGGAGGAGGGTGAACGCGTTGCTCGTCGCGGTCGCGGTGCTCTACGCCGCAAGCTACGCCGCCGCGCTCGGCGACGCCCTCGCTCAGCCCGCCTCGACCGCGAGCCTCGGACAGCCCCCGAAGTCCGTCAAGCAGAGCACGAAGCTCCAGCAGGGCTCGTGGAGCCCCGGCGCCCGCGGCCCACTCCTGTTCCCGCTCGGGGTGAACGGCGGCCGGCGCATCGCTCTCTCGCGGCCTCGGAGCGGCCCGCCTCCGAGGAGCGCCGCGCGCATCGCTGCCGCCGCTCGAGGCGGCAGATCCCCGGAGGGAGGGGAGTTAAGCCTCTCGTAAGAAGTTCGAAACCGCGGCGCAAGCAGGGAGCGCAAACCTCTTCCCGACTCACGACGAAGGAGGAGAGATGCACCGGATCAAGCTTTTCGCGGTCATGCTGGTTGCGCTCGGCGGGCTCGGCGCGCTCAGCGGGTTCGCGGGCCCCATGCCGATGCACCCGGTTCTCGGCGCCAAACTCACGGGGATGGGAGAGCACGGGATCGTCAACCTGCACCAGGATGCGAAGACCAGCCAGCTCTGCTGGACCTTCGACGTGATGACGAGCGGCGTGACCGGTGCGTCGATCCACGACAACGCCGGCATGCTCGTCGCGAAGCTCGGTACTGGCTACAAGACCAAGAGCTGTGCAACGATCTCCATGAAGGCCCTCGACCTGATCGAGTCGAAGCCCGGCTCCTACATGGTCTGGGTGGACACCAAGGCGCACATGGGCGAGTTGCGCGGCAAGCTTTTCGCGGGCATGGCGCACATGTCGACGATGTAGGGAAAAGAAAGGATCAGGAAAACCATGGACGAGACGCATCCCGAGCGCGGATCCCGGAAAATCGGCCGCTCCGTCTTCCTCGGCACGGTACTCGGCGGCGCCTCGTCCCTCTACTGGGGCCAGGCCGTCTGGAGCCGGGTCTCCTCGGTGATCTCCCCGCTCGAGGCGAGCATCCCGCTCATCCCCTCCGGGGGCTGGCGGATCTACACCATCTCCGGCTCGCTCCCGGGCTTCGACCCGAAGAGCTGGAAGCTCGAGCTCGGCGGGCACGTGGAGAGCGGCAGCTCGATCGACTACCACGCGCTGCTCGCGCTCCCCAAGGTCGAGCAGGTCTCGACCTTCCACTGCGTCACCGGCTGGACCGTGAACAACGTCCGCTGGGGCGGCGTGCGCCTTGCCGATGTGCTCTCGCACGTCAAGGCCAAGCCAGGCGTGCACGCGCTCGAGTTCGTCTCGGCCGAGATCCCCTACATCGACTCGCTCACGACCGTGCAGGCGGGCCTCCACGACGTGATGCTCGCCTACGAGCAGGACGGGAAGCCGCTCTCGCGCGCCCACGGCGCGCCGGTCCGGCTCGTGATCCCGGAGATGTACGGCTACAAGAACGTCAAGTGGCTGAAAGGCATCAACCTGGTGCCCGCTCCCTCGGACGGCTACTGGGAGCAGCTCGGCTACGACCGCGACGCGTGGGTCGGCCGCTCGAACGGATACGGCGCGTGAGGAGCGGCTACCGGCGGCGGTTCTCGCGCACCGAGCGGACGCTCCACTGGGCGAACGCCGTCTTCTTCTTCTTCCTGCTCGCGACCGGCCTCGTTCTCTATCTGCCGAGCCTCTCGATCGCGGTCGGGCGCCGGCCGCTCGTCCAGAGCGTCCACTTCTGGTCCGGGGTCGCCTGGATCGGCGTGCTCGCCGTGATCGTCCTCGGCGGCGACCGGCGGGGAGTCGTCCGAACGGCGCGCGAGCTGGACGGCTTCGACCGCGACGACCTGCGCTGGCTGACCGGGCGCAAGCCGGCGCCGCAGGGCCGCTTCAACGCCGGCCAGAAGATCAACACCGCCCTGACCGCCGCCTTCATGGTCCTCTTCCTCGTCTCGGGGCTCCTGCTCTGGTTCGGCGAGCGCGACACGAACCTCCGCTTCGCGAGCACGGTCGTGCTCCACGACGGGCTGATGTACGTCTCACTCGCGCTGCTTGTCGGCCACCTCTACCTGGCGGTGATCCACCCGGCGACGCGGCACTCGCTTCGCGGCATCACCACGGGCACGGTCAGCGAGGAGTGGGCCGCGCGCCACCACGCCAAGTGGAAGTCCGAATAGGGCGATGAACACCGTCCTCGTCGTGGACGACGAGCCGATCGTCCGCGACGTGATCGTCCGCTACCTGCAGCGGGACGGCTTCACGACGCTCGAAGCCGGCGACGGCGACCGGGCGCGCGAGCTGATCGAGACTGCCGACCCGGCGCTCGTCGTCCTCGACGTGATGCTCCCGGGGACGGACGGGCTCGAGCTCTGCCGCTGGATCCGCAGCCGCTCCGACCTACCGGTGATCATGCTCACCGCTCGCGGCGAGGAGTCCGACCGGATCGTCGGGCTCGAGCTCGGCGCCGACGACTACATCACGAAGCCCTTCTCGCCGCGCGAGCTCGCAGCCCGCGTGCGGACCGTCCTTCGCCGCTCAGGGGCGGCCAAGGAACGCGCCGAGCGGCTCGAGTTCGACGACGTCGTGATCGACGGCGCGAGCCGCGAGGTCACGAAGGCCGGCCGGCCGGTGACCCTGACCGCACGCGAGTTCGATCTCCTCTGGTTCCTCGCCTCGAACCCGCGCCGCGTCTTCTCCCGCAGCCACATCATGGACCGCGTCTGGGGCCACTCCCCCGCGCTCGACACCGGGACGGTGACGGTGCACATCCGCCGCCTCCGCGAGAAGCTCGAGACCGACCCGGCCCTCCCCGCGCACCTCCAGACGGTGTGGGGGGTCGGCTACAGGCTCGACCCGTGACCCTCCTCGCGCTCGCGGTCGCCGGGGCAAGCCTCGCGGTCGGCCTCGCGGTCGCCTACGCCCTGCGCGCAGCGCCGAGCGTCTGGCTCCAGCTCGCCGGGCTCGCGCTCGTCTCGGTCTGCGTGCCGCTCGGCGCCGTGTTCGCGACCGGCTGGGTGATGTTCCACATGGGCACCGACCTGAAGATCCTCGCGGTCGCTGCCGGCTCGGCGACGGCGGCCGTCGGCGCCGGCCTCTTGCTCGCGCGCTGGATCTCGGGCTCGCTGCGCGGGCTCAGCGACGCGTCGGCCCGGCTCGCGGCCGGCGACCTGGCCGCACGCGCGCCGGAGGGAGGCGCGACCGAGATCGCCGCGCTGGCGCATGCCTTCAACACGATGGCCGCGAGCGTCGAGCAGCTGTTCGACGCGCGGCGCGAGCTCGTCGCCTGGGCGAGCCACGACCTGCGCGCCCCGCTCGCCGCGATGCAGGCGATGATCGAGGCGGGCGAGGACGGGCTCGTGCCGGCCGAGGAGTACCTGCCGACCCTCCGCGATCAGGTGAGAACCCTCACCACCCTGGTCGACGACCTGTTCGAGCTCGCCCGGATCGACGCCGGGGCGCTCACGCTCGAGCTGCGGCAGACGCCGGTCTCGGGGCTCGTCGACTCCGCGCTCCGCCAGCTCCGCCCCGAGGCAGCCGCCCGCAACGTCGACCTCGTCGCCCACTCCGACGGCGAGACGACCGCCGCGGTCGCACCCGAGAAGATCGAGCGCGTGCTCTACAACCTGCTCACAAACGCGCTCCGCCACACCCCCTCGGACGGCTCGGTCGCAGTCAACGTCGCCCGACGCGACGGCGACGTGCTCGTCTCGGTCGAGGACACCGGAAGCGGCCTCGAGCCGGAGGCGCTCGGCCGCATGTTCGAACGCTTCTGGCGGGCCGACCGTGCTCGCTCGAGCGCCGGGATGGGCCTCGGGCTGGCGATCGCGCGCGGCCTCGTCGAGGCACACGGCGGTCGGATCTGGGCCGAGAACCGCTCCGAGGGCGGGGCCCGCGTCTCGTTCACCCTGCCGGCGCCCTAGCCGCGATCCGAACCGTTCCCTTCGATTCGAGAGCCGGCTCGATCAACCACGCGGGATCACGAGGCGAGGCGCTGTCGCTCGTTGTACCCTTCCCGGCGTGAGATGCGCGCTTGTGATCGGGGTGCTCGTCGCGACGTTCGTCCTGGCCGCCGGCGCCACAGCCGGGAAGAAGACCGTGCAAGCGACGTTGAGCGGAAGGTGCGTCGAGACCGACACGCTCGACCAGAACGGCGCGCTCAAGTCGGCCTCGATCGTCTGCACCGGATCGGGTAAATGCGCCTGCGCAGGAAGTACCGGGCTCGCCTATGCCGTCACGGCGATCGAACCGGGAACCGGCGCCCCCGGGAAAGAGCGCGGCACCCTCACGCTCACCGGGCCGACGGGGACCCTCAGCTTCCAGTTGATCGGCAAGCACAGCGCAATCGGCGGAGGCGCAGGCACGTGGAAGATCGTAAAAACCGTCGGCTACAAGGGCGTGCAGCTGATCAGGACCGGCACCTATCGAACGACCACCCAGATGCTCAAGCAGATACCCCAGTCGATGATCACGACCGTCAAGATCGCGACCAACCTGACCTGCTGGCAGTGCTAGCGCCGGGCAGGCGGTCTCCCCGCCGCGCCCGGTCTTTCCGCCGCTGAGCGGCGCTCGGCAGTCGTCGCGCCGGCTTGTGTGGGGGCCGCCGCGACTCTCGGCACAGCCGACTGAGCCGACGCCGGCGCCCCCTTGACGAACTCCGCGAATCGTCGGCGGCCGACGCGGGCCGCGATACTCCTCGGGTGACCGGCCCGACGCTCGTCTCGCCCGCCCTTGCCCGTGCCCGTCATGTCCGCCGCACCGTCGGGCTGCTCGCCTGGGGGCTCTTCCTCGGGAACATCGGCGCGATCGTCTGGATCTGGCTCGCCTTCAACCTCGACTTCTCCTTCGCGCCCAACTTCACCGCGGCCCTCGTGAGTCGCCTCGGAGGCCTCACGGGCCTGCTCGGCGCCTACCTCGCGCTCGTTCAGGTGCTGCTGCTGGCGCGGCTGCCGTTTCTCGGACGGCTGGTCGGGTTCGACCGCCTGACCGTCTGGCACCGCTGGAACGGGTACGCCTGCTTGCTCCTCGTGCTCGCGCACACCGTCCTTGCGGTCCTCGGCCGCGCGCTCGACGATCACGTCTCGTTTCTCCGGGAGTTCTGGGCGCTGCTTGCCGACAACACCCAGGTCGGGATGGTCACCGCCACGGTCGGGCTCGCTCTCTTTGTGATCGTCTCGGTGTCGTCGGTGACGATCGCGCGCCGCAAGCTTTCGTACGAGCTCTGGTACGGGGTGCACATCACCGCCTACGCGGCGATCGCGCTCGCCTGGTTCCACGAGATCCCGACCGGCGGCGACATCAACCCGGCCTTCCACCCGGGCGTCACGACCTACTGGCGGATCCTCTTCTTCGGCACGCTCGCGCTGCTCGCCTTCCGCGTGCTCAGCCCGCTCGTGAACGTGCTCCGCTTCCGTCTGCGTGTCGAGGAGGTGATCGCGGAGGGACCCACGGTGACCTCGATCCGGATCACCGGCCGCCGGCTCGACCGGCTCGGCGCCCGCCCGGGCCAGTTCTTCCTCTGGCGCTTCGTCACGCGCGGCTACTGGTGGACCGCGCACCCGTTCTCGCTGTCGGCCGCGCCCGACGGCCGCTCACTCCGGATCAGCGTCAAGGCAGCGGGCGACCACACGGCGCGAATGGGATCGATCCCGGTCGGGACGCGCGTCGTCGCGGAAGGGCCGTTCGGCGGCTTCACCGAGAGCGCCCGGCAGCGCGCGAAGGTCCTGCTCGTCGCGGGCGGGATCGGGATCACGCCCATCCGCGCGCTCGCCGAGACGATGGACGGCGACCTGGTCGTCATCCACCGCGTGCTGAGAGACTCGGACGTCGTCTTCCGGGAGGAGCTCGAGCAGCTCGCAGCCCGCCGCCGCCTCGTCGTCCACTACATCGTCGGCGACCACCGGGACGAGGAGAGCCGCCACCTGCTCTCGACCGAGCACCTCCGCGAGCTCGTCCCCGACATCGCCGAGCGGGACGTCTACCTCTGCGGGCCGCCCGGCATGGTGGCCTGGATGCTCTCGAACATCCGGCGGGCCGGCGTCTCGCGCCGCCGCTTGAACGTCGAGCGCTTCGCGCTCTGAGCCGCCCCGACTCTTCCCGAGCTGCGCGCTGGACTCCGGGGCCCGCTGGACGAACTGCGCGAAAGACACTAGAGTTGGCGGGACTGATGAGAAGGCGGGTGACTTGGTGGCTCGTTTCATGCCTGGCCGTCGCGGCGCTCGTCGTTGCGGTTCCGGTTGCGCTGGGATCGTCCGGTAGGAGCTCGACCCCCGGCGACGCCACAGCGGGCAAGCCGCTCTACGTCGCGTTCTGCGGCAAGTGCCATACGCTGCTCGCGGCCGGCTCGAAGGGAACGCTCGGCCCCAACCTCGACAACGACAAGATCAACTTCAACTGCGTCGTGAGCGCGGTCGAACAGGGAGTCGGCGGCATCCAGGCCGAGTACATCCTCCGCTTCATCACTTTCAACCAGGTCTACGACGTCGCGAAGTACGTCATGACTGTCCGCCAGAAGGGCGGAACGTCAGGCGAGTCCTGCGGGATCACCACCGGCTAGGCTTCGCCCGGTTGGGCGCTTTCGATCACGCTCGTACGATCCCCCCGCAGCTGATCTGGGAGGGCGTCACGAGCCGTGCGGTACACGGCGAGAACGTGACGCTGAGCCTGATCGAGCTCGAACCGGGTACCGCGGTGCCCGAGCACAGCCACGCCAACGAGCAGCTCGGGATCCTGATCCAGGGAGCGCTCGCCTTTCGGATCGGCGAGGAGAGGGGAGAGGTCACTCCCGGCGGCACCTGGTGCATCCTCGCGAACGTCCCGCATTCGGTCACCGCCGGCCCCGACGGCGCGGTGCTCGCCGAGGTCTTCTCACCGCCGCGGCACGACTGGAGCGCAATCGAGAGGCAAGAGCCCGGCTCCGGCCGGTGGCCGTAAGAGCACACCGGGAGCCCCTCGAACGCGCCAAGGAGCGGCTCGACCGGCTCTCCCTCTACCCGCGCCCCGTACGGATCGAGCGGGTGCGCGTGATCGTCACACCGCTCCTTTTTCGGCTCCCCTGGTTTCGCCGCTTCGACGGCTACGCGGCGTGGGCGACGATCCTGCTCCGCGAGCGCGCGCTGCTCCAGCACGGCGATCTCCTCTGCCACGAGCTTTGCCACGTCTGGCAGATGCAGCACCGGCCGCTCGCGATGCCGCTCTCCTACCTGCGCACGGGCTACGCGCAAAACCCTTACGAGGCCGAGGCGCGCGACGCGGTCCGGGCGACCCGTGGCTGAGGAGCGCCGACTCGCGACCGGCGCGGCGCTCCGGCTCACGAACGCACCCGCTCAGAAGCTGGTGCTGTGCGTGAACGGCGGCCAGGCGAGCGAAGTGCCGGGCACGTGGAGCCCGACGCTCGAGTGGCTCGTCGAGCGGCTGGCGCCGAGATTCCCGGGGCTCGGCTTCGGCGAGCTGCGCTACCGGGTCAAGTCCTGGCGGCAGCTCGGACTCTGCGTCGAGGACGCGCGCGCGGCGATCCACGAGGCCGGCGGCGAGCGGACGCTCCTCGTCGGGTTCTCGATGGGCGGCGCGGTCGCGATCTCCGCGGCCGGCGAGCCCGGGGTCAGCGGCGTGCTCGGGCTCGCGCCGTGGATCTTCGACCGTCTCGACCTCGCTCCGCTCGCGGGGAGGCGGCTCGACGTCCTCCACGGATCGCTCGACCGGTGGCTGCCGGCGGTCCCCGGCGTGAGAGCGTCGCTCTCACGGCGCGGCTTCGAGCGGGCGCAGGCACGCGGTGTGCCGGGGAGCTACACCTTGATCCGTGGAGGGCTGCACGGGCTCGCGCTGCGCGGCCCCGGGGGCCTGCTCGTACCGCTGCCGCGCGCCGCCACCTGGGCGCGCCTGATCGAGGCTCAGCTCGGGAGGTTCGCCGACTGAGGCTTTCGCCGCCGCTGCTGGGCCTGCGAGGGCAGCCGCACGTTCCAGACGAGGCCGAGCTTCTCGAGCCCCCGGATCACCCACCACGAGAGGTCGATCTGGAAGCGGCGCAGGCCGTGGCGCGCCGAGGCCGGGAAGGCGTGGTGGTTGTTGTGCCACCCTTCGCCGAAGACGAGCAGCGCGACCACCCAGTTGTTGCGCGACTCGTCGCGGACGTCGTAGTCGCGCCGGCCGAACATGTGGCAGATCGAGTTCACGCTGAAGGTCGCGTGCTGGTAGAGGAAGATGCGCACGAGCCCTCCCCAGAGCAGCCCCTCGACGCCGTAGGAGAGCCCCCCGAGCGCGTAGCCGATCCCGAACGGGATCCCGAGTGTCGCGACCACCCAGAGCAGGTAGAGGCGGTCGATCGTCCTGATCAGCCGGTCGTCGTAGAGGTCCTTGCCGTAGTGGCGGCCCTGCTCCATCCCGAGGTTCGAGAACATCCAGCCCACGTGGGCGTGGACGAACCCCTTGAACATCCCGCCGATCCCCTCCTCCTGGCCCGCATGGGGTGAGTGCGGGTCGCCCTCCTGGTCGGAGAGCGCATGGTGCTTGCGGTGATCGGTCACCCACTGGGTGAGCGGGCCCTGCATCGTCATGCAGCCGAGGATCGCGAGCACCGCCTTCACCGGCGCGCGCGCCTCGAACGACTTGTGCGTGAAGTAGCGGTGGAAGCCGATCGTGATCCCGAACGCGCAGACGACATACATCCCGCCCATGATCGCGAGGTCGCCCGGGTGGAAGGCGACGCCCCAGAGAGCGCCGACCACGGCGACCACCCCGAGCGGCGGGACGACGACCGCGACCAGGGTGACGACCTGGCTGATCAGGCTCGTGCGCGGCCGCACGGTGGCGACGAGAACGGGAGCCGGCGGCAGGGGGGTAGCGGCGGGAATCTCGGTCATGCCGAACCAATAGTCGCATCTGCGCGGAGTGCGGTCGCCAGGTAGCGATCAGCGGTGGCGAAATCGCCGCCCCAGCCCGCGACGAGCTCGCGCGAGCCGCTGGCCTCGGCGCTCCGAGCCGCTGGAACCTCGGCGCGAGGCCTTCACCCTCCAAACCACGCAGGGGCGCCCGCTCGGCTACGATTAAATCCGTCCGAGCGCAACCTGGAGCTCTTCTCGCTCAGTGCGAGGCTGCGTTCCGTCCCCGCCTCGCTCCGCGATCTCCCGTTGACCCTCTGCCGCTCCTATTCCGGATGATCTGCCGCCCTTGCGCCGGATGAAGCGCCCGCCCCTCTACACGCTGTTTGAGTGGACGTTCTTCCGCCACTGGTTCGCGCGGCTCTACCGCGTCGAGCTGAGCAACCCCGAACGGGTTCCTGCGACCGGGCCTGTGATCCTCGTCGCGAACCACGAGTCGCTGATCGATCCGTGGCTCCTCGGCCTCGTGACGCGGCGCCCGATCCGCTACATGGCCAAGGCCGAGCTCTTCGACTACCCCGTGCTGCGAACGATCATGCGCTGGTTCGGCACCTTCCCGATCACGCGCGGGATCGGCGACCGTACCGCGGTGGCGCGCGCCGCCGAGCTGCTCGAGCAAGGGCAGGTGCTCGGGATGTTCCCGCAAGGCACCTGTCTTCCCTACCGTGAGCGGCCGTGGCTTAGAGGCGCTGCGCGGCTGGCGCTCTCGAGCGGTACGACGATCGTCCCGGTCTGCATCGTCGGGAGCGAACGGGCCCTCCGCCCGGCCAAGTTCAAGCTCGGGCTGCCGCGGATCCGCCTGCTCGCGGCCGAGCCGATCGAGGTCGCCGCGGGCCGCCCGACCGTCGCGACCGCGAAGGCGCTCACGGCGCGAATCGAGCAAGCGATCGAGGAGGCCCGCGCACCCTACGGCCCGCCCGCGCACGCCTGGTACGACGAACAGGTTGCCTGATCCGACGCCCCGGCAGCTGCTGCCCTCACCTGGGCGGGATCCACAAGCCCAGGGGATTCTGTCCCTGATCGAGCACCGCACGAACGAACCGAGCGCGCCCGGGGGCCGCTGAGGCTTCCCGAGGCGGGCGCCTCGTGCCCGGGTTCCCACCAAGCTCGGGAACCGGAGGAGTGGGGCCCCTCGCCCCGTATGCTGTCAGCGTGGCGAAGAAGAAGGCACGGACGCCGATGCCGCCGCGCACCGTGCAGGTGCCTCAACGCCGCGACACGAGAAAGCCGGCTGGTAACCCGCTCGCTGAGGTTCCCGTCTGGGTCTGGCCGGCGAGCATCGGCCTCGTCGCCGGCGCGGTGATCATCCTGCTTGTGCTCGGCTCGGGCGGCGGTGGATCCGCGGCCGCCAACGTCAAGCCGGCGATGGTCGCGGCGGGCTGCACCTACCGCGACGTGCCTCCGAAACCGCCCAAGCACGACAAGACCGGCGTGCGGGGCGGCTACCACCTCGACGTGCCCACGTTGACCACTCCCACCAAGGGACTCTGGAGCACGAGCCCGCCCTCCGGCGGCGCGCATTACCCGATCTGGGCTGTCTGGGGCTTTTACACGACCGCGGTCAACCCGCGCCAGGTTGTCCACAACGAGGAGCATGGGGGCGTGATCATCTGGTGGGGCCCGAAGGTGCCCCAGTCGACGATCACCAAACTCCAGGACTTCTACAACCAGCAGCCCCAGGCGGTGTTCGGAACCCCGTATGCCGGCCTCGGTAACAAGATCGCCCTCACCGCGTGGACGAGGACCGGGAACGACGCCTATTACGTCAACGGCAACTACGGCATGGGCCACATCGCGATCTGCGGCTCGTTCAACCAGAAGGCGTTCGCCGCCTTCCGCTCCGCCTACCGTGGCCTGGGGCCCGAGACCGCGATCCCGATCTCGGCCGACGATCCCGGCCAGGGCCCCAGCTAGCTCGGCGGTGATCATCGAGACGAGGCTGCGGTCTCGGGCCCGTGCGCTCCGCGCTGGCGCGATCACCCTCGTGCAGACGGCGGTCGCCGCAGGCACCGCCTGGCTGCTCGCCCACGACGTGCTCGGGCACAAGAACGCCTTCTTCGCCCCGGTGGCGGCGGTGATCGCGCTCGGGCTCTCGCCCGGCGGCCGGACACGCCGGGCGGTCGAGATGGTGATCGGCGTCGCGGTCGGAATCGCGGTCGGCGAGCTCCTGATCGCCGCGATCGGCACCGGCGCCGCGCAGGTCGGGCTGGTCGTGGGGCTGGCGATGACCGCGGCGATCCTGCTCGGCGGCGGGCCGCTGATCGCCTCGCAGGCCGCTTCGTCGGCCGTCCTCGTGGCCACCGTGCGGAGCTCGGGCGGCGGTCTCGTGCCGACGCGGTTCGTGGACGCGCTCGTGGGCGGGGTGGTCGGGATCGCCGTGCTGGCGCTCGTGCCGCACGACCCGGCCGCGATCACCCGCCGCGCGATCGCTCCGGTGATCGCCGCGCTTGCCGGTGCGCTCGCCGAGGTCGCCTCGGCGCTCGAGGCCCGCAGCCTCGAGGGTAGCGGCCGCGCGCTCGAGCACGCCCGCATGACAGACGCCCTTATCGACCATCTCCGCCAGGCGCTCGTCCTGGCCGAGGAGACGACCCGGATCGCTCCGAGCTACTGGCGGGAGCGCGGCCACATCGCCCGCTACGAGGAGGCGACGATCCACCTCGAGCTCGCGGTCCGCAACGCACGCGTCCTCGCGCGCGCGGCCGTCCGGGCGGTCGAGCTGGAGCCGAGGATCTCGCCGCGGCTGCCGAACGCGATCCGCGTCCTCGCGCGGGTGGTCCGCCGCCTCGAGCACGAGCTCGACCGGGGCGGCGAGTACGAGCAGCTCCGGGAGAGCCTCCTCGCCGCGGCCGCGGATGCCTCGGAGGCCCTGAACGAGGAGCGCGGCTTCGCGATCGACGTGCTGGTCGGGCAGGTGCGCTCGATCGCCGTCGACCTGCTGCGGGCGCTCGGGGTCGACCAGGTGAGTGCCACCGACGAGATCCGGGCGGCAGCGGGGGAGCACGAGGCCATTGCCTCGCGCTCCCGCCGCGTGCCGTCTAGGCGCCCGGGTACTGGTCGAGCGTGAGCTTGGCCGTGTGCGAGGAGCCGGCCGACGTCGCGACCTTCACCGTCACGGTCTGACCCGGCTTCAGCGCGGCGAGCACCGTCCCGAGCGCGTTGGAGTCCGGGGTCGGGGAGCCGTTGAGCGCGGTGATGCGCTCGCCGGTCTTCAGCCCGGCCTTGGCCGCCGCCGTGCCCGAGAGCACGGAGGTGATGTAGACGCCGTTCCCGAGACCCGTGTCGGCGATCTTGACGCCGAGGTAGGCGCGGCCGGAGTTCGTGACCTTGCCGTTTGCGACCAGCTGGGCCGCGATGCTCTTGACGACGTTGCTCGGGATCGCGAACCCGATACCAGCCGCCGCACCGCCGAGCTGGGGGTCGGCCGCGGCGAGCGTCGGGATCCCGACCACCTGGCCGTTGAGGTCGACGAGCGCCCCGCCCGAGTTACCGGGGTTGATCGCCGCGCTCGTCTGGATCGCGTTCGCAAGCACGACGTTGTTACCCTCGGACTCCTGCCGGTTGAGCGCGCTGATGATCCCTTCGGTGAAGCTCGAGCTGAGCCCGAGCGGATTGCCGATCGCCATTGCGATGTCGCCCACCTGGAGCTTCGCGGAATCGGCGAAGCTGGCCGGCTTGAGCCCGGCAGGGTCGACCCTGATCACGGCCAGGTCGTCCTCTTGGAAGGTGCCCACGAGCTTGCCCGTGAGCGGCTTCGAGGCGGCCGTCGTCGTGACGGTGAACGTCTTCGCGGTGCCGACGACGTGATCGTTCGTGACGATGTCGCCCTTGTTGTCGAAGACGATCCCCGAGCCGAGCCCCTGGTTCGTCTCGATCTGCACGACCGACGGGGAGACCTTCTTGTAGACGTTGACGAACGCGTTCTGAAGCGCGATGCCTGCCGAAAGCGATGAGGCGGACTGCGTCGAGGTCGTGGTGCTTGAAGCGAGCCCGGCGCCGACCGCCACGGCAATGCATACCGCGATCAGCGTGATGGAAATCCTGAATCGAGTCATGCAGACGTTCTACCCTGGCAGTCCCCTGTGAACACTAAGAACGCCCATAACGGAAGCTAAGAATCGCCTTGCGCCCCGGACGCCCCGGTTTGGAGCGGCAACGGGGCCGGCATCGGGCCGCGCGCTGCATCTGATGCACGGTTGGCTATCATCACTCACATGCCACGCACCACACTCGATCTCGACGCGGCGGTGCTCCGGAGGCTGAAAGAGCGCAGCCGACGCGAAGGAAAGACGCTCGGACAGCTCGCCTCGCGGCTCTTGGCAGACGCCCTGCACCCGCACGACAAACCGCTGTCCAGCACGCTCGAGTGGACATCACGCCCAATGGGCGCCCGCATCGAGCTCGAGGACAAGGAAGCCGTCCACCGCGTGCTCGAGAGCCGTTGAGCTTCACCCTCGACGCAAACGTCCTTCTCTACGCCTCCGACGAGACAAGTGCGCATCAGCCGCGAGCGCGCACCTTTCTCGAATACGCCGCAAGTGGAGACGATCTCCTCTACCTGTTCTGGCCGACGGTGATGGCATATCTACGGATTGCGACACACTCCGCGATCTTCGAGCAGCCACTCCCGCCAGCGGCCGCGATCGCCAACATCGACCGGCTACTTGCGCTCCCGCACGTCCAGACTGCCGGCGAGCACGATCGCTTCTGGCTCTCCTACCGTCACCTCGCTACCGAATCCGACGCGCGCGGCAACCTCGTCCCGGACGCCCACCTGGTCGCCCTGATGGTGGAGAACGGCGTTCGCACGATCTGGACACGTGATCGCGACTATCGCCGATTTACAAGCATCGAGACACGCGACCCATTCGCATGACCGCGCGCCTACGCGGTCGGCCGGCTGGCTCAGGTCAGGCAGCCCGAGTGGCGATTCGAGTTGCCGCCTCAGACGGGCATCGAGACGAGAAACGGCTTCGTCGTCGGCTTCGCCGAGCCGCCTGCGGGCTCGACGGTGACCGCGACGACCGAGCCCCGCGGGACCTCGTGGCCGAGCGGGAGATACGTCGTTCCCGAGCCGCCCCGGAAGAGGCCGGCGGGGGAGGCGACCTTGCCCTGGATCACCCATGCCTCGTAGGTCTTGCCGGCCGGAGGGGCGGTCAGATCCGAGAGGACGAGCCCTGCCGACTGGCCCGAGTAGACGACGAAGGAGTTGTCGGCGCCGCTCAGCGCGACGCGCGAAATCGCCGCCGCGTTCGAGCTGCCGAGCCGGTTATCGAGCGAGAGGCCCCAGATCCCGAGCCCGATCGCGGCGCAGGCGGCGACCGCCGCGAAGGCAGCGACCGGGTAGGCCCAGCGCGGACGCAAGGGAGAGACGTTGGGGCGCTCCGCCCGCGCAGCATCCAGGATCCGCTCACGCAGCGCGGGCGGCGGCGAGGCCGGCTCGACCGCGTGGGCGAGCGAGGCTGCGACCGAGGAGAACTCCGCAACCTCCTCGCGGCAGCGCTCGCACTCGGCGAGATGGGCCTCGTAGGCCTCACGCTCCTCCGGGTCGAGGGCATCCAGCGCGTAGGCAGCCGTCAGATCGTGGAGTTTCTCGACGTCCATGCGTCTCCCTCGAGTGGCGTTTCCAGCAGCTCTCGCAGCCGTGCGAGACCCGTGAACATGCGACTTTTGATCGTCCCCAAAGGCTCCCCGAGCCGCTCGGCGAGCTCCGACTGGGTGAAACCCCCGTAGTAGGCGAGCTCGATCGCCTCACGCTGCTGATCGGGCAGCCTGCTGAGCGCGTCCTGGACGCGCTCACGCTCGAGCCGAAGCCAGGCGCTGTCGGCGGCCGAGGGGCCGCCCGCCTCGGTCTCGGTCTCCGGGAGCGGGTCGGCGCGGCGGCGCTCCTCGCGGCGGACGAGGTCGACGGCGCGGCGGTGCACGAGCGTCATGATCCAGGTGCTCGCCTTCGCCCGTTCGGGAATGAACCGCGAGGCGCCGCGCCAGACGGCGAGGAACGCCTCCTGCACCGCGTCCTCGGCCAGCGACTCGTCCCGGATCACGCGGAATGCCAGCCCGAAGGCGGCGCGGCCGAACCGGTCGTACAGCTCGGCGAGCGCGACCTCGTCCGAGCGCGCGGTGAGCGCGACGACGGCTTCGTCCGAGAGATGGGCCAGGTCACGGCGCGGCATTGATCGGCTCCGCTCGGAGCTCCTCGGTGACCCTAGCAAGCCCACGCCGCCACTCATCCAGGTGGATTCGCCTGCGCTGCGCATTCGGTTCGCGAGCCGGTCCGAACCGGATCACGCCCGCCGGCGAATCTGCCTCGACGCTCGCACCGACCGCGGGCCCAGACCAAGGAGGATTGACATGAGCGGCACCACTCGCGCACAGTTCCTCGCCCGTGGCGCCAAGGGCGGACTCGCCCTCGTCGCAGGCGGCCTCGTCCTCGGCGTTGCCGAGGGAACAGCTCTCGGAGCCGTCACGAGCGACGCTGACATCGCCAAGCTCGCCGCCACCGCCGAGCTGCTCGCGATCGACTTCTACACCCACGCGATCGCCTCGAACCAGCTCAAGGGCGACGAGCTCGCCTACCTCGCGGGCGCGAAAGGCAACGAGGTCGCCCACTACGACGCGCTCAAGGGCGTGCTCAAGTCGGCCACTCCGGCCGGGCTCAAGTTCACCTACCCGAAGGGCTCCTTCGCCTCGCGCAAGAGCATCGGCATGCTCGGCGAGGCGCTCGAGACCGCTTTCGTCGGCGCCTACATGGGCGCAGTCACCGCCTTCACGAGCAACGCGCTCAAGGGTGTCGCCGCCGAGATCGGGGCCTGCGAGTCTCGCCACCTGAGCGTGCTGACGAACATCGGCTCGAACACGATCGTCGTGGCGCCGAACCTCCCGAAGGTGCTCACGGCCGCACAGGCGACCGCGGCGGTGCATCCGTTCCTGATGTAAGTCGCCCGGCGGTGGGGCGAGGGGTGCGGCGGCGCGCCGCACCCCTCCAGCTCGGCGGCTGGCTAGCTCTTCGGCCGCGTGACGATCAGCGTCGCTTCCATCCCGAGCTGGCGATGGTTGGCGATGCTGCACCAGAGCTCGTACCTGCCCGGCAGGAGCTTTACGCTCAGGTCGTAGTAGCTGCCGGGCTGCAGCACCGGGGTGCCGTAGACACGGGTCCCGCCGACGCGCTCCACCCGCATGTCGTGGGGATCCTCGCCGTAGTTGACGAACTCGATGATCGCCGGGCCGGCCTTGACCGAGCGGCCGGTGAGCCCCGAGAGCGTGTAGTAGAACTCCTTCGCCGTCACCTGCACGCGAGTCGGGAACGTCTTCGCCGACGCAGGCGCCGCGGCTGAGAGCAGGAGCGCGAGTGCCGCGGCGGCAGCTCTCACGCGAGCAGCGTCGGACGCGCGTACGCGCTGACGTCCGGCAGGATCGCGTTGGCGTCGGCCTGGAGCCACTGCTCGAGGATCGCCGAGTACACCGAGCGGAAATCGGCGGTCGGCTGGAGGTTGCCGAGGCTGTTGAGGCCGCCCGTGATGCCCGGGAAGCCGCCGACCATCTGGCCGTTGACCTTCGTCCCGATCAGGAAGCCGATCCCGCCCGAGCCGTGGTCGGTACCTGCCGAGGCGTTCTCCTGGGCGCGGCGCCCGAACTCCGACCAGAGGTAGATCAGCACCCGGTCGGCGACGCCGCGCGACTCGAGGTCGCGCTGGAAGGCGAGCAGCGAGTCGGAGGTGAGCTGCATCCCGCTGTTCAGGGCGCTCGTCTGGGTCGCGTGCGTGTCGAAGTGGCCCGGCGAGGTGATCGTGACGACGCGCAGCGGCAGCCCGGCCCCGATCATCGCCGCGAGCCCTGCGAGCCGGTGCGGGAACGGGTCGGCCGAGCCCGGATACGGGACCGGGCTGTTGAAGCCGTACTTGAAGGCGCCGAGCTCGCTGTAGAGGTGGTGCGACTCGAGTGCGGTCGAGCCGGCGCTCGCGAGCCCGGCGTCGGGCGAGCTGGAGAGCGCCGCGCCGATGTTGGCGGCCTCCTGGAACATCGAGGCCTCGAGCGGATGGGGGGGCAGCCCGGGCGGGGCGAAGGTGTACTGGTCGGCCGCCTGCATCGTCGCCACCGGCATCTTCACGGTCGCGAGCGCCGGCTGGAGGGCGACGTCGAGCGACAGCCCCTGCAGCGGGTTGTCACTCGTCCCGACCGTGTCGATATAGCGGCCGAGCCAGCCCGTGCGCAGGGTCGCATCGGTGGCGCCCACCTCCCAGTAGTGACGCGAGGTGAAGTGCGACTCGTCGTTGTCGAAGTAGCCGATCGCCGGGATCACGTTGACCTTGCCCTCGCCGTGCAGGGTGGCGATCCCGCTCGTGGTGGGGTTCCAGCGCAGCCGTCCGTCCTGGGAGAACGGGGTGCCCGAGCTCGGCGCGAGCGCGATGTTCGGCCGCAGCGAGTAGTACCCCGGGTCGCCGGCCGGGAAGAGCACCGAGAGGCCGTCGATTCCGCCGGAGAGGTAGCAGACGACGAGAACGTTCTGGGGAGTCGAGGTCGCCGCCGCGGCGGCGGCGATCCCGTAGTCGAAGGCCGAGGAGGAGAGGAGCCCGCCGCCGTAGACGCCGAGCGCGAGGCCGGCGGTGCGAGAGAGGAAGTCGCGCCGGGTCAGCCCGGTGCCGGCCGGAAGCGGCATCCCGGCCTCGATTCCCGGCAGCCCGCGGCCGGCCTCCGCCACGGCGCGGCGGAGGATCTCCGTCCGGTCGCAGTCTCGGCAGTTGCTCATGCGGTCTGAAGGTCGGGGGAGGTGGCGACGAGCCGCCGGACGGCGGTCTCGACGTCGGAGGGCGCGGCGCTCCGTTTCAGCTGCGCCTTGGCGAAGGCGAGCAGCAGGTTCTGGGTCTGGGTCGAGAGCGTCGGTGTGCCCCAGAAGTCGATCGAGCGCTGGACGATCTGCGTCGGGTCGTTCGGGCTGTCGGTGGGCGAGGATGCGCCCATCACGAGCGCTGCGATGAACCAGCGGGCACGGAAGGTGGCGGTGTCGAGCCAGCGCGTGTAGTCCCAGCCGCCGACGTCGGGTGGGTAGAAGAGCTGCTGGCCCGCGGCGGCGTCCTGCGACCACCAGACCGCCGTGTCGATGTAGCGCCCCGAGATCCGAAGCAGGGCGGCGTTGTAGACGACCGGCGGGGTGACCATGCGCGGGCTCGAGTAGAACGCCGGGTGCTGGAGGATCGCCTCGACCACGGGGTGGATCCTCCACCCGTTCGAGGTGTAGAGGGTGGAGAGCGCGGTCAGGCTCTGCTTGTCGATCGGCGTCGGGACGAAGTAGCTCCAGAGCTTGTTGACGAAGTACGACGCGTGCAGCGGATGGTTGACGCACAGGTTGCACGAGTCCTGCCAGGCGTAGTTGCCCGTGTTGCCGAAGATCGTCTTGGAGCCGTTGTCGTGCAGGTTCGGGTTGAACACGAACGCGCCGATCACGCCCTTGTTGACGTTGCCGGTCCAGCCGGTGAGCGCGCGCGCGTTCTCCCGGACGTCGGTCTCGGTGTAGGCACCGCGGTCGGCGCCGAGCGTGAACAGCTCCATCATCTCGCGGCCGTAGTTCTCGTTGGGGTGGCTCTTGACGTTCTGGTTGCCGTTCAGCCAGATCAGCATCGCGGGGTCCTGGGTCACCCCCGTCAGCATCTTGTTGAACGTGCCGAGCGCGTTCCCGCGGAAGAAGTCGTTCTGGTTCAGCATCAGCTGCTGGGAGGCGACGCCGGTGTTCGAGGTCGCAAACCAGGAGTGCCAGATCAAGGTCATCCGCTCGATGAGCGGCGCGTTGGTGCGCACCATCCGGTCGAGCCAGAAGAGATGGTCGTCGCCGATCACCGCGGCCGGGGAGAGCGGACGGCCCTTGTCGGCGGTGGGAGCCGGACCCATCAGCTGGTAGGCCGGGGGTCGGGTGATCGCGTGCACGCCGTGCTTGAAGCCGAGTGCCGCCAGCGCATCCGCCTCTCCCCCCTTCGCGCCGAACCCCGCCCGCCAGAGCAGTCGCTCTGCCTGCTGCTTGCCGAACGGCCCCTTGTAGGTCGGTACCTCTACGCTCATCTCCCTCGTGCAGCAAAGCTTATGCATTCCTAGACAATCGACTGATAAGGGAACGTAAAATGAGCAGAAGGTAAATTCGCGCCCGGCTCCGGTGCAGGCGCTCTACGATCCTCTGCATGAGCATTCGCTCGGCGGCCGCCGCCCTCCTCGCTCTGCTCGTGCTCGGAGCCGTGCCGGCGCTTGCGGCCAAGCCGAAGACGGAGGCCCAGGCCGACGCGGCCGCCTTGAAGGCCTCGATGGTCACGTCGTTCAAGAAGTCGAAGCAGCTCTCTGCGCTCACGATCGGCAAGGTCGTCTGCGTGCTGCCGCTGAACGGCGCGACGTTCCACTGCACGGCCTACACGACCGCTCCCGCAGCGCACGAGAACATCGTCTTCAAGGTCGCCGCGACGTTGCACGACAACGACGCGATGTCGGTCACCTGGCAGCTGACCTCCCATTCGTGCACCGACTCGGTCACCCACAAGCCGTTCAAGTGCTGAGAGCCCTCGCGGCGAGCGCCGCAGTCGCGCTCGCAGCGAGCGCCACCGCCGGGGCGATCACACCCTCCGCCGCGCTCGCCAGGAGCCTGAAGCCGTCGATTCAGGCCACCTATACCAAGCACAAGACGGGGTTCCTGTTCACGACGGTGAGCTGCAAGATCGCGGCGAGCGGCGCCACCGCGACCTGCCAGGCGCATTTCACCGCCAAGGCAGAACGGGCGCTCGGCGTGCTCCGAGTCGCCGCCAAGATCAACCGCTCGACCGGCGCGGTCAGCTACCAGGCGGTCTCGCTCGCGTGCACCGACTCGAAGACCGGCGCGAAGATCACCTGCTGACGGCGATCTCGGGTGAGTCGAACGTCTCGGCGTCGCGGGCGGCGAGCGCCGAGAAGCGGCCACCGAGCGCGACCAGCTCGTCGTAGGTGCCGACCTCGACGACCGTGCCGCGGTCGAGCACCACGATCTGGTCGGCGTCGCGAACCGTCGAGAGCCGGTGGGCGATCGCGATCGTCGTCCGCCCTTCGACCAGACGGGCAAGCGCCTCCTGGACCGCGCGCTCGGTCTGGGTGTCGAGCGCCGAGGTGGCCTCGTCGAGCACCAGGACGGGCGGGTTGCGGAGGATCGCGCGCGCGATCGCGATCCGCTGCTTCTCACCGCCCGAGAAGCGGTAGCCGCGCTCGCCGACGACCGTGTCGAAGCCCTCCGGGAGCGAGGAGATCAGCCCGTGGATCTGCGCCGCCCGCGCCGCCTCCTCGACCTCGGCGTCGGAGGCGTCGGGCTTGGCGAAGCGCAGGTTGTCGCGCACGGTCGCGTGGAAGAGATAGGTCTCCTGCGAGACGACCCCGACCGTGGCGGCGAGCGACTCGAAGCTCAGCTCCCGGATGTCGACCCCGTCGATCGTGACCCGGCCCTTGCTCGTGTCGTAGAGCCGCGAGACGAGGTAGCCGACCGTCGTCTTGCCGGCTCCGGTCTCGCCGACGATCGCGGTCGTCGTCCCGGCCGGGATCGTGATCTCGAGCTCCGAGAGCGCATAGGGCCCGTCGCCGTAGCGAAACCAGACGTCCTCGAGCCGCACATCGCCGTGTACCGACTCGAGCGTCCGCGTGCCGGGGGCGATGTCGACCGGCAGATCGAGGTACTCGAAGATCCGGTCGAAGAGCGCGAGCGAGCTCTGAACGTCGACCGAGACGCTGAGCAGGCTCCCGATCGGGGCGAACAGGCGCGTCTGGAGCGTCGTGAAGGAGACGAGCGTCCCGACCACGCCGAACGAGGCGGTGCCGTGCGCGTGCTGGACCTCGAGGCCGCCGAACCAGTAGATCGCGGCCGGCATGATCGCGAAGGTCATCTGGATCGACTGCATCAGCCAGCGGCCCGTCATCCGGCTCCGGATCTCGAGGTCGGCGAGGCGGCTCGACTCGCCCGTGAACCGCTGCGCGAGCTCGCTGGAGCGGCCCATCGTCTTCCCGAGCAGGATCCCCGAGACCGAAAGCGACTCCTGAACGAGCGAGGCGATGTCGGCCATCGACTCCTGCCGGGTCATTGCGATCTTGCGCCGCGCGCCGCCCACCTTGCGCGTGATCAGGACGAAGACGGGCATCAGGGCGAGCGCGACGACTGCCAGCCGCCACTCGAGCAGGAACATCGCGATCACCGTCGCGATCACCGTCGTGACGGTCGACATGATCGAGGTCGCCGTCGAGGTGAGGACGTTGTCGACACCCCCGATGTCGTTGGCGATCCGGCTCTGTACCTCGCCGGTGCGTGTCTTGGTGAAGAACGCGAGCGACATCCGCTGCAGATGGCGGTAGACCGAGGTGCGCAGGTCGTGCATCACGCTCTGGCCGACCTGGGTCGAGAGGTAGGACTGAACGACCCCGAACACGCCCGTGACCAGCGAGATCGCGATCATCCCGAGCACGAGCTCGGTGAGCAGGTGGAAGTTGACGATCACGTGCGTGCCCTGGTCGGTCGGCTTGAACGCCGAGGAGATCACCGATTGCAGCAGGAAGGCGGGGATCACCCCGAGCCCGGAGGCGAACAGGATCAGCAGCGTGACGACGCCGAGCTTCGCCCAGTAGGGGCGAAACAGCCGCCCGATCCGGCGCAGGTTCGCCTTGCGCACCGCCTTGTCGGCGGGACGCTCCGGCTTTTCCCGCGGCATGAACCCGCCGCTACGGCCTCCAGGCATCCCTTCACGGTAGCGTGCCCGGCGCGGGCAGAGGCTCTTGTCAGCGCTCGGTCTGGAGGCGCCGTGAAGGAGGGCGCCGTCGGCCTCGGGAGAGCGCTCGAAGGAGCCGAAACCCGCCGCCGGCGGCTACTACTAGGTCAGATCGGGCAACGACGAGCGGCGTTCAGAGGCGGGGATGGTGTAGACGGCGCCGACCGGTTGGGCGATCCGTCCCTCCTCGAGCGCGAGCGCGACCGTGTGGAGGACGCTTTCGGCCTGGTCGGCGGTCGTCGTCCACGTGTGGGTCAAAGTCCCCTCCCCGGCCGAGAAGCAGATCGCCTCGATCCGCGCCGCCCGGGAGCGGCGCCCCTTCACGAGCGCGAAGGGATAGAGGAAGAGAAAGCGCAGGACGGGCGAGAGGATGCTCGACCAGGCAAACCCGATCAGCATCAACGGGATGTTGAGGATCCCGAGCATCGGCTCGGGGTCGTCGAGCAGGCTGTTGTAGCCGCCCTCCCGCCACTCGGGCACAACCGTCTTGGTCAGGTACAGCTCCCACTGGCGGGCGCCCGGGTCGGTGACCGTGCAGACGGGCTTGAACGGCAGCCTCATCCGCCGCCCCGCACACCTGCCGCTCGAAGCTCGCGCAGGAGCAGCGCGTCCGGCTGCTCGCCGCTCGCGGCCCATTTGACCCGGCCGCGCGGGTCGATCACGTAGAAGGTCGGGAAGGACGGGACCTTGTAGGCGAGGGACACCGGCCCACGCGAACCGGCCTGGTGGAAGCTGCCGGGTCGGGAGCTCGGGTCGAGCACGGCCGGGAAGGGGAAGCCGAAATAGATGTGGTAGGCGAGGACGCTCGGGGCCGTCTCGCCGTCGGCGTTGACCGAGACGAACGTGTAGCGCGCGTGCGCGAGCGAGCCGTAGATCGTCTTCAGATGGGGCGCCTCGGCCGCGCAGTGCGGGCACCAGGTGGCGAAGAACTCGAGCAGGACGGTCTTGCCGCGCAGCCCGGCCAGGGTGATCTGCTGGCCGGCCGGGGTGCGGAGGCTGAAACCAGGCGCCGTGGAGCCCGGCGCGAGCAGGTTCGAAGCCGAGACGGTGGCGCCCGGAGCGATCGGCAGGCTCTCGATCTGGCCCGCCCCGGGCTCGCTGGTCGGCTCGAAGCCGACCGCCTCGGCCGCGCGGAGGAGCGCGGTCGTCGCCTTCTGGTCGGCGAGCGGGATCGTCACCGAACGCAGCGGTGCGCGGTTGTTGTCGGTCGCAAGCAGCGCCCCGATGATCAGCACGATCCCGACAACGGCGGCGAGCGTGACGGCGAAGATCGTCCGCGTGCGTTTGGAGTAGGCCGCCCGCCCGGGGCCGAGCGGCAGCCGCGGCAGCTGCTCTGGGTCGGCGGTCGGCTCGAGCTTCATGCCGAGATGGTCTTCATGGCGAGATCGTGCCCGGCGGGCGGCGCCGGCGCCAGGCCACTCGGGCGCCGAGCGCGAGCAGGGCCGCGAGCAGCACCGCGCCGCCGATCTCGAGGCGATCGCGGGTGGTCGAGGATCCGCCCGCCGAGGCCGACACGGCTGAGAGGGTGATCCCGCGACGGGCGGCGAGCTCCCGTACCGCACTCTCGGCGGCCGCGACGAGCGCGGCGCCGTTGCTCGTGTGGATCGCCGGCAGCTTGGCGATCACAGCCCTATCCGCGACGGGCAGGTTCTTCGCCTTGAAGATCCCGTAGCCGTTCGGCATCACGACGACCAGCTCGTCGCGCCAGTAGTAGTAGTCCTCCTCGCCGAGGAACTTGGCGTAGAGCTTCGGCTTGTCGAACAGGATCGGCACCGCACCCAGGTCGTAGGCGGTGACGATCACGGCCACCTTGAGCGGGAACCCCTGTTGCTTGGCGCTCGCGAGCAGCGCGATCAGCTCGTTCGAGCTCGAGCTGGGGATGTGGCCGTCGAAGGGCGAGAGGAACGTCGACTGGCCGAGCAGGTAGTCGCTCGCCGGGTCACCGTCGGCGAGCGCCGCCGGGGCGGCGGCGAGCGCGACCAAGAGAAGCGCGGCCAGCGCCCTACAGCGCATGCTGCACGAGGAGGGCGGCGAGGATCGCTGCGGAGGCGCCGAGCGCCAGGGCGAGCGTGGCAGCGAGCAGGCGGAGGGCGGCGGCGTGGCCGCTCATCCGCTTGCCTGATCGACGACGAGTGTCGTAAACGGCAGTCCGCTCTTGGGGGTGACCTGGAACGAGAGGCCCCAGTGGCCGACCATCACGAGCGCCGGAGCGGGGTGCGAGTAGACGCCTGGCGAGGTCTCGGAGAGCGCGTATTCCTGGTTTCCCATCTCCATGTCGAGCATCGCGAAGGTCAAGGTAACGGTCGCGCCCTGCACGGGCTTGCCGCCTTTCGAGATCTGGAGCGCGAAGTCGTTCGGCGCCGCGGCCTTGTTCGGGCTCACGACCACCTTCAGCGTATAGCCGGCCTCGTGGACGACGGCCGCGACCGGCCCCGGCCCGACCTTGGCGAGCGCCGCGCCCTCCTCGCCGAGGAACTGCGAGGGCGGCGCGAGGCTGGAGAGGAGCGCGGCGACGAACACGGCTGCCGTGACGAGCACGACCTCGCCCGAGACGACACGCCGCAGGAGCACGGCCGCGGAGGCGAGCTCGGGGCGGCCCCGGGCAGCCGCGAGCCTCGGCCTGGTCCCGAGCAGGTTGACCGCGCCGAGCGCCGTCGCGGCCGCGAGCAGGCCGGACTTGACCAGGATCGCCTCGCCGTAGTGCGTCGTCCAGAGCGCCGAGAGGATCGGCAGGTGGAGCACCGAGGCGCCGATCCCCGAGCCGAGCAGGGCGGCGACCGAGACGAACGCGACGTTCGAGAACCGCGGCACGACGACTGCGAGCGCGCTGACCCGCTCGGCCGCCGGGAGGCTCCGCCAGAACACGAGCAGGCCGGCGAGCCCGCCCAGCCAGATCGAGCCGGCGACCAGATGGAGCCAGTCGAAGGCGAGCGCGAGCCCGCGCGGCGCGGTCTGGGCGGCGTGACCGGCCGCTCCCGGGATGATCAGCACTGCTGCTGCCGCCGCCGCCACCCCGGCGCCCGCGAGGATCTCCGCGATCGACCGCTGCTCGCGCTCGGGCCGGTCGACCCAGAGCGCGATCGCCCCGGCGAGGGCAAAGAGCGCGAAGCAGACCTCGAGGTCGACGTACCCGCGTCCGAACGCCGTCGTCCGCCAGAGCGGCACGAGCGCGCCCGCGTCGAAGAAGGAGCGCAGCGAGTCGACCGCGGTCGACTCCTCGAGGTAGGCCGGGATCGCCAGGAGGCCGACGAGCGATGCGGCAGCGAACGCGGCGGAGAGCGCCCGCAGGCGCGTCCCTTCGATGCGGCGGGCGACCGGGCGCGCGATCGCGAGCCGAAGCGCGAGCAGCCCGATCGCGCTCATCACCGACAGGAACATCACCCAGCGCGCGATCAGAAGCGGGGTCGTGGTCGCCGTCTGCGAGATGTGCGGGATCACGAACTGCGGGGAGGGGCCGGGGTTCGCCCCGACCGAGAAGGTGAACGCGCCCTGGACCGGGTGCCCGTCCACAGAGATCGCGCGCCAGTAGACGAGGTACCACCCTTCCGGCAGGTGCGGGCGCAGCGGGACGATCAGGGTGTCGGGGTTGGACGCCGACCGGTGCACCGGGCCTGTCGTCTCCTGATGGGCGTCCTTGTCGGTGACCGAGATGATTGCGAAGCGGGGCTCGACCGCCTCGTCGTAGGTCAGGGAGACGTAGGAGGGCGGGCTGTCCAGGTGGCCGCTCGGCGACGGGTACGTCTTGATCAGGTAAGCGTGCGCGGAGGCCGCAACCGGCGCCGCGAGCGCTACCAGGGTCGCGCCGAGCAGAAGGACAGCCCGCCCCTGCCGGCTCATGCGAGCGGCCTCTTTGCACCGCCGCCGCCGGCGAGGATCGCCACCCCGGCGATCAGGATGGCGACCGCTCCGATCACGAGCGCGACGATCGCGAGCAACGAGCTGCCCCCGCCCCCGAACGAGCTCACGACCTCGATCGCCGGTGCCGGGGCGGCCGAGGACTCCGAGCCCGACCAGTCGACGATCGAGCTGTCCGAGTAGGTCTGCTCGACCTGGAAGGTGTAGGTCCCGGCCTTGGCCGGCTGGCCGAGGAACTGGAAGAGCGAGTCCTCACCGCTGGGAACCTTTCCACCCGTCCAGGTGACCTTCTGGATCACCGCGCTGTTCCCGGCGCCGGTCTGCTGGAGCACCCGGTGCCAGCCCGGGCTCGGCACGAACGAGTCGATCGAAAAGCCGCTCGGGACGGTCAGCACGATCTTCGTCGTCGTCGCCGGGGGCGCCTTCTCGGTCGGGACGGCAAGGCTGTACAGCTGGAGCGTGTTTGCAAGCGACACGGGCGGGCTGAGGCGCGGGTGCGCCGAGGCTGCGCCGGCGGAGACCAGCGCGAACAGGGCGCCTGAGGCGAGTGCGAGCAGCAGGCGCCGCCTGCCTGAAGACGGGCGATTCATGTTCAGTCGACTCCTCTCAGAAGGGAAGCGGTCGAGAGCGGAGCGCCGGCGGCGGGCCTCGAGCGGTGTTCGCGGCCCGCGCGAGCCGCGCCCGAGGAGCGATCGGAAGCGCCGGCAGGCAGGCCGGCGAGCGCAGGGGTGAGGCGCGCCGCGGTTTGCGCGAACAACCGGCGCGCCCAGGCGGGCAGATGCTCGATCGCGCCGTGGGACGCGAGCAGCGAGAGCGCGGCGAGGATCGGGATCGCGTCGCGGTGGACCGGGCCGACCAGGCAGTGGAGGCCCTGCCAGCCGAGCCCTTCGCGCCAGTGGATCGTCGAGTCGACGATCGCGAAGGCGAACGAGCTGAACGCCCAGATCCCGAGCCGCACCCCCACTACGAGCGGACCTCGAGCGTGAACGGCGCCGTGAAGATCGTCCCGTTCAGCTTGCACTGGAGGAAGAGCCGCCAGGTTCCCGGTGCCGGGACGAGGACGCCGACGTTGAGCTTGCCCGGGACGGTCGAGGAGCCGGTCACCTTGGTCGGCCCGAGCACGCTGGTGCAGCCGCTCACCCCCGGCGCGCACACGTGGGTGTGGAAGTAGTCGAGGCTGCCCTTGCGGAAGAAGATCGCGTGGGCGAGCGCGCCGAACCAGGGCGTGAAGCTCGCAGGCTTGCCGTCGGGCTCGCTCACGTGCACGACGACGAGTGTGGCCTGGATCGCCTTCAGGTGCCCGGCGCCGGAGAGGGTGAACCGGTAGCCGTCGATCACGTCGGAGCTCGAGACGGGCGGCAGCGGCTTGGGATGGTAGGCGCCCGACACGTGCACGGTGCCGAAGAGCTGGAAGTTGGTGTTGATCTGTTGCTGCGCGCTCGCCGGGTAGACATCGGCGACGAGCCGGTAGGGCCCCGGCGCCGGGAAGGTCACCGTCTGGGCGATCGTCGCGACGCGCCCGACCGGCGGGTGCTGATGGATGATGTAGGCGAGGTCGCGGCGGACGAGGATCAGGTGCACGCCCGTATGAGGTCCGGGGCCGGTCTTGAAGTGGACGAGCGGGGTCCCGTCGGGCTGCTGGATCTGGAACGAGACGCGCACGGGCTTGCCGGCGACGACGGGACCTCGGGGCTCGAGGTGGACGAGCCTGTAGACGGCGGCGGGCTGGATCACGGGCCCGGTCACGGTGGTCGAGCCGCCGCACCCGGCGAGCAGGGCGATCGCGGCAAGGGGTAGGGCGGCAGCGGGTAGGGATGGCTTCACGACTGACCTCCGGGGAACAGGAAGAAGGGATGCGGTGCGAGGTATGCACCGAGCTCGAGCACGATCTGGACGTGTGGCTTGAGGACGATCGCGCCCGCGGAGGCGTGCACGGGGCTCCCGTCCAGGTAGACGCGGACCGGCGAGCTCGACCGGAACGAGCCGAGCCGCCGCGCGAGCAGCGGCTGCCCCCAGATACGGAAGAGGTCGCCCACGGTCAGGTCGGAGCCGCGCGCGACCTCGACGACTCCGTCGGGGGCGAGCGTCCGCAGGGGATAGACGCACCCGCGGGGCGTCACGGTCGCACCGGAGCGGGCAGCCGGGGCGGCGACGCCGATCCCGGCCGGCAAGACGACGACGCGGCGGCCGGCGAAGAGCTCGACGTGGACGAGGAAGGACGGGCCCGGCGGGGCGCAGCGGAGAGTGCCCAGGGGCACTCCGGCGCTGACGGCGGCCGGCGCGGCCGGGGGCGTGTAGCGCGGCCCGGGCCCGATCGGCCACGGCCGCACCGAGGGCTGCGCGAAGAGCGCGAAGGCGACGAGGAACGCGGTCATCGCGGCAGCGCCCGCACGCCGGTCGGCCGGCTCCGGACGGGCTCGTCGAAGTCGGGCAGGAAGCTGAGCGCCGCCGCGGCTGCGCCGCACACGATCGCGAGCCCGCACACCGCCCGCGCCGCCACCGCGGGAAGCGCCGAGATCACCACTCCATGCCAGAACACCGGCAGCGAGCTGAGGCTGACCGCCGCCGCAACCGCACCGACCACTCCGGCCGCGTGGACGCGCGCGCGCCCGCGCAGCCGGAGAAGCAGCGCCCCGAGCGCCGCCGCGACCGCGATCGCGGTGCCGACCTGAAGCCACCCGACACCGCCGGTCGGGGCGTCGCGCACGGCGAAGGTGGTCACCTCGGCCAAGGCGGCGATCCCGGCGGCGACCCCGATCCCGACGGTCAGCGCCGCCCGGAGCGAGCGGCGGCGAAGCGCCAGCACGATCCCCGCGACGAGCGCCGCCGCCGCGACCGGCCAAGGCCAGGGCGCAGGGCGCGGGACGCGCACGAAGGTGCCCGAGATCGAACCCGGGTGCCCGTTGATCTCGATCGCGACCGCGAAGCGGCCGACCGGGCCAGGCGTGCTTGAGGGAGGCGGCGCGAGGCGGTGGTCGTGCCAGGCGATCGAGCGCCCGCCGCTGAGCTCGACCCACCCGTGCTTCGAGGTCGACACGATGCCGTCCAGCGTCGCTGTGGGCGAGTTCGCGTTGACCCACACGCCGCTTCGGTCGATCCGCAAGAGCGGCTCGTTCAGCGCCCCCCGGACGACGAGGCGCACTCCCGGATCGACCTCGACCTGGAAGTCGCGATCGCCGTCGAGCACGCGCACGTGCACGCCCGGCAGCGCGAGCGTGGCCGGGTCGAGCGTCAGCCGGTAGTCGAGCGCGATCGTGGCACCGCGCCCGTGCGCCGCCGCCTCGGCGGGCAGCGCAAGCGCGGCCAGCCCGATCGCCAGGGCGGCCTGGAGCCTCAACGGTGTGCGTCCACAGCGAGACGCAATGGACTCTCCTTTCGGTTCGCTCGGGAAACGTGCGCAGGCGGCGCTCAGGCCGCGAGACACATCCCGGGCGGGGCCCGACCCGCCGAGGCGTCGGCGAGCGGCGCTCGCCGGGCGAGCGAGACCGACACGAGGCGCCCGAGCAGCCGGGCGGCGGCAGCTCGCGCCGGGGCGACCCGCGAGACGATCTCGGCCACCACGGTCGCGACCCGAAGCAGCGCCGCGACGACGAGCCCGGCCGCGATCGAGAGCACGATCGCCCACCAGCCGCCGTGCCCGAAGACGCCCGCGAAACCGCCCGGATGCCCGGCCACGAACAGGCCCTCGAGCCACTCCTGAACCGAGTAGGTCAGAAGCAGGCAGCCGCTCGCAACGAGCCAGAGCTCGGAAAACGCGCGCCGCGGGCGCACATCGAGGTGGCCGCCGCCCGCCCGCGCAAGCCGGGCCAGGTACGAGCCGAGCGCGAGCGCGAGCAGCACCGCGACCCACGGCGCGAGCGAGGTCAGGTACCCGTGCCCCTGCGCGCTGAGCGCGGCGCCGGCGCGGGAGCCGTAGGCGAGCTCGTAGCGAAGCTGGTGGACGGCGAAAGCCGCCGCCGGAAAGAGCATGAAACCGCGTCCCGCAAGTGCACTGCGCAGCCTGCGAGTGGGCCTCCGGCGCTGCGTCATCCCGTCAGGTTAGCGCTCGTCCGGGTCGGCCTGTGGCTCTTCCAAAAGCGGCACCAGAAGCGCCTTGACGATCCGGCGGCCGTCGGCCGCGAAGACGACGTCGACCGAGTCGTTCTGCCGGTACGACCCGGCAACGCCAAGACCCATCCGCAGCCAGCGCCAGAACCCGAGTTTGCCCTCCCGCGCGAGCTGGCGCGGAAAGACGAGCGACGAGCCGACGTGCTCGTAGTCGGACCCCTCGGCCTGGGGGACCCCGTTGACGAAAACCTCGAACGGCCTCGTCACGTACGCTGGCACCTCGATCCGCGTTCTTTTCTCCACCGCTATACGATGCCTTACGGCGTGCGACGGACAACCCTCGTACTAGCAATCGCAGGCGCGGGGGCGCTTACCTTGGTCGGAGCGGCCTTCGCCGGTAACGGCGGCACGCTGCCGCTGCCGGCGCACTCACCGAACGCGCACAAGATCCGTGAGGCCTACGTCTTCGTGCTCGTGTTCGCGGCGATCGTGTTCGTCGGGGTCGAAGGCGCGCTCGTCACCCTCGCGGTCAAGTACCGCCGCGGGAAACGCCACCGCGACGCCGACGGCCTCCAGATCCACGGCTCGACGCGGCTCGAGATCATCTGGACGGTCGTGCCGGTGCTGATCCTCGCCGCGATCGGCACGTTCGTGTTCGTCGAGCTCCCCGCGATCGCGAACGCGCCGGATGCGAGCGCCGCCAACTCGACGAACATCACCGTCCAGGGCCGGCAGTTCTACTGGATGTTCACCTACCCAAACGGGGCAATCTCGGTCGGGACGATGATCGCCCCCGCCGACAACGTCGTGAACGAGATCGTGACGGCGCCCGTGACCGACGTCGTTCACAGCTGGTGGGTGCCCGAGCTCGGAGGCAAGATCGACGCGATCCCCGGGCGCGACAACCACACCTGGTTCGAGGCGCCGGCCGGCGACTACGCGGCCCGCTGCTCCGACCTCTGCGGGATCCAGCATGCGCGCATGACCGCGCAGGTGAAGGTCGTGCCGCGCGCCCAGTACGAGCAGTTCATCGCCCAGCGCGCGGCCGCGCCGGCCGGCGTAGCGCTCGGCAAGGAGGAGTACCAGCACGCGTGCGCGGTCTGCCATCGGCTCGCTACCGCCTTTGTCGGGCCCTCCCTCGGAGCGAACCCGCTCCTGACCGACGCGGTCGGCCTCCGGACGATCCTGCGGCTGGGCGTCGGCACGATGCCGGCCGTCGGCAGCGGCTGGTCGAACGACCAGATCGACGCGCTCGTCGCCTACACGAAGACGCTGAAGAAGGCCGCCAGTGGCCGCTGAGACCCCGGTTCTCGCCTACCACTCCGACTGGCGCCGCGGCCGGATCACCTCGTGGCTGACGACGACAGACCACAAGCGGATCGGGATCCTCTACATCTGCACCTCGCTCGTCTTCTTCGCGCTCGGCGGCCTGCTCGCGCTCCTGATGCGCACCCAGCTCGCGACGCCGAACGAGAGTTTCATGACGCGCGGCTCCTACAACGAGGCGGTGACGATCCACGGGACGACGATGATCTTCCTCGTCATCGTCCCGATCCTCGCCGGCTTCGGGAACTTCCTGGTGCCGTTGATGATCGGCGCGCGCGACATGGCCTTCCCCCGGCTGAACGCGCTCTCTTACTGGCTGTTCCTGCTCGGCGGGCTGATCCTCTACTTCAGCTTCTTCGCCAAGGGCGGCGCCGCGGAGGCGGGCTGGACCTCCTACGCGCCCCTTTCGACCCTGCACTCGCCGGGCCGCGGCCAGGACCTCTGGATCCTCTCCGTGCACGTGCTGACGCTCGCCTCGCTCGCGGGCGCGGTCAACTTCATCGTCACGATCCACAACATGCGCGCCCGCGGGATGACGTGGATGCGGATCCCGCTCTTTGTCTGGGCGATGCTCACCTACGCGTGGCTCTTGATGCTCGCGCTGCCGACGCTTTCGGCCGGGCTGACGATGATGCTGCTCGACCGGCACGCCGGGACACACTTCTTCGATCCCGCCCACGGCGGCAGCCCGATCCTCTACCAGAACGTCTTCTGGTTCTTCGGGCACCCCGAGGTCTACATCATGGTGCTGCCCGCGATGGGGATCATCTCGGAGGTGATCCCCGTCTTCTCGCGCAAGCCGATCTTCGGCTACAAGGCCGTGGCGGTCTCCACGGTGTCGATCGCGTTGCTCGCCTTCCTCGTCTGGGGCCACCACATGTTCGCGGTCGGCCTGCCGACCCGTCTCGACTCGTTCTTCATGGTCACCTCGATGGTGATCGCGGTGCCGACCGGGGTGAAGATCTTCAACTGGCTCGCGACGCTCTACCGCGGGAACATCTCCTTCGACACGCCGATGCTGTGGGCGCTCGGGTTCATCGGCCTGTTCACGATCGGCGGCCTCTCGGGAATCTTCCTGGCCGCGTTCCCGGTCGACTGGCAGCTCACCCAGACCGACTACGTCGTGGCGCACATCCACTACGTGCTCTTCGGCGGTTCGATGTTCGGGATCTTCGCCGGGCTCTACTACTGGTGGCCGAAGATGTTCGGACGGTTACTCGACGAGCGGCTCGGGAAACTCCACTTCTGGCTCGTGTTCATCGGCTTCAACCTGACCTTCTTCCCGATGCACATGCTGGGGTTGCTCGGGATGCCGCGCCGGGTCTACACGTACTCTGAGGGCGGTCTCTGGGAGGTCTATAACATGATCTCGACGATCGGGGCGTTCATAATGGCGGTGGGGATGTGCGTGTTCGTGGTCAACGTGGTCCGGACGACCCGCGTCGGGCGGCGTGCGGTCAACGACCCGTGGCTCGCCGACACGCTCGAGTGGTATGCGACCTCGCCGCCGCCGCCATGGAACTTCGAGCGGATCCCGTACATCATCAGCGCCCGACCACTCCGTGACCTGCGGCGCCGGCTGACCCAGGAGGGACGGCTCTGACTCCCGTCACCGTCACGGCTTTGACTCCCGTCACCGTCACCGCCAGCGCCGGGCCGTGGGCCCGGTTCCTCGCCGCGGCGGCCGTCGCCGGGACGGGGCTCGCGGTCGTCTCGGGCGCCGCGGGATGGCACACCGCGCACCGGCTGCTCGCCGCACTCGCGCTCCCTCCGCTCGTCGGGCTGCTCGTCGTCGCCTGGGTCTCAGCTCGACGGCTCCTGCCGGCGGCGATCGCGGCGATCGTGCTGTTCGGGCTCGCGGCGCTCCTGACCGGGTCGACGGTTCACCTGGTCGCCGCGGCGCTGGCGTTCGCAGCCACCACCCTCCTGTGGGCTCAAGCCTTCCGCGGCGCCACCGAGCTGACCGGCGACGTGCGCGACTACGTCACGTTGACCAAGCCGCGCGTGATGAGCCTGCTGCTCCTCACCGGGGGCGCCGCGGTGTTCGTCGGCGCCTCGGGGGTGCCCGCGTGGGGCACGTTCGCGGCAACGATGGCCGGCCTGGCGCTCGCCTGCGGCGGCGCGGGGACGCTCAACCACTACCTCGACCGAGACATCGACAAGTTGATGGGGAAACGCACCGCCGGACGGCCGGTCGCGTCGGGCCGCGTCGCCCCGGAGCGGGCGCTCGAGTACGGGATCGCGCTCTCGGCGCTCTCGTTCGTGCTGCTCGACTCGCTCGTCAACCTGCCGACCGCGCTGCTCGCGCTGGGCGGGAATCTCTTCTACGTGTTCGTCTACACGCGCTGGCTCAAGCGCTCGACGCCACAGAACATCGTGATCGGCGGCGCCGCCGGAGCGGTGCCGCCGCTCGTCGGGTACGCGAGCGCGTCGGGCCATCTCGGCTGGGCGGCGCTCGTGATGTTCGGGATCGTCTTCCTCTGGACGCCGCCCCATTTCTGGGCGCTCGCGCTGATGATCCGCGAGCACTACGCGAACGCGGCCGTGCCGATGCTGCCGGTCGTACGTGGTGAGCGCGAGACCGCCCGACAGATCGTGTTGTACTCGGTGGCGCTCGTCGCGGCGACGCTCGTGCCGGTCGCCTTCGGGGTGTTCGGGCTCGTCTACGGCGTCGCGGCGCTCGCGCTCGGGTTGCTGTTTGCCTGGATGGCCTTCCAGTTGTGGCGCGACACGAGCCGCGCCCACGCCGTGAAGCTCTTCCACTACTCGATGCTGTACCTGGCGCTGCTCTTCGTCGCGATGGCGGTCGACGTCGCCCTCTGATGAGCGAGCCGCTCGCCCCGGGCCCGCTCGCCCCCGGACCCCCTGCCTCCTCTCCGCCCGACCTGATGCAGAACGCGGTCGGCCCGTCCCCGGAGCTCTCGCGCCGGAACATGCGGTTCTCGGCGATCCTGTGCGTGATCTTCCTGGTGCTCTTCGGCGGCACCTTCGGGATCGGCATCGCCTACCTCTGGTTGGCGTGAGGAGACAAGCAAGGCTCCTCCCACCGCCGCCGGCTCCGGCCGCCGTCTGAGCCGCAGCTTGCCTCCCGCCGGACAGGCCGGCTCCGGCGACGACCGTCTCGGAGGCTTCGGCGAAGCTGCACTGTTGGAGGGGATCTTCATCACCGAGTTGGCGCCGGGGCCGGGTATCCGGCTCGCCGTAAAGGACCTGTTCGACACGGCCGGCGTGCTGACGACGTACGGGTCCGCGGTCTTCCAAGACCACGTCCCGACCGAGAGCGCGGAGGCGGTGCGGCGGCTCGAGGCCGCCGGTTACGTCAACGTCGGGAAGGCGAACCTGCACGAGTTCGCCTACGGCGTCACCTCGCAGAACCTCCATTACGGGACGGTGCCGAACCCGGCAGCCCCCGGCCGCACCTCGGGCGGGTCGAGCGGCGGGTCGGCGGCCGCGCTCGCGGCCGGGCTCGCCGACGCCGCGCTCGGAACCGATTCGGGCGGCTCGATCCGGATTCCCGCCGCCTGCTGCGGGATCACCGGCTTCAAGCCGAGCTACGGGCTCGTGCCGACCGACGGCGTCTTCCCGCTCGCCCCCAGCTACGACCACGTCGGGCCGATGGCGCGCGACGCCGCGGGCTGCGCCGCCCAGCTGCGCGCGCTCGTCCCGGGGCTCGCGATCGCCGAGGGCAGCGAGCTCGGCGAGCTCGCAGTCGCTACGGCCTGGTTCGAGGAGGTCGACCCGCTCGTGCGGGCCCGGTTCGACGAGGCCGCCGGCCACTTCGCGAGCCGCCCGGTCGAGCTGCCGTTCCCCGACGGGACGGTGGCGGTCTTCATGCGCGAGGTGGCGGATGTCCATCGCGAGCTCTACGCCGAGCACGGCGACCTCTACGGCGAGAACATCGTCCCGAAGATCGAGCGCTGCCTGGCGGTCACCGACGCCGAGTTCGCAGCCGCCACCGCGCTGCGCGCCGCCTACGAACGGGGGATGCTCGCGGCGATCGAGCCGTTCGACCTTCTGCTGACCCCGACGCTCGGCTTCGTCGCGCCGAGCGCCGAGCTCGACGAGATCGCCGTGCGCGACCGCTTCATCCGCTTCACCTACCCGTTCAACCTGCTCGGCTGGCCGGCGCTCGCCCTCCCGAGCGGGCCGGCCGAAGACGGGCTGCCGGCGTCGATCCAGATCGTCGGCAGGCCAGGAGACGACGAACGCGTGCTCGCCGCCGGCATTGCCCTCGAAGAGGTGCTCAAGCGCTAGGGCGAGAGTGCCGGCAACGAGGTTGGATGCCTCGTCTTCTGCTTCCGGCCGTCGCGGCGCTCGCGCTCGTCCTCGTCGCCCAAGCGACCCCCGCCGCCCATTTCAACCCCGCCGCCAGCGGGGTGCCGACCGACCTGCGCGCGTTCCTGCTGCGCGCGGACGAGCCGGTCGCGCACACCTGCCCGCGCACGCCGTCGTTCGCGTGGCACCCGACCAGCCAGACGGGTGGCCACTACCAGCGTCAATCGCGTGTTCACGGGCTCGATCGTCGGCTCTCCCGCCTGGGCACCGCGCACGATCGGCGGCCCGATGCCGCTCCCCGGTGACGAAACCGCGCTCGCGGCCGCCCAGGCAACGCCGCCCTACCTCACCGGCGCAGGCAGCGAGGGGACGGCGGTGGACGCGACAGGCGCACCGGTCGTCTCCAACGAGACGCCCGGCTCACAGGTGGGCGGAAGCGGCGCCGCGACACCAGGCGCGACGAGCGGCGCGACCGCGGGCTCGGCGCCGGCCGCGGCCGCAGGCGTCGACCTCCGGGATTCGGGCTGGCCGAGCGGTCGCTACTACTGGACGGTCGTCCCGGTCTCGGTCGAGCTCGCCAAGGTCGCGCCCACAACGCCGTCTTCCGGGACCTCAGGCTCCGGTTCGAGCTCGTCGGGCTCCGGCTCGCCCGGGTCCGGGTCGGCCGCGACCTCGATCTCCTACCACGATATGGCGGTCCCCCAGGACTCCTGCCAGGCGGGGCTCGGGATGAGCTTCGGCAAGGTCTCCCAACCGGTCGTCACCTCGGCGGGGAAGCCGTTCCTCTCGGGCGTCGCCCCGACCGGCCGCGAGGTCACCGCAGCCGACAGCAAGGCAGAGGTGTTCGCCTCGCCGATCGCGGCCTGGCAGCCGGTCGTCGGCGCATCGAAGTACCAGGTCGAGCTGTCGCCGTCGCTCTACCCGTGGCGCGCGACCAAACGAGTCGGCGCCCCCGCGACCTCGGTCGTGCTTCCGATCACCAAGTTCAACGCCGGTGTCTGGTACTACCGGGTGCGCGGCTACGATGACGCACCGCCGGCCGGCGCGCGCGCGATGTCCTGGTCGACGCCGATCCGGCTCCAGGTGACCGGGAACCGCGTCGCAATCGTCAGCTCGCAGCCGGCGCCCGCCACCGTCAAGGCCATCGATGGCCCGACGCTCCTGAAGCGTGTGCGGCAGGCCTACAAGCCGGTCCCCGGGGTTTTGGCCACGGTCCACACAGCGTCGTTCTCGGTTCGCTTCACCATGATGCTACGCGCCGGGAGGGTGGTCGCCGAGCAGTCGGTCAGCCAGAATCATTCGGGGACGACGACACTCGTCACGCGCGGGTCGACCACCTTCGGCCGCGCGCCCGGGAAGTCGTGTTGGACGATTAGCCGCCCGCCCGGGCAGCTGAAAGAGATCGGCATCGCCTATCCCGGCGATCCCGGCATGAAGGCAATCGGGAGCCAGAAGACGGCGACCGGATGGCTTCTCAAGGTCGGGTTTGCCGGCGCTGGTTCGCTCAGCAACCTGGCGGTCGACGGTGGGTCGTCGTTGCTCAAATCGGCCGTCCTCAACTCCCACGGCCGGCGGTACCTCGAGCACATCACGAGCCTGCGCTCCGCTCCCAAGCTGGCCGTTCCGGAACCTCGCTGCTGAGCAACCGGCAGCTGCCCGCCCGGTAGGTACCGTCCGCGTCGTGGGCCCGGACCTCCGTTTCGCGCACGAGCTCGCCGACGCGGCGGACGCGATCACGCTCGCGCGCTTTCGCGCTCACGACCTGCGGGTCGAGACGAAACCGGACCTGACGCCCGTGTCGGAGGCAGACCGCGCCGCCGAAGAGGCGATCCGAGAGCTCGTCGCGCGTGAGCGCAGCGGCGAAAGCGTCTTGGGCGAGGAGTTCGGCGACGACGGGGGCGCTGTCCGCTGGGTCGTCGACCCGATCGACGGCACCCGGAACTACGTCCGCGGGATCCCGGTCTGGGGGACGCTGCTCGCGCTCGAGCGCGACGGCCGCGCCGAGGTCGCGGTCGCCTCGGCGCCCGCGCTCGGCCGCCGCTGGTGGGCCGAGCGCGGCGCAGGCGCCTTCGCCGGCGACGGCGAGCGGCTCCGGGTCTCGGCGATCGCGCGAATCGAGGATGCCGCCGTTTCGACCACCTCGGCCCGGGACATGCCGGCGGGATGGTCGGAGCTCGCCTCGCGCGCCTGGTCGAGCCGCGCACTCGGCGATTTCTGGCAGCACTGCCTGGTCGCAGAAGGAGCTCTCGACCTCGCGGCCGACGAGCGGCTGCAGCTCTGGGACTACGCCGCCGTGCAGCTGCTCGTCGAGGAGGCGGGTGGCCGTTGCTCGACCTTCGCCGGCGGGCGGCCGGCCCCCGGCGAGTCGTTCCTCACCTCCAACGGCGCCCTTCACGAGGCAGCCGTGAGGCTCCTCTCGTAGCGAGGCGGGTGCGAAACTCCGGCTTCGATGTGCTACCAAGTGGGCGTGCCGATGCGAGCTCGCCCGAAGTCGGTCCTGGGGTCGCTCACGGTACTGATCACGCTGGCGGGGGTCGCGGTCGCTGGCCAGGCGAGCGCAGGTGCGGCGGTTCTTCCGACCCTGTATGTGAACTACGTCGGCACGAACTGCACCTTCACGATGGTCAACGATTTCGGGAGCAGCGTCGCCTCGATCGCACCCGGCACCTATCAGCTGACGCTCACCGCAACCGACTTCGAGTCCTGCGGTGCCGGACTGCCCGATTTCCAGCTCACGGGCCCCGGCGTGACGGTTGAGAGCCCGATCGACAACGGAACCGGCGCCGCGGCCGATTACAACGTGACCTTGCAGCCGAGCTCGACTTACGTCGCCCAGGATCTCAGCCAGCCGCTTTCGAAGATCACGTTCACGACTCAGGCCTCAGGGGCGCCGCCTGCGGTCAGCCTTGCGACGAACACGGCCACGAAGACGGTCACGACGAGCTCCTCGTCCAGCCCGATCGGCTCACAGGCCAGCTCGAAACCGGCCTTGGTGTTTCGGGGAACACTCGAAGGCACGGTCAACTCGGCCGGGAAGCCGACGCTGACCTACAAGGGGAAAGCCGTCACCCAGCTCACGGCCGGCAAATACACCCTCCTCGTCTCGGACCACAGCAAGACGAGCGGCTTCCTTCTTCAGGAGCCGCCTCGGCTCGCGACCACCGTGACCGGTTTTGGGTTCGTTGGCACGCGGAGGCTCACGATCGACCTCAGCGCAGGCCAGGGGCTCTTCTATCCGACCTTCATCGGCGCGAAGCACTACTTCATCGTCGTTGCGGCACGCTGATAGGCGAAGGCCCGCAAGGGCTCGGTTGGCTTCGAGACGCGCGGAGAATCATCACCCGCACCGGGGACGCACTCGAGGCCGCCACTTGAAACCCCCCGCCTCCGGCAGAAAACCGCAGCGGGTGGGGATGCGTTGTGCGCTCTCGATCAAGGGGGTTGGGTTCTCAACACGATCGGGCTGAGTGTTCGCGGCCCGCGCGCCGGTTTGTGGAGCAGTGGGCGCAACTCTTACGAACGGGCCTCCTTCACGGTCGCCCTTCGGTGACACAAGGAGCGTGCCACCGAGGGCCCCTTCATGACATTCAGAGGCAGCGCTTCTCGCTTGGCTCAGTTCCAACCTGGGCGCTTGCCTGCGACCGCTACGCGCGATGACCGCAGCCCTCTCGAGCACTGCCTGCGCCCGGACGAGAGGGATGCGCACTCTCTGTGGGACACCTCCCCGTGATTCGGCCTCTGCAAAAAAAGGAGGGCCCCATCCGGGGCCCTCCTTTCGTCACGCTTTCGAGCCCGAGTCCTAGACGACCCCGGCAGCCTTCAGCGCATCGCGCACGGTCGCAGGCCTCATCGGCGCCTGACGGATGCGAGCACCCGTCGCGTCGAAGAAGGCGTTTGCGACCGCGGAGCCGACTGCCGCGCTCGGCGGCTCGCCCGACCCGCTCAGGTTCCAACCCTCGGCGAACGCGGCGGTGTTACCGGCACTCACGTCGGCGCCAGGACTGCTCGCCGTCGTGAAGTCACCGGGGGTAACCGTCACGTACTGTCCCGGGTGGACGTTGACGAGCGTCACCTTGGGGGTGTCAGCGAAGCGCAGGATCGGGTAGGAGACCCAGTCGAGGCTCGTGACCCGCTCCGTGTTCCACG
>DATKRX010000143.1:0-5183 GCA_035531915.1 Gaiellaceae bacterium | reverse complement strand
TTCAAGGTCGACGTCGAGCGCAGGCACCAGGCGGGCGCGTTCTACGAAGCAGCGCCGGAACGGTTCTCGCAGCTCGCCAAGTCCTGGCTCGAGCGCTACGAGGCCGGCACCGCGAGCCGCGTCCGGCCACGACCGCGGTCGATCACACTCGTGCACGAAAACCTGAAACCGCTCGCCTCGCTCGCGGATCTTTCGGTCGAGCGGATACGGCGACCGCTCGTCGAGGACCTGATCTCCTCCGTCGCCGACCGGACGCCGCGGCGCGCCGAGATGTCGCTCGCGCTGCTCAAGCGCATCCTCCGCGCCGCCGAGGAACGAGGTCAACCGGTCGACCCATCCGTCTACCGCATCCGGATCGCACATGCTGAGGAGCACGAGCCGCGCTTCCTCACCTGGGAAGAAGCCGACGAGCTCCAGTCGTGGATGCCCGAGCACGTTCGTCGCATCGTGCCGATCTCGATCCTGACCCTGCTCCGCCGCGGCGAGATCCTTGGCCTGCGCGACCAGGACATTGACCTCGAGACCGGCTCGATCGCCGTCTTCGGCCAGAGCCAGGGCGGCCGGCGCGTTAGCACCAAGACGCAGGCCGGCCGTCGCACTGTCGACATCGGCCCGGCAACCGCAAGGCTCATCCGCGAGCAGCGGCTCGCCCGCACCAACAACGAGGACGGCCTCCTCTTCCCCAGCCCGGCCGGCGCCGCCTGGGACGGGCACAACTTCATGCAACGGGTCTTCAAGCCCGCCGCTCGCGCCGCCGGGTTCCCGGAGCTGACTTTCCACGACCTGCGCCACACGGGAGCCTCGCTGATGATCGCGGCCGGCTGCCACGTCAAGGTGATCGCCGAGCAGATGGGCCACGCCGATGGCGGCGCACTCGTTCTCAAGCGCTATGGACACCTCTACAAAGGCGCCCGCCGGCAGGCGGCAATCGCGCTCGAATGCCACGTTACGCCGGAGCTGAAAAATTCTGCTGTTGAGCAGGCGTTGGATGAAACGCAACTGCGGTGGGACCTCTGACCATGAAATCCCTGCAAATTAGATATGGGCGGTACAGGGCTCGAACCTGTGACCCCCTGCTTGTAAGGCAGGTGCTCTCCCAGCTGAGCTAACCGCCCGGGAGAAGCAAGTGTGCCTACCTGCCGCCAACGAGTCGACGCGGTCGCCTGATGGCGCGGTTTAAGTGAGGCCGACGCGCGACTCTCAGGAATCGCACAGCGCTTGCTGATCGCTTTCGAGGCGGGCCTTCAGGGTGGTTTCACGCGCGGCGACTGCAATGAGCCGTGCTCGACCCCAACGAAAAGGAGCCCACCGATGAAAGCTCGCAATCGCATCGCCCTCACACTCTCTTCCACCGCTCTCGCGCTCGGCGCCGGGACCGGCGCAGCGATCGCCGCCACGTCCGGCAGCGGCCCCCCGGGCGGTGCTGCACCGCCGGGGGCGGCTGCGATCGCCTCCTACCTCGGGCTCACGTCCGACCAGATCGGGGCGGATCTGAAGAGCGGCGAGACACTGGCACAGATCGCGACCGCGCAGGGGAAGACCGCCGCCGGGCTCGAGGCGGCGATCCTCGCCGACGCGAAGAGCAGCCTCGACGCAGCCGTCGCTGCTGGGAACCTGACCGCGGCGCAGGAGACTTCGATGCTCGCCGACCTGACCTCGAACGTCGACGCCATGGTCAACTCGACCGGCCCGCCCGCAGGTGGCAAGGGTGGTCCCGGCGGCCCGGGCGGCCCCGGGGGCGGCCCCGCAAGCCAGGCGATCGCCACCTACCTCGGGCTCACGGCCGACCAGATCCAGACCGAGCTCGAGGCCGGTCAGACGCTCGCGGAGATCGCGACCGCGCAGGGGAAGACCGCCGCCGGGCTCGAGGCAGCGATCCTCGCCGACGCAAAGACGCACCTCGACGCCGAGGTCGCCTCCGGCAAGATCACCGCCGCGCAGGAGACCTCGATGCTCACCGGCCTGAGCTCCCACATCGACGCCATGGTCAACTCCACCGGCTCGCCGAAGGGCGGCCCCGGCGGACCCGGCGGCAGCGCAAGCGCCACGACGAACACGCACCGCATCGCAGGTCAGAGGGTGCACGCACGCCTCGCGCGCTAGTGAACTCCGAGCGTGGGAGGGCCCGTCTCCCCTCCCACGCTCGCTGCGATTTGCCCTGCCAGCCCGCTTCCGCTACCGTCGTGTCGGGCGCCTCGATGCTCGAGGTGGCCGCGACGGCATCGATGCCGAACCCGCGCCGTGCACTCTGCGGTGCGAGGGGCGATGCCCGCCTCGGATGAGCGACGAAGCTCGGGGGCCGTTACCACGGCTCCGGATCCGTTGATCCCGATCCTCGAATCCGAAGGAGCATCGCCATGCGTTCTCATCCCTCACCCGATCTCACGCTGATCCGTTCCGACATCGCCAACCGCCTCGGCCTGCTCGAACCTGCCGACGAGGAGGCATTCGAGCAGGAGTGCCGCGAGTATCTCTCCGCGCTGCGCTGGCCCGGTGGAGTCGAGTGTCCGCGCTGCAGCGAGCACACGCGCCTGCTCTGGCTCACGTCCCGCTCGAAGTGGCACTGCTACGGGTGCCGTTACCAGTTCAGCCTCACCGCCGGCACGGTGTTCCACAGCTCGCATCTGCCGGTCTGGAAATGGTTCGTCGCCGTCGAGCTGATGCTCTCCTCGTCCGAGGGGCTCTCGGCCTACGAGCTGCGGCGTGCCCTCGGCGGCAGCTACAAGACCGCCTGGTTCGCAGCGCACCGGATCCGCGCGGCGATGCGCGGCCACGGCGCGGAGCTGCTCCGGAGCCTCGTCGAGGCCGAGCTGCGCGCGGCCGGTGTCTCCTCGGCGCCCGCTCCGGCCGACCTCGACCGGGCGAACCAGACGGTGCTCGCGCAGATGCGCCGGGTAGCGGGCCCACACCACTCCCTGAGCGTCAAGTACCTCCCCGCCTACATCGACGAGCGGCGCTGGCGCTCGGCCCACCAGGGCAACCCGTTCGTCTTCCGCGACACGATCCACGCCCTCCTCCGCTCCGAAGGGATCTCCTATGACCGCCTCGTGGCTGCTGCATAGCCCGCCCGTCCCGCCCCGGAGCCACGCCACCCGGGGCACCGAGCTCGTCCGCCTCAGGCTTCCGGATCGCCCCGGAAGCCTGGCGGGCGTCCTCGGGCACCTCGCCACCCACGAGGTGGACGTGCTCGGGCTCGAGGTTCTCGACAGAAGCTCCGGCGTCGCGGTCGACGACCTCCTGCTCTCGGGCCCGGGGCTGGACGACGCCCTCGCGACGCTCGGGCGGCGCGCGATGGTGCTCGCCCGCCGCCCCGGCGTCGACCTGCGAGACGGCGGTCTCGCGATGGCCTCGGCCTGCGAGGCGGTCGCCTCGGCTCCCAGCCGGCAGCAGGCGCACGGCCGGATCGTCGATGCCGCCCTCGGTCTCGTCTTTGCCGAGGCAGCGATCCTGCTCGCGCGGCGCGAGGGGATCCTCGTCGTGCTGGCCGCGACCACGGCCGACCTTCCGGTCGGGCTCGACGGCTCCGGCCCCTCGCTGATCTCGTCGTGCCTCTTCAGTGGCGAGTGCCTGACCGCCGACGGCCGCATCCCCTGGGCGCCCACACGGCTCCGCGACCGGCTTCCCCCGGGGTCGGTCGCGGTAGTACCTGGCGGATCGCCGCCCCAGTTCGTGCTCGCGCTCGTCCGCGCCGATCACGCGCCGTTCGTCGCGCTCGAGCTCGATCGGCTGGCCGGCCTGATGCGGGTCGCCATCCATTCGCTCGAGCTCCACGACACCGGCTTTGGCGCCGGTCCCCGCCGCCTCCTACCGGAGCTCCGGTCGTGAGCACGGCGGTGCACTCGAAACGGGTGCTGATCGCCGAGGACGAGACGATCATCCGGCTCGACCTTCGCTCGCTGCTCGAGGACAACGGGTTCTCGGTGTGCGGCGAGGCCCGAGACGGGGTCGAGGCGGTCGAGCAGGCGATGGTGCTGATTCCCGACCTGATCCTGATGGACATCAAGATGCCGCGGCTCGACGGGATCGAGGCGGCGCGGCGCATCCTCGACCACCGCGCGGTGCCGATCGTGATGCTCACCGCGTTCGGCCACGAGGAGCTGGTGACGCGCGCCGTCGAAACGGGCGTCTTCGGCTACCTGGCAAAGCCGTTCCGCGAGCAGGACGTGATCCCGGCCCTCGTCGCCGCTCAGGCGCGCTTCGACGAGTTCGCCGAGGTGAAGCTCCAGGCAGCCTCGCTGCTCGAGGCGCTCGAAGCGCGCAAGGCGATCGAGCGCGCCAAGGGGATCCTGATGGCCAAGGAGGGCCTCACCGAGGACCAGGCGTTCGCCCGGCTCCGCCGAGCCAGTCAGCGGTCGGGGCGCCCGATGAAAGTGATCGCGGACGCTCTCGCGGCGACGCTCGGCTAGCGGCTGGGCGTGCCGCCGCGCAGGTGGGCGAGGAGCGCGCCGAGGCTCGCCGTCGCGACGCACACACACGAGTCCGCCGCGCCGTAGTAGAGATGGAGGGTGTCACCGTCTTCGAGCAGCGTCCAGCCGCAGGGGAACACCACGTTGCCGACATCGCCGACGCGTTCGTGGGCGGCCTCCGGAGCGAGCGCCCAGCTCGCCGACCGGGCGAGCACGCGTTCGGGGTGGTCGCGGTCGAGGAGCGCGAGACCGCAACGGTAGATCGCGCCGGATGCCGTCTCGCGCACGCCGTGGTAGAGGAGCAGCCAGCCCTCCGCAGTTGGGAGCGGAGGCGGTCCGAGCCCGACCTTCGAGGAGTCCCACGCTCCCGCGTGCCCGGCCGGGAGCACCGGCTCGTGGTCGCCCCAGTAGGCGAGGTCGAGGCTCCGGCCGATCCAGATTCCGGGCGGCGTGCCGCTCGCGACCGGTCGATGGAGGATCGCGAACCGCCCGCCGATCTGCTCCGGGAAGAGTGCGGCGTCCTTGTTTTCGGGGGGCAGGATCGCCCCGCGGCGCTCGTAGGCGCGGAAATCGCGCGTCGCGGCGAGGCAGATGAGCGGGCCGCCGCTCGAGTACCCGGTGTAGGTGACGAGGTACTCGTCCCCGACGTGCGTGATGCGTGGGTCCTCGATCCCGTGACGCTCGAGCTCGGAACCGGTGTCCGGCAGGAGAGCCCGCTCCGGCTCGATCCGCCACCCGGAGAGGCCGTCTGCGCTGCGCGCGAGAGCGAGGTGCGAG
>DATKRX010000142.1:0-13051 GCA_035531915.1 Gaiellaceae bacterium | reverse complement strand
TGCCGTGGTAGGCGCCCTTCAGGTCGGCGACATCGACGTTGCCGCGAGCCGCGAGCGAAGCGATCAGCTCGTCGCTCCATTCGGGCGTCGGGTCGAGCTTGAACCGCAGCTCCGGGTAGAGCTCGAGCCAGCCCTCGAGCGAGGTCGCCCGGGTCGAGGACACGAACTTGAGCGGCTTCGCCTCGCGGCCCACCGCCTCGCCGAGCGAGCGACCCGCCTGCTGGAGCGCCAGGTCGAGGGCCGACGACTCGAATGCCCACCGCCGGTAGTCGCGGTAGGCAGACTGATCAGGCTCGCCGGCCGGGAAGAGGTCGAGCCCCTGCAGGTGCTCGGAGAACGAGCCGATCGTCCAGGAGCCGGCGACATCGATCCGCGGCAGGCGCTTCGGATCGTGCTCGTTGCCGTCGTAGGTGACGTCTTCGCCGAGGCCGACGAGCGTGCCGCTCGCCAGTTTGACCGTCGTGGTACGGCGCGCGAACTGCGGCGAGAACTCCTGCACTGCGAGGTCGAAGTCGAGCGCGTCGATCTCGAGCGGCAGGTCGCGAACGAGGTCGTAGAGTCCCACCCGGCGAGGCTACCCGCGTCGCCGCTCCAGGTGCCGGCGGAGCGCGTCGAGCCGCTCGTCCCACTCGCTGCCTGTGTCGGTGAGCCGGTAGCGCGTCTCGCGCCCCTCACGCTCCGACTCGACGAGGCCGGCGCCGCTCAGGGTCGCGAGGTGCTTCGCGACCGCTTGCCGGGTCATCGGGAGCTCGCCGGTGAGCTCGGTCGCGGTCGCCGTGCCGTTCGCGGCGAGGTAGCCGAGGACGTGCCGGCGGCTCGGGTCGGCGAGCGCCGAGAAGACATGGTTCAAGGACTCGCCGCCGGGCGGGTCAGGCATAGGCGAGCGCGCGGGCCTGGAGGTCGAGCGCGGTCGACCAGGCCGGCGAGCTCTCGACGACCGTGAGGCGGGTGCCTTCGGCTTCGTCGTCGAGGGTGAACTCGACCTCGCCCTCGCCGTCCCATTCGAAGGCGAGGCGCTCGCCCGGCTCGACCTGGGTGACCGTCGCGTGGCGGGACTCGCCGTTCCCCCAGCGGAAGGTCGCCTCGCCGCCAGGGCGCAGGTCGAGGTCGACGTCGTTCGCGAACCAGCGCTCGAGCTCCCTCGGGTCGGTGAGCGCCTCCCAGACCTCGTCGCGGGTGGCGGGTAGGAAGATCTCCTTGCGGATCATGAGCAACCTCCGGGTTGCGCTATTGTGGCAACCGACAGGTTGCACGTTACAGAAGGAGGCGCTCGTGGTCGTAGGTCAGGTGATACCGATGGTGATCGAATCCGACGGTCGCGGTGAGCGGTCGTTCGACATCTACTCGCGGCTTCTCCGCGAGCGCATCGTCTTCCTCGGCCAGGAGATCGACGACCAGACGGCGAACCTGGTCGCCGCCCAGCTTCTCTTCCTCGAGGCCGAGGATCCGAAGAAGGACATCTGGCTCTACGTCAACTCGCCGGGCGGCTCGGCCTATGCCGGGATGGCGATCTACGACGCGATGCAGTACGTCAAGCCGGACATCGCCACGGTCTGCCTCGGAATGGGGATGTCCGCGGCGGCGATGATCCTCTGCGGCGGAGCCGCGGGGAAGCGCCATGCCCTGCCGAACGCGAAGATCATGATCCACCAGGGTTCGGGCGGCTTCCGCGGCACGCCCGCCGACATTCAGATCGCGGCACGTGAGATCCTCGAACTGACGAGGCAGATGGCGGAGATCATCTCGCGGCACTCGGGCCGGCCGGTCGACGGCGTGATGCACGACATCGACCGCGACCGCTTCATGACTCCGCAGGAGGCGATGGAGTACGGGCTGATCGACGCGGTGATGGCCCAGGGCGGAGCGCCCGCGCGCAAAGCCGCATGATCGGCACGAGCACCCCGATCGTCACGAGTGCGACCGCGAGGAACGCGGCCTCGTTTCCGTTCAGCATGCGCCCGAGGATGAGCGCGCGCACGAGCACGGCCACGACGACGCCGGTCGCCCAGGTCGCGGCGAGCCTCCACGCCCCCGCCCGGGCGTAGAGGCGAAAGGCGGCGGCTGCCGCGAACCAGCCGCCGAGGAACGGGAGCGCGTCCCGCGCGTAGCCCGTCGCAGAGACGCCGCCGTGATGGGACAGGAGCCCGATCGTGACGAAGACGAGAATCGCCGCCGCATCGGCGGCGGCGAGCGCTCGGGGCGAGATCGTGGACGCCGCGCGCAACCTCACGAGCCCAGGCTAGAGGCTGGTCGACCGGTCAGGGCGACCGACCGCGCCGCCGTCTCCTGCCGCATCACCCGAACAAACCCGCGCAGAAACGGCACGTCCCGCAAGCGCCTCGATGGCGTCGGGGCGGATGCGGGCTTCCTCCCCGCGTCTCCGTGGGAAGGGCGCCCGGTTTCCCGGGCGCCCGCTTGCATAGCGCTGGCCGGTTAGGACAGAGGAGAAACGGTCACACGTCTGCTGAATCCGACGCGGGCGGCGCGTTGTCGGATCCGGAAGGAGGAGGCGGAGCCGCCATCGAGCCGCCGCTGCCGCCGGTCCCGCCGACCGAAATGTTCTTCGGCATCTCCGGCATCGTGACCCCCTCGGCCTTGGCGCGCATGAACGCCGCTCCGGCGATCACGAGCGACAGGAGCAGACCGATGTAGGCGGGCCAGTGGCGGGCCGTGCCATGAGTGAGGAACGTGATGATGGTAGTGAGGAGCAGCAGAAGTGCGAGCCCGGCGGAGATCTGTCCAGGAGACAGCGATCCGAGGTTCACCCGGAAGTTCACGAGCCGCGCGACCTCCCAGACGAGGAGCACGATCGCGACGAGCGCGGCGATGATGCCAAAACCGCTCCACTCGCTGTAACCGAAGCTACCGCCCCCGAAGCTTGTCGAGAACGAAACCTGCTGCCAGTCGAAGAACGAGAAGATGATGTAGAGCACGGTCCCTCCGAGGATGGCCTGTACCTCGCGGGATTGCTTCATCAGCGCATCCATGTTTTCCAACGCCCTTTCCGTGTCGTTGCCAGCAAGATCCCGCTGGTGGGGCGGGTACCCGCGAGCATAAACCGTTTGGCGGCTGGAGGACGGCAAATCTTACGCGCGCAGGTGGAACGGCACCGCACGCCAGGCATACCAGCGCCAGTACCACGCCGGCAGGAGCTTCGGCGCTTTCGGCCGCGGGCCCGTCTTGTCGTTCTGCTGCCAGTCGAAGAGCTGCCAGGCCCAGCGCGGCAGGATCTTCGGAAGCGTTGCGGGTCGGCTGGCGGGAAGGACGACGACGGGCTTCGACGGTTCGCTGGCCTTCCCGGCCGAGTCGGTCGCGACGATGCGGAAGACGCTCGGCGCGGTGTGGTGGAGCGATGTGAGCGAAGCGGTTGTCTGCGGGAGCGTGAGTACCGGGTGGTTCGAAAGCGTCACCTGGTAGGAGATCGCGGCGCCGGTTGCGCCGATCGACTTCGGCCACTGAAGCACGAGGTGGCCGTGAGAGAACCGGGCGCTGAGGCTCGCGGGCGCCGGTGGCCGCACGAGCTCGGGTCGCACCGCGAAGTACCCGTTCGCGGTGGTCATGATGTCGAACGAGCCGTCCGGGTTGCGGGAGTAGCCGGCCTTGACCCCGGCGGGCAGCGCGCCCGCGAGCAGCGCAGGAAGGGGGCTCCAGGAGACGCCGTCCGTCGAGCTCAGCGGGGCAAGCTCGCCGGGCAGCGGCTTCAGGTGGATCGTCAGCGGCATCGCGAAGCCGTGGTTGAGCGAGACGGTGTCAGTCTGGGCGACCTGTAGCTGGACGCCGTAGCCGCCGTTCCCGAAGCCGGGCACCGGTTGGCTCGGCGGCGCCGGGGTCAGCGTCACCACGACCGATTGTTGGAAGGCGCCGGCCGGCCAGCTCACCGTCGAGACGCCGTCGGTGGAGCTCACCGACCCGGCCGACGAAGGGACGGGCGGGCCGGTCGCGGGCTGGACAGGCGGCGCGATGCCCGTCGTACCGACGACTGCGCCGTCGACGTAGCTCGAGTCGACGTCGATCGTCACCCCGCCCCAGGTCTCGTGATGGCCGCCCTGGTATTGGTGCAGCCGCTGATGGTTCGTCCATAGGGTGTCCGAGACGTACGGGTTTCCGAAGACGCTCTCGACGCCGTTCCAGTCGGCGATCCAGACGTCGTCGGGCGAAGAGGCCGTCCCTGCCAACGGCTGCAGGTCCCGGATCGTCGAGGCCGCGCTGCCGTAAACGCCGGCCAGGTAGCCGAGGGCGTGGAGCTCGGTCGTCCACGCTCCCACAAAGGCCTGGACGGCCTGGGTGCACGTGGCGTCGTGGAGCGCGTAGGCCTCCATGTCGAGGTAGATCGGGCTGCCCGCGGGGAGGCCGAGCGCGGAGGAGTCGGCGACGGCGTCGTCGGCCGCGGCCGTTCCCTCGCTCGCCGCCGACCCGGCGACGATCCGTGCGAGACCGTCCCCGCCGGCGCACGGCGCCTGCAGGCCGACATAGATCGGGATCAGGTTCCAGCCGATCGCGACGGCGCCCGCCGCCCACGTGGCCGAGAGCTGCGGGTTCGCGCAGGCCCGATTTGCGCCGCCGATATAGATCCCGAGCGCCCGATAGGGCGAGGCGAGCCAGCTCTGGAGCGTCTCCGCTTCGGGAGCATTGCAGGCGTCGAAGGCGTAGCCCGTGAACGTGGAGGCTTCGCCGCCGCCTGATGCGGCCGACCCGGAGCACGCCAGCACGAGGGCGAGCCCCGCCGCGAGCGCGCCGCCGCCGATCCGTCCCCGCTGCCTGCTGACCCCTGAAGCCAGCGCTGCTGCCCACCAGCGCATCCGGGCTACTTCGCTATGCGCATGCGGCCTCCTTGCAGGGGCCCCCGCCCGGCTTGACCGCCTGGGCGCCGGTCTAGATGTCCGCCACTGCATCAGCGTGCGGCGGTGGCGGAACCGTTTCCTCGGTCGCATCTCGGCCGACCGGTGATCGGATCAGGCGTGCGACCAGCCATGCCCTGATGCTTGGGTGAGACGGCCTGCACGAGGGTAGCGGCTACTCTACGTTCGTGAAACTTGCGGTTGGGGATCTCGTCGTGTATGGCAGACATGGGGCCGGTCGTGTCACGTCACGCCAGAAAAAAGGGCTGGGTAAGCCCCACGAGCTGATCGTTCTCGACCTTGCTGCCGGCCTGTCGGTGACACTGCCGCTCGCACGGGCGCTCGAGTACCTGCGGCCGTTGGCGAGCAAGTCCGAGGTCGCGTGCGTACGTACGACTCTACGCGAGGACAAAGCGCTGACCGAAGATACCTGGCTGAAACGCTGGAAGACGATGCAGGCGAAGGTGGCGACAGGCGAAGCCGTCAGCTTGGCCGAGGTGATCCGAGACAGCGCCCAGCGCGACCGGACAGCAGCTGCGCAGGGCAAAGCAAAGCGACTCTCTCCGAGCGAGCACCAGCTCTACCTGGAGGCACGGCAGCTCCTTGCCAGCGAAATCGGGCTTGTACGCGGCGTCGAGCCCTCTGAAGCCGACGACTGGATCACCGAGCAGCTCTCGCGTATCGCGGCCTGACCTCACCCTCGCCGCCGCGATCGCGATCGTTTCCTCGCTCGAAACGCACACAGCGTTGAGCGCGCCACACTTTGATCGGCCGCCGCGGAAGCCGTCACTGAGCCCCGTCGACCTCGACAGGCTGACCGGCCGGCGACGGCGGTAACGAACTCGTCCCGTCAGGCGGCAATCGTGGTCGGCCCGTTTGATCCGTGTGTGTGGGGGGCGCCGGCCTTTTCTTGCCGGGCGGCGATGAAGGCTTCGGTGACGCCTGGGTCGAACTGGCTTCCGGCGCAGCGGCGGAGCTCGGCTGTCGCCTCGTCCGGCGTGAGCGGAAGCCTATAGGGGCGTCTGCTCGTCATCGCATCGTAGGCGTCGACGACCGCGACGATCCGGGAGCTGAGTGGGATCTGATCTGCGCGGAGGCCGTCCGGGTAACCGGCGCCGTCGGCCCGTTCGTGGGTTGAGCGTACGAGCGGGGCGACCTGGGCGAGCGCGGGGGCGGCAGCGAGGATCCGTTCGCCGATCAGCGTGTGCCGCCGCATCAACGCCCATTCGTTGGCATCCAGGGGGCCTGGCTTGTCGAGGATGGCGTCCGGGATCGCGGTCTTGCCGACATCGTGGAGTTCGGCTGTGAGCCTTGTGAGCGTGACCTCGTCGTCGGACAGGCCCAGCTTGCGAGCGACGGCTTCGGCGAGCCTGCCGACGTTGCTGAGGTGAGTCGCGAGCGAGAGGCTGCTCTCGGCGAGAACGCGCAGGAGCACGTCGTGGCCCTCGCCGCCCTGCCGCGTCCGAGAAGAACGCTTGTTGGTGTAGAGGCGCTGGTCGACGTGTTGAAGTGCCTGCTCGATCGTCATCTCGTTGGGAGCGATCAGGACGCTGCCACGTGAGCAGCTCACCTCGAAGTGCTCGCCGTACTCGCTCAGCGCCTCCTGGGCGGCCGCGAGCAGAGGTTCGGCGTCGGCCTCGTGAACGAGCACGCAGAACTCGTCGCCGCCCATCCGGTAGGAGGAACCGTGCCCGTCGATCGCCGCGGCGAGTCGGCGACCCGCACGGGCGAGCAACGCATCGCCCGCCGGATGGCCGAAGTTGTCGTTGTATTCCTTGAAGCCGTCCAGGTCGAACATGCCCAGCGTAAGCGGCCGGGGCGGCGATTCGCGGAGCAAGTTCTCCATGTCGGTGAACAGCTTGCGCCGGTTGGGGAGACCGGTGAGCGCGTCGGTCAGCGCCTCGACCCGGCTCTGCTCCAGCAGTTGCTGCTTCTCCCGGGCAAGACGGGTTGCGCGATAGAGGGTGAAGGAGAACGCGAGCAGACTGAGCGCGATCGCGGCGTCCGAACCGACCGTCCCGATCAGGCGCGCGCGTTTGGCATCGGCGCCGAAGATCGTATTCGCTCGGCTCAGCTTCGTCGCGAGCGCGCCGTAGCTTCCGCCGGGCTGCTCAACGCGCCCGAACTCGAGGATCGCAAGCTGCACGGAGCCCCGCACGACGAGCGCGGCGATCTTGTCGAGCCCCGCGAAGTAGCGGCTCATGAGCGTCCCGATGCGCCCCGATTCGATCTTGCCGCTGAGACGCTCGAGCGTCGAGAGCGACCCGCGGATCTTCTGCTTGTCGGCTTGCAGCTGAAGCCCCATCGCCACCGCCGTCGTCGGACCGGCGTTGCGCCCGGCAAGAACCGGGCTGAAGGCCGCGGTGGTGAGGTCCGAGATCTGACTCTGAACCGTCGCCACGACGACCTGCGACTGGCGCGCGGTGTCGACACGCTGTGCGAAGGCGTTCACCGCCGTGAGCGCGGCGAGCCCGATCGCCCACATCGCGATGAACGCAAAAATCGTCGCCCGGAAGCGGCGGGCGAACGCGAACGGATTCCGCGCGCGCCCGTTCACGCGCATGAACCGGTCACGGCGAAACTGGGCCGGAGATCATCCATCCCTGATCCGATCGACCCTGACAACGGCGAAGCCCATCCTGCAAACCAACCATCTCGACCCTCAGCGGTTCGCAGGGGAAGCGCGTCTCAGGGCGGTCGCCACCTCACGAACAGGAGCCGCTTGTCCCCGCGTTCCCCCTCGATCCGAGCCGCTCACCCGGGACGGCAGCGAGGCCGCTCGGACTATCCGGCCGCCTCTGCCTTCCGGAGACCCCGGCGGGCCCAGACGGCGAACAGCACGGCGAGGGCGGCCGCGGTCAGGAAGGCCGCTCCCACGCTTGCCGGATCGCCGGCGATCAGGGAGCGTGCGGCATCGATCACCCGGGTGAGCGGGTTGACCACGGCGACGTCGTGGATCCAGCCGCTCAACAACCCGAGCGGCACGTACACCGGAGCGAAGAACAGGATCAGGAATACGGGCATCTGCATGATCGGCCCGGCCTGAATCGTCCGCAGGCGGAGGGCGACGCCGGTCGCCCAGAGCACGGCGGCCACGTTGACGAACGCGGCCAACCCGTAGAGCCCGACGAGGTCGACCTCACCGCCTCCGACGTTCATACCGACGGCGAGAGCGACCACGGTCAGGACGGTCGCGGTGACGAGCCAGCGGACGAGCGCCGCGATCGCATACCCGAGCACGATCCCGATCCGGTGGGGCGCTGCGAGCAGCAGCCTACGGCCGAAGCCCCCCTCGAAATCGCGCGCGATCCCGAATCCGGTGAACACACCGCCGAACGCCGCCGACTGCAGGAGCACGAACACGAACTGGAACGCCGTATAGCCGTCGGGGAAGTTGAAGCCCGGGGTAGCTCTCAGGCGCGAAAGGCCGCCCGCGAAGGCGGTGAAGAAGAAGAGCGGGAAGAGCATCGACGGCAGAAAGAGCGACGGGTTCGTGAACACGTTGTGCAACGTCCGCCACGCGACCCCGCGAGTCACCGCCAGCGTTCTCACGACCGCGCGACCCTGCTGTGGAGAGAGAGCCCGGAGAGGACGATCCCGGCGGCCGCGATCGCGGCGGCGACGCCGAACCCGAGCGCGAGCGCCTCGGAATCCCAACCCGTGATCACGAGGCTGCGGATGCACTCGAGCAGGTAGGAGACGGGATTGATCGTCGCGACGTCGCGGAACCAGGTCACGCCGATCAGGTTGCGCGGGATGTTCATCGAGGAGATGAACAGGAAGACGAAGAAGAGTGGGAACACGCCCTGCACGGCCTCGCCGGAGCCTGTGCGAAGGGCGAGGAAGGTGCCGAGCGCGCCGAATCCCAGCGTGACGAGGAGCGCAAACGCGAACAGGACGACGATCCCGAGCGCACCCGAGGCAAAGCGCACGCCGCAGGCGAGCCCGACGGAGACGTACAGCACGGTCTGGAGCAGGCCCACCACGATCACACCGCCAAGCTGGCCGAGGAGGAGCGCGGCACTTCGCATCGGCGTCAGCAGCAGCCGGTTCAGGAAGCCCGTCTCGATGTCGCGCGCGAGGTTGGTGCCCGCGTTCATGGTGGAGAACAGTCCACCCTGGATGAACGGGACGGCGAGTGCGAACGCGACGAACGAGGTGGTCGGGAACCCGGGCAGGTGCGTCTCGGCCTTGAGGCCACCTGAGTTGACGGCGAGCAGGAGCAGTGGGAAGAGCAGCGGAAAGACCACGTTCGCCGGCTGGCGGAGCGTGCGGACGACCGAGCGACGTGCGAGCAGGAGGACTTGATCTCGCATTGCGGCGTTCACCGTTTCCCTCGCCCCGGTTCGTCCTCGACGTCTGCCCTGTCCCCCTCGAGAGAGCGTCCGGTCTTGGCGAGGAACACGTCGTCGAGCGAGGGTTGGTGCAGCTGGAGCTGCTCGACCTTGAGGTGGTCGGCGTCGAGCGCCCGGACGATCCCGGCGAGGTCGGCCTCGCCCGAGCGTAGGCGGACGCCGACGCCGTCTGAGGCCGGGACGAGCTCGCCGAAGCGGCCGAGGATCGCTTCGGCTCGCTGGCGATCGGCGGCATCGGCCGGCGTCACGACGACGGTCGGGCGCCCGACTTCCGCCTTCAGCGCCGCCGGGGTCCCTTCGGCCACGATCCTCCCGTGATCGATGATCCCGATGCGGCCGGCGAGGACGTCGGCCTCCTCGAGGTATTGGGTCGTCAGGAAGACGGTCACGCCGTCCTCGCTCGCGAGCCGTGAGACCTCGGCCCACAACGCCGTCCGGCTCTGGATGTCGAGCCCGGTCGTGGGCTCGTCGAGGAAGAGGATCCGCGGCCGGTGAACGAGCGCGAGGGCGAGATCGAGCCGGCGCTTCATCCCGCCTGAGTAGCCGCGGACCTTGCGGTCGGCGGCCTCGGTCAACCCGACGCGCGCGAGCAGCTCGTCGCCGCGGGCGGCGCGATCGGCGCGCGGCAGGGCTTGGAGGGTCGCCTGGAGCCGCAGGTGCTCGCGCCCGGTCAGGAGCGGGTCGAGGGCGGCCTCCTGCAGCGCCGCTCCGATCTGCATCCGCACCTCGGCGCCTTCCCTTGTGACATCGAACCCTGCGACGCGTGCCGTCCCGGCGGTTGGCGGCAGCAGCGTCGTCAGGATGTGCACGGTCGTCGACTTACCTGCGCCGTTGGGGCCGAGGAAGCCGTAGATCTCCCCGGTGCCGACTGCGAGGTCGATTCCGTCGATCGCTCTCGGCCCCTTCTTGAACTCCCGTACGAGGCATTCGGCTTCGATCGCCAGCTCGCGCATGCCCGCGCAGCCTACGGACGCCGTGTGGTCAGCCGACGAGATAGACGCTGCGAGCAGGACGCCCCGCCCTCCCGGCCCTTCCTGCCGTCTGCAACGCCTGCTCGAAACGGGATCGTGTGCGCGCCCCTCCCGGGCCAGCGCCGGGCGAAGAAGAAAGTCCGGGGAGTGGCTTCCCCCGAGCTCGACGTGTCCTACGGTCGTAGCGCGCATGCCACACCACCGGATCGGTGCGCCCGGACGCATGAGGAGAGGCCCGGATCACAGACCCCTCCTCGCCCCGCGACCGGGGGACTTACTCCTTGTCGCCCGGCCTTGCCCCGCGAGCCTCGAACGCTCGGGGCTCGTCAGCCCCGCAGGCAGTGTGCGCTCTGCTCAGGCGCGCGGCAAGGGTCGTTCACCGCTTCGTTTCGAACTGTGGGCCACGTTGTTGCTCCATCCGGCCGCAGCGGGACATTTTGCGAACGCGAGAAAAGCAGGTCAGAATCGCTCGACGTCTCAACACGGGAGGAGCATTGACCGACCAGATGCACGACAAGGATCGCAATGTCCTGCATGCGCTCGGTTACGCACAAGAGCTGCGGCGCGGAAGGTCCGGTTTCTCGAACTTCGCTATCTCGTTCACGATCATCTCAATCCTGTCCGGGACGCTCACGCTCTACAGCGCGGGGCTCAACTAATGAGCCTGTGGCCCGACGGCGCGAACGACTTTGCGGGGGAGAGCAAGCTCTTCGACAGGTTCCTCGCCGGCTCGATCGCCTGCGCGAAGGAGTTCGCGCTCTTCCTAGCGCCCACCATCAACTTTTACAAGCGCTACGCCGCCGCTGGGCGCCGACGAAGTCCGCGTGGGGGCGAGACAACGGGCGTGCGGCCGTCGGGCAGGGCTCCTCGCAGCGCATGGAGACGCGGATCCCGGGCGGCGACGTGAATCCGTATCCGGCGTGCGCGGCGCTGATCGCCGCGGGGCGGCACGGGATCGAGCACGGCCTCGAGCTGCCGGCGGCGCTCGAGGGGCATGCCTACGAGTCGGACGCGGCGCGGTTCCCGTCCACGCTTCGCGACGCGATCACGGCGCTCGAGGCCGGGACGGTCGCGCGCGCCGCGCTCGGCGAGGAGTTCGTCGATCGCTACGTGAACTACGGGCGTACAGAGCAGCGGCTCTTCGACCAGGTGGTCACCTGCTGGGAGCGGGAGAGGCTGTTCGAGCGTGGCTAGGCCCGTCGTCGGTATCACCACCTACATCACGCCCGCCTCGTGGGGGGTGTGGCAGCTCGAGACTGCGCTCGTGCCGGCCGATTACGTGCGGGCGGTCGAGCGGGCGGGCGGGCGACCACTGCTCGTGCCGCCCTCGCTCGAGGGGATCACCGAGACGCTCGACGCGGTGGACGGCCTGATCTTCTCCGGCGGCTCCGACCTCGGGCCCGATCTGTACGGCCAGGAGGCGCACCCCGAGACGACCGGGGTGGCACCGGAGCGGGACTCGGCCGAGCTCGCACTCCTCGACGCGGCGCTCGAGCGCGACCTACCGGTGCTCGCGATCTGCCGCGGCTCCCAGATCCTCAACGTGGCGCTCGGGGGTGACCTCGTCCAGCACATTCCCGACGTGGTCGGGACGGACCGCCACAAACAGGTTGCCGGCACGTTTGCAGACCACGAGGTCACGGTCGCCGAGGGCACCCGTCTTGCCGGGCTGATCGGCGGACGCGTCCCAGTGAAGTCGCACCACCACCAGGGCTTCGGCCGACTCGGAGAAGGCCTCCGCGTCGCCGCCCAGGACGATGACGGCACCGTCGAGGCACTCGAGGATCCCTCGCGCCGCTTCGCCCTCGGCGTTCTCTGGCATCCCGAGGCCGGCGAGGATGCACGTCTGTTCGAGGGGCTTGTCAAGGAGGCCGCCGCCTACCGCGCAGACCGGCGCCCTACCCGCTGACATGGATGTGGTCGAACACGGCTGTGCTCGCAGTCGTGGTCGAGTGAGAGGTGACTGCGAAGCCGCCCCAGAGCGCGCCTTTCACCGCGAGCGTCATCATGCTTCCGGGGACGAGCTTCCAGGTCTTGCCGTCTCGCGAGGTCAAGGCCGAGAACGACGTGCCCTGGCGCGTGAGCTCGAGATAGATCGGCGCCCCTGACGCGACGTAGGTCTGGTCGTAGGCGAAAGCGCCGCCCGGCGCGCGCCACTGCACGAAGACGGCGCCCTGCTTGCGCACGTTTCCCGTCGGCTCCTCGAGGGTCGCGTAGTGGGGCGCAGAGGCGCTCGTGCCGGTGCGCAGCATCAGCCCGGCCTTTGCCGTGCCGTCGCTCGCGCCTTGCGAAACGATCCGCGCCGTGAGCTGCGTGTCTACCGGCGTCTTCTTCCAGACGTAGTGGAACTGGTCCGAGGCGCCGTAGATGTCCTGGCTCTCGCTTGTGATGCTGAACGTGCCGATGTGCGCGCTCTGCGATCCCGGTTTCGCGGGATGACCGACATCGCCGCAGGTCCAGCTGCTCGGACAGTTGCCCGCGGAGGCTCGAATCGCACCCGACAGGAGGCGTTGCCGGCTTTGAGCGTGGCTCACGCCGACGGGAAGGGCGATCAACGGGGCCGCGCACAGCAGTAGGAGGATCAGCATCGTCGTTCCTTCCTGTCTTGCCTCGCACTGCGATCCGGTCCTGCCACCAGACGGTGCCGGCGGTTGGCTCGAGGGAAAGCCGGCCAATGAATAAGGCGCGCGGATCGTGTTGGATCAGCGCTCATGAGCCTTGTCGTGATCAACCCTCCCTCGGAGCAGCCGATCGCCGAGCTCGAATGCGCCGGGGCCGAGCAGGCAGAGGCCGCCGTCGGCCGCGCGAAGGCCGCCTACACCGCCTGGCGCGCGGTTTCGCCCTCCGAACGTGGGGGGCGCCGGCGACGGCTCGCGACGGTCGTCGA
>DATKRX010000141.1:0-2572 GCA_035531915.1 Gaiellaceae bacterium | reverse complement strand
CCGAAGGCGCTTCCTGATCGCCGGATCGCGCCAGACCTCGAGCACCGAGCAGGTTGCGTAGTCCCCGCGGAGAGCTTCGCAGCTCGATCACGGCCGCCGCGGCCCTGCTCCGGGCAAACCGCGCCAGCTTCCCTTCCGTATAGTGAAGCGAAAGTCGGCCTCGCCTGGGTGCCGGAGGTGCAGTCTGTCAGTTCGTCATCGGCTCGTTGCGTTCGCCACTGCGCTGATCCTGGTTTCGGCAGGACTGGGCGGCTCGATCAGTACTCGGGCCGGGCGGGCCGCGGTGTCGCAGAACCTCGATGCCGGGTTCGACGCCGACGGCAACATCTACCTGACCTTCGCCGACGGAACGCGAATCGGGGCGCCGAACCCGCCCGGCACCGTGATTCCCGCCGGCACCTACACGATCGCGCTGAACAACAACGGCCTCGACGACCTGGGCAACCCGCACACCTTCCATCTGTTCGGCCCCGGGGTCAACCTCTCGGCCGGCACCGCGATCCAGGCGACCTGGACCGCGACCTTCCAGACCGCCTCGTCCTACACCTACCAGGACGATCTGAACCCAACGACACTCCACGACGTGTTCGGAACTCCGGGCTCGGGCGCGACGAGCACGACCGTGCCCGCGACGACGACCACCACGCCTGGCCAGACGGGTCAGCCTCCGTCGAGCACGAAGCCGACCGCGAGCGGCCCGCCGCACACGGCTGCCGTTTCCTTCCGAGGTCGCCTGATCGGCGCAGTCAACGCTGACGGCGCCCTCACGTTGAAGCGCAACGGGAAGAACGTCACCTCGCTGCTCGCCGGCCGATACACCTTCAAGATCACGGACGCATCGAAGAAGAGCGGCTTCACGGTCCAGGAGACCAAGAAGGCCGCGACGACGGTGACCGGCACCACGTTCACGGGCACGAAATCGGTCACGATCGACCTCAAGACCGGCCAGTGGTTCTACTACGGAACCTTCGTCGGCAAGAAGACCTACTTCATCGTCGTCACCTGAGCGGCCTGCTCGGCCCGGGCGGCGGCGAGCCGCTCGACCCCGGCCGCCAGCTCCTCGGGCGAGCCGGCGGCGTACGAGAGGCGGAGCGCGTTCGCGGTCGACGCGAAGGCTGTCCCGGGGACGGCGGAGTTCAGCTGTGCACGCTCGAGAAAGACGCGGCTGTCGGTTCCCGCCGGAAGCTCCAGCCAGACGAAGAAGCCGCCTTGCGGGCGCGAGCAGGCGCTGTCGGGGAAGTGCTGGGCGAGCGCGTCGAGCAGGGCGTCCCGCCGAAGCTTCAGGCTGTCGCGGAGCCGGGTCAGGTGGGGTTCGAAGCTGCCGCGACGGATGAACTCGTACGCAGTTGCCTGCCCGAGCAGCGCGGGAGTGATGTAGGTCGCGGTCGCGATTTCGGCCAGCCGTAGAGCGAGCCCCTCGGGAAGGACGAGCCACCCGACCCGCAGACCCGGCGCGATCGTGGTCGAGAACGACGAGCTGTAGATGCTGGTCTTTGCCGAGAGATCGAACAGCGCCGGTAGGCGCTCGCCCTCGAAGCGGGTGAGGCCGTAGGCATCGTCCTCGACGAGGACGATGCCGTCCGTCTCGCGCGCGTTGTGGGCCCGCACGAGCTCGACGAGCGACCGCCGGCGATCGGCTGCCATCGTGTATCCGGTCGGATCGTGGAAGCTCGGGATCGTGTAGACGAGCGCGGGTCTCCGGTATTCGGCGAGCTGCTGCGCCAGCTCGCCGACGTTCAGGCCGGCGCTGTCGATCTCCACGCTCGTCAGCACGGCGCCGGCGTCGAGGAGCGTTCGCTCCATCCGCGCGTTGACGGGATACTCGGCAACCACGGGCCGCCCAGGCCCGAGCTGCCTCGCGAGGAGGCCGAGGCCCTGAAGCGACCCGTTGGTCACAAGCACACGGCGGGGATGGACGCCGAACCACTCGGCGATCAGCTCGCGCAGAGGCGTGTAGCCGGCCCCCGAGCCGTAGGAGAGGATCCGCTTTCCGTCGCCCGCGAGCACCGACGCCGCGCAGTCGGCGAGCTCCTCGACGGGCAGCAGCTCCGCGTCGAAGCCCTCGCCCGCGAATGCGCTCCCCTCCACCCCGCGAGTCTAGAGCGCACGTTTCCGGCGCCGGTACGAGATCGGGCCCGTCTCCGGGCCCGATCCCCGTACCTTCAGGTTCAACCGCTCGAGGTTACGCGACGCCCGCGGCCTTGAGCGCTGCGCGATTCCGCGCCGCCGTCATCGGCGCCTCGTACAGGCGTACACCGGTCGCGTCGAAGAACGCGTTCGCGATCGCCGCTGCCACCGACGCCTGCGGCGGCTCGCCGGAACCGGTCGGCTGGAGATCGGTCCTCTGCACGACCAGGTAGTGCACGTTCGGGTGATCGGCGAAGCGCAGGATCGGATAGGTGACCCAGTCGAGGCTGGTCACGTTCGTCTTGCTGAACGCGACCTCCTCGAACAGCGCCCGGCTCGTGCCCATGATCAGGTTGCCGGAGATCTGGTTCTCGATCATCGACGGAGCGACCGAGAGCCCGGCGACCTGGGCCCCGTACAGATCGTTGACCACGATCTTGCCGGT
>DATKRX010000140.1:0-4932 GCA_035531915.1 Gaiellaceae bacterium | reverse complement strand
GAGCTCGACGGCGTCACGGAGGCGTCCGGAGAATGCGGCAACCGTGGCCTCGGCGTCGTAGCGGCCGCGCTTGAAGCGCCGGTCGGCGAGCCGCTGTGTGCGGCGACGCACGGGGTGGCACAGAGCGGCCGCCGCGAGAGTTACCTTCCCAACCTCGAGACGCTCACCGACCTCATCAAGCAAGCAATAGCCCAAACGCTTCCGACTCAGATCCAAACCGGCATGCAACATACGAAAGGGCCGCCTTCACGGTCGCTCTTCGATAACACGCAGAGCGTGCCACCGAGGAGGCTCCCTTCATGACAGTCAGTGGTGCTCCGGTCTGTCGTCGGGCAGGAGCCGTGTGGGGTCGCTGCCTCCGAACCGGGCCTGGGTCTCGAGGTCGGCCTGTCTGTCCTCAAGGCTCTCGTTGTCTTTGCGGCGCTCGGAGCCAGTCATCTGCTCGCGTTCAACCTCGTGCTCCTGCGCAGCCTCTGCCCGACGGCCCGTGAATCGGCTCCAGAGGCCTCTCAGCATCAGCCGAGTGTAACGAACCGCACACAGATGACCGCCCGGCCGTTGGCTTGCTCGAGCGGGCGGCGCCTCGGCCTTGGCGAGGCCGGTTCTACGCCAGTTGTTCCGCTCGAGCGTCCGTCACGCCGGATGTGATGCGCCACTATTCCTTCAGGAACGGATAGCGGTAGTCGTCGGCGGAGACGAACGTGTCCTTGATCGTCCTCGGGCTGACCCAGCGGATCAGGTTCCAGATCGAGCCGGCCTTGTCGTTGGTGCCCGAGGCGCGGGCACCGCCGAAGGGCTGCTGGCCGACGACGGCGCCAGTCGGCTTGTCGTTGACGTAGAAGTTGCCCGCGGCGTAGCGGAGCCGCTCGGACGCTTCTCGGACGGCTGCGCGGTCCTCGGAGAAGACGGCTCCGGTCAGCCCGTATGGCGCGGTCGAGTCGATCAGGTCGAGGGTCTCGCCCCACCGCTTCTCGTCGTAGACGTAGGTCGTGACGACCGGCCCGAAGAGCTCGTCGCGGAGCAGGCGGAAATCGGCGTCACGGGTCTCGATCACCGTCGGCTCCACGAAGAAGCCCTTCGAGTCGTCGTAACCGCCGCCGACCACGATCTCCGTGTTCGGGTGAGCACGCGCCTCCTCGATCGCCTCCTTCTGGGTCGCGAACGAGCTCGCGTCGATCACCGCCCCCATGAAGTTCCCGAAGTCGGCGACGTCGCCCATCTTGATCGTCGCGACCTCCTCGGCGAGCCGCTCGCGCAGCGCCGGCCACAGGTTCGAGGGCGCGTACACGCGCGAGGAGGCCGAGCATTTCTGCCCCTGGTACTCGAATGACCCGCGCACGACGGCCGCTGCGAGGGCGTTCACGTCCGCCGAAGGATGGGCGACGATGAAGTCCTTGCCGCCGGTCTCCCCGACGATCCTCGGGTAGTTCCGATATCGGCCCATGTTGTCGGCGACTGTCTTCCACATCCCGTTGAAGACGCGGGTCGAGCCCGTGAAGTGGATCCCGGCGAGCTCCGGGCTTGCGAGCGCCGCCTCGCCGATCTCGGCGCCCGAGCCGTAGACGAGGTTGATCACGCCGTCCGGCAGGCCCGCCGCCTGCCACAGCCGCATCAGATAGTGCGCGCTCAGCATCGCCGTGGAGGCCGGCTTCCAGAGCACGACGTTCCCCATCAGGGCCGCCGAGGTCGGCAGGTTCCCGGCAATCGCGGTGAAGTTGAAGGGCGAGACCGCGAATACGAAACCCTCGAGCGGGCGGTACTCGATCCGGTTCCACACACCCGGCCCGGAGAGCGGCTGCTCCGAGTAGATCCGGGTCATGAACTCGACGTTGAAGCGGAGGAAGTCGACGAGCTCGCAGGCCGCGTCGATCTCGGCCTGGTGCGCCGTCTTCGACTGGCCGAGCATCGTGGCCGCGTCGAGCGTGTCGCGCCACGGGCCGGCGAGCAACTCCGCTGCCCGCAGGAACACCGAGGCGCGCTCCTCCCACGGCCAACGCGACCAATCCTTCCAAGCCTTCCCGGCGGCCGCGACCGCCTGCTGCACCTCAGCAGCGCCGCCCTGCTGGACATCCGCGAGCACGTGCTCGCGGTCGTGGGGCTCTACCGCGGAGCGCGTGTTGCCCGTCGTGACGTCCTTGCCGCCGATCACGAGCGGCGCGTCGATCCGCTCGCCGTGCATCTGCTGGAGCCGCACCTGGAGCGAGGCGCGCTCCGGGCTGCCCGGCCCGAACCCGCGCACCGGCTCGTTGCGGGCAGGTGGCGCCCTGAGGAGCCCGTGCGTGCTCATCAGCTACGGACGAGGTAGGTCGCGGTGGTCAGGACCCAGATCATGAAGCCGAGCGAGGAGGCCCAGAACGTCGAGCCGACGAACGTCCAGTTGGCCGCCGCCTCGGAGACGCCGACGAGCAGCACCGCGATCCCGCCAGCGATCCCGATGCGGCCGAACCAGGGCTTCACCTTGCGGGCGTTGAGGGCGGCGAGGGACGAGCCGATGATCACCGTCGCGGCGCAGGCGGCGCTTGGTGCGGCGACCTCGGTGTTTCGCGCGGCGAGCGCGGCCGCCTGGAGGGCGAGCAGAGCGGCGCCGCCGAGCACGACGATGCTCGCGAAGAATCCTTCCGGGTCGTAGCGGATGATGCGAGCATGGAGGCTGCCGAGAAACCAGAGGAACGCGAACGCGGCGCCGACGAACAGCGCGCTCGCGGTGTGCGGATGTGTGCTGCCGAGCGCGAGCGCGACGAGGCCGAGCGGGACGTACACGTACCCGAGAAGCGGCGCGTAGGTGCGCATCAGGCTGCGGCGGGCCATCGCCCCCGACGCTACAACATCGAGTGGTGAAGCCGACGCTGGTTCGTTATCACGCCCCGGGCTTCGGCGTGGGGGAGCTGTGGCTCGAAGGCTCGCGCGTGCTCTGGTCAGAGCTCCCGCATCCCGCCGCCTCGCCGCTCGAGGCAAGGGCGGTAGCACCTCTCGCCGTCCGGCTCACGGCGTTCTTTGCGGGTGAGCCCGACGACTTCGCCGACGTGGAGCTCGACTACGACGACGGGTTCTACGGCGCGTGCGCCCGTGTGCTCCGCGGCGTTCCTCGCGGCGAGGTCGTCACCTACGGCGAGCTTGCCGCGCTCGCCGGATGCCCGGGGGCCGCCAGAGCGGCGGGGACGTTCTGCGCCCGAAACCGCCTCAGCCCGTTTGTTCCATGCCACCGCGTGGTGGCCTCGAACGGCATCGGCTCATACGGGTCGCTCGGGATCGAGTACAAGCGACGCCAGCTGGCGCTCGAGCGTGTCGTTCTCTGACGACCTGCGCGACGAGCTCGCCTCGATCGCGCCCAGCCGCCGCTGCTGCCGCCTCGCCGAGCTCTCGGCCCTCTGCCACGCCGCGGGCGCCTGGCATCTGCGCGGCCACCGTGAGCTCTCTGTCCACCTCGACCTCGCGAGCGCCGCGGCGGCCCGCCGTGCGTTCACCCTGCTCCGCGACCTGGGCGCCCGGTCGGAGATCCGCACCTACCGCCGGCGCGCCTTCGACCAGGCGACCCGCTACCAGCTTCATGTCGAGGTGGACGAACAGGCCGCCGATGCGCTCCGCGAAGCGGGCGTCCTTTCGGCCGGGGGCGCTCCGCTCAGTCAGCCGCCCAAGCGCGTGGTCGGCCGCTCGTGCTGCCGCGGCGCTTACCTGAGAGGGGCCCTCCTGGGAGCAGGCTCGCTCTCGGGGCCCCGAAACCCGCATCTGGAGCTGCGAGCAACCGACCGAGAAGGCGCGGAGCTCCTCTCGGCGATCGCCGCCAGGGAGGGCATCGAGCTGAACACGATCGAGCGCAAGACCCACGCTGCCGCCTACGCCAAGTCGGGGGAGACGATCGCCGATCTCCTGGCGTTCGCGGGAGCCGGCGAGACGGCCCTCCGCCTGGACGAGCACGCAGTCGTCGCCGCCGTCCGGTCGCAAGCAAACCGCCTCGCGAACGCCGACGAGGCGAACGTGAAGCGGACCGTCAACGCAGCTCAGAGGCAACTGGAGGTGATCCGCGCGCTCGACCTCGAAACGCTCCCGACCAAGCTCCAGGAGATCGCAGCCTTGCGGATCAAACATCCGTCCGACTCACTCACCGAGCTCGCCAAGCGCTGCCGCCCCGAGATCACCAAGGCGGCGGCCCATCACCGGATGACCGTGCTGACCGAGTTGGCGGCGTTTCCGGGCTCGCCCCGACGTCGACCAAGACGAGTCGGGTAGCCACCCGGCCCCGCCCGAGATCGTCGCGAGAGCGGGACGGCGACTTCGCGCCGCGGAGGAGGAGGGGGAGTTCCGAGGACGAAACTCCCCCTCGTCATATCGATGCTCGTGACCAGGGTGTCGGACGGGGTCTGAATCCGGCGCCCGTTTGAGCATCGCCTCCGCCGCGTCAGTATCTCGCACTGTTTACCGTCGATTCCAGCCCATGTGCAAGCGATATTCCTCCTTCAGAACAACCGACCCGGGGCGGCGTCAGCTTCGCGTGGGGTACCGTGAGCTGACGTGAGTGCGGCGTTCGAGGATCTTCGCCTTCGGTTGGCCGAGATCGACGATCTCCGCCGTGCCGCCGAGCTGCTCGGCTGGGATCAGCAGGTGATGATGCCGCGCCGCGGGGCGGCGGTCAGGGCGGAGCAGTTGGCGACGCTGAAACGGGTCACGCACGAGAAGTTCACCTCCCCGGAGATCGGGCGGCTGCTCGAGGAGCTCGCGTCGTTCGAGGCCGGTCACGCGTACGACTCGTTCGAGGCCAGCCTCGTCCGGGTGACTCGGGGGGACTGGGAGAAGGCGCGGAAGGTGCCGGCAGAGCTGCGCGCCGCGATCTCGAGGTCATCGTCGCTTGCGCTACCGGTGTGGGTCGACGCGCGGCGCAACAACGACTTCGCGGCGTTCCTGCCGGTGTTGCGGAAGAACTTGGAGCTGCGGCGG
>DATKRX010000139.1:0-36724 GCA_035531915.1 Gaiellaceae bacterium | reverse complement strand
GGACCGTCGCCGGCGCCGAGCCCGGGCAGGCCGTGGCGGACGGCGGCGGAGGCGGCGGACGCGGCGCCCCGGGCGGCCTCCTCGAGCGGCTGCCCCGATGCGAGCAGCGCCGCGAGCGAGGCCGAATGGGTGCAGCCGGCGCCGTGGGTGGCCGCGATCTCGTGCCACTCGACGGGGATCTCGAGATGGCGCTCCCCGTCGAACAGGTGGTCGACAGAGCGCTCCCCGTGACCGCCCGTGACGAGCACCGCGGCCGCGCCGAGCTCGTGCAGCGCTTCGGCGAGATCGGCCCGGCGGCCCTCGAACCCGGCCAGTGCCACCGCCTCGGGCAGATTCGGCGTCACGACCGTGGCAAGCGGGAAGAGCCGTGCGACGAGCGTCTCGACCGCGTCGTCTCTGAGGAGCTTCGCCCCCGAGCTCGCCACCATCACCGGGTCGACGACGAGCGGAACGGGATGCCCCTCGAGATAGTCCGCGACCGTCTCGATCAGCCGGCTCGAGAAGAGCATCCCCGTCTTCGCCGCGTCGACCCCGATGTCGGAGAAGACCGCGTCGAGCTGCGCGACGACGAACTCGGGCGGCAGCTCGTGGATCGCGGTCACCGCCGCGGTGTTCTGCGCCGTGAGCGCAACGAGCACCGACATCCCGTAGGCACCGGCGGCAGCAAAGGCCTTCAGGTCGGCCTGGATGCCGGCGGCACCGCCGCTGTCGGAGGTCGCAATCGTCAGAGCTCGCGGAACTTGCACGACCCTCCCTTCGCCGGCATGACCCGGATCAGGTTCGACGGGTGTGATCTCAGCCCCGGCTCGGGGCACCCCGGTCAGGGAACGCTACCGGCTTCGGGAGGGATGATCGTGGCCGACGCTCGTGCCGACGGTCTCGGAGGCCGAATTGGTGGATGGATCGCTGTGCCCGCCAGCATGGCCGGCCCGTGCCACCTACGGAGGCCGGCTGCGTATCCTCCTCAGGCTCTGATCTCTCGGGGAGACAGCCAGCGCATTGCCTGTTCAGCGGACGAGTTGCTGATCGGCGAGGAGCTGGCGCACCGGCGCGAGGAGCCCGCCCGCCCGGCGCGAACCGCTCCTCTCCCACCCGACCTCGACCCGAGAGTCCGCGACGCTATCGGCGTCGCGGACCTCTACGTTCACCAGCGCGAGGCCTGGGAGGCCGCCGTTCGCGGCGAGCACCTCGTCGTCACGACCGGCACCGCATCGGGAAAGACGCTCGCGTTCAACCTCCCGGTGCTCGACTCGCTCGTGCGCACGCCGAAGAATCGCGTCCTCTACCTCTACCCGACCAAGGCACTCGCCCAGGACCAGTTCCGGGCGCTGAAGGCGCTGGGCGTGCCGCGCCTGCGCCCCGCGATCTACGACGGCGACACCCCGACCGAGCAGCGTTGGCAGATCCGCAAGTGGTCGAACGCCATCCTGACCAACCCCGACATGGTCCATATCGGCCTGCTGCCCAACCACGAGCGCTGGGGCGAGGTGCTCGCGAACCTCCGCTACGTCGTTGTCGACGAGGCGCACGTCTACCGCGGCGTGTTCGGCTCGCACGTCGGGAACGTTCTTCGGCGCCTGCGCCGGATTGCGCGCATCTACGGCTCCGAGCCACAGTTCCTGCTCGCGACGGCGACGATCGCCAACCCGCGTGAGCTCGGCGAGGCGCTGCTCGGGACGCCGGTGAGGGTGATCGGCGGCGACGCCGCGCCTCGGGCCGAGCGCACCGTGATCCTCTGGAACCCACCGCTGCTCGACGCAGAGCTCGGCCTCCGCGGGTCGGCGCTCGCCGAGGCCGCGAAGCTCCAGGCCGGCTTCGTCGAACGTGGCCTGCGCACCCTCACCTTCGCGAAGAGCCGCAAGGCGGCCGAGTTGATCCACCGCTTCACCGCCGAGCGGCTCGGCGACGACTCGAGGCTCTCGCCCTACCGCGCCGGTTACACCGCCGTGCAGCGGCGCGAGATCGAGCGCCGCCTCGCCGCGGGCGAGCTGCTCGGCGTCTCCTCGACCGACGCGCTCGAGCTCGGGATCGACATCGGCCTGCTAGACGCGGTGATCTCGGTCGGCTTTCCCGGCACGGTGGCCTCCCTTCGCCAGCAATGGGGTCGAGCGGGACGCCGCGGCCACGGGCTGGCCGTCCTCGTCGCGACCGAAGACGCACTCGACCAGTACTTCATGCGCGAGCCGGACAAGCTCCTCGGGCGCCGGGTCGAGGCGGCGATCCTCGACCATGCGAACCCCCGTGTCCTCGCAGGACACGTGCAGGCCGCGGCCTACGAGGCGCCGATCGACGACTCAGACGCCGAGATCCTTGGCCCGGAGGCGCTCCTGGCCGCCGCTCGCGACACCGAGTTGAAGCACACGCCGCGTGGCTATGTCTGGGCCGGGACGACGACACCCGCCGCCCGCGTCCCGCTCCGCTCGGCCGACGGAGACTCGTTCACGGTCGTCGACACCTCGACCGGGCTCGTGCTCGGGACCGTCGAGCGCTCCCGCGCCTACCAGACCGTACACGAGGGTGCCGTCTACCTCCACCGCGGCGAGCCCTACCTGGTCGGCGAGCTGAGCGAGAAGACCCTCCACGCGTTCGTCGAGCCGTTCGGCGGCGATTGGTACACCCAGCCGAAAAAGGACACCGATACGACCATCCTCGGCATCCTGCGCGAGGAGCGCCGGCTCGGCCTCGGCCTCGCCTTCGGCGAGGTGGAGGTGACCGACGTGGTGATCGGCTACGAGCGCAAGACGATCGCCTCGCAGGAGCGGATCGAGCTCGTCCCGCTCGTCTGCCCGCCGCAGACCTTCGCCACCGAGGCGATCTGGTTCTGCCCCGAGCCCGAGCAGCTGCGTGATCTGGAGGCGATGCCGAAGCTCCTCGGCACGCTCCACGCCGCCGAGCACGCGCTGATCGCGATGTTGCCGCTGTTCGCGATGTGCGACCGCTGGGACATCGGCGGGCTCTCGACGAACCTGCACGCCGACACCGGCCGCCCGACCGTCTTCGTCTACGACGGCCACCCTGGCGGGGTCGGGATCACCGAGCGCGGCTTCGAGCAGTTCGAGGGCTGGGTCGACGACACCGCGGCGATGGTTGCCGCCTGCTCCTGCCACGACGGCTGCCCCTCGTGCGTCCAGAGCCCGAAGTGCGGCAACCTGAACGAGCTGCTCGACAAGGCCGGGGCGCGCACGCTGCTCGAGCGGCTGACGAGCTCGCGCAGGTGAGGGCGGCGAGGGAGGAGTGCCCCGCCCAGCTCGGCCGTGCCGCGCGTCGCACCCGCCTCAGAGACGCGCGAGCGCCTTCCCGAGCGACTGCCGCGTCGAGAGCACAGCCGCGAAGAGGTCGCCCTGTTCTGCCACCCGGCCGAGCACCGTGCCCATCGTGAACTCGGCCGGGTCGAGCCGGACGTCGACCTCCTCCCAGGCAAGCGGCGTCGACACGGGCGCGCCCGGATGCGGGCGCACCGAGTAGGCCGAGGCGATCGTCTTCCCGATTCCGTTCTGGTTCGCGTCGATCAGCACGCCCCGCCGCTTCGATTTCGCCCACTGCGTGGTCGCCAGCGCCGGGTAGGCCCGCGCGATCACCCCGGCTACATGCTCGGAGAAGGCCCGCGTGTCGTCGTAGGTGGAGCGCCGGTCCAGGGGGACGAGAACGTGGAAACCCTTGCCGCCCGAGGTCTTTGGGAACGAGGCGAGTCCAATCCCGTCCAGCAAGCCCTTCAGGATCAGGGCCACTTCCACCGTCTGGCTCCACGGCACCTCCGGGGTGGGGTCGAGATCGAACAGCACGAAGTCGGGCCGGTCAGGCTTGTCGATCCGCGAGTACCACGGGTTCATGTCGATGCAGCCCATGTTCACCATCCAGAGCAGGGCGAGCTCGTCGTTTACGACCGGGTAGTTGATCACCCGCTTCTCACCCGACCGTGTCGTCGTCTCGTGCGGGAAGGTGGGGATCCAGCCCGGCATGTGGGAAGGGGCGTCTTTTTGGAAAAAGTGGCTTCCGACCCGGGATTTGGAGGGTTTGCTCGGAGTCTCGACTTCAGTCGCGAGCCGCTTTTTGCTCTCGAGGAACGGCTTCCCTGCCGCCCCGTCGGGGTAGCGGCGCATCGTGAACGGCCGGCCGCGCAGGTGCGGGACGAGCACCGGCGCGACCTGGCGGTAGAAGTCGATCAGATCGCCCTTGCTGATCCCCTCGTCGGGCCAGAAGAGCTTGTCCAGATTCGAGAGCCGGAGCTCGCGCTTGCCCACCCGGATGATGTCGGCGGCGGGCCGCTCGCGGCCGACCTCCGAGGCCGGCTTGTCGTCACGCAGTCCCTTGTAGGAGGGCTGGCGCACGTGGCCGTCGTGCGTCCACTCGCTGAACTCGACCTCGGCCACGAGACGCGGCTCGACCCAGGTCACCTCGCTCCGCCGGACCCGCGGCAGCTTCGGAGCCTCCCGGAACGGCGGCGCCGCCCGCTCGAGCGGGCGCAGGAGGCCCAGCAGCCGCTTGATCTCCCGTTCGTCGAACCCGGTCCCTACGTTGCCGACGTAGCGCAGCTCGTCACCGTCGCGGACGGCGAGGACGAGCGAGCCGAAGGTTCCCGCCCGGCTCCCCGAGCCCCGGGTGTACCCGGCGATCACGAACTCCTGGCGGCCGTGGGTTTTGATCTTCAGCCAGTCGCGCGTCCGCCGGCCCTGGGCATACGGCGAACGCGCTCGCTTGGCGATCACTCCCTCGAGCCCCTGCACCTTCGCGGCCGAGAGCAGCGCCTCGCCGTCGTCGAAGGCCTCGGACAGGAGCACGGTGGCGCTCCGCCGGTCGAGCGACTCGGCCAGGCGCGCGCGCCGCGTCTCGATCGGAAGGCTCACGAGAGGCTCGCCTGCGAGCTCGAGGCAGTCGAAGGCGTAGTAGACGAGCCGGCCCGAGTCCTGCTGCAGGGCCGAGAAGCTCGGCCGGCCGAGCTCGTCGAGCGCACAGACCTCGCCGTCGAGCACCGCGTCCTCGTCCACGGCCCGCTCGAGCGCCCCCGCGATCTTCGCGAACCGAGCCGTGAGGTCATTGTCGTTGCGCGAGCGGATCGTGCAGGTCCCGCCTCGCAGATACGCGATCACCCGGTAGCCGTCGAATTTCACCTCGTAGAGCCACTCGCCCGCCGGGGGCAGCTCGGCCGCAAGCGTCGCGAGCATCGGCTTGTAGGTCGGCCCCGGCACGGCCGCGCCGGTTTCGCTCTTACTGTGGATCAGGAGCCAGTTGGCCTCCTTGCCGTCGAGGTGGGCGGGCACGAGCGTCCACACCCCCTGCAGCCGTCTGCCGGCGAGCCGCACCTTCAGCCCGCCGTCGGGCTTCTCCTCGAGCAGCTCATAGGTGCCGCTGTCCCAGATCTCGACCGTCCCGCCACCGTAGGAGCCTTTTGGAATCTTCCCTTCGAAGCTCGCGTAGGCGAGCGGGTGGTCCTCAACGTGTACCGCGAGCGCTTTCGCTCCCTCCTCGAGCGGCACTCCCTTGGGCACCGCCCACGAGGCGAGGACGCCGTCGCGCTCCAGCCTGAAGTCGTAGTGGAGCGAGCGGGCGGCATGCTTCTGAACCACGAAGATCGGCTTCCCGCTCGCACCGGCGCTGCCGAACGGCTCAGGTGTCCTCGCCCGGTCGCGCTTGTGCTCGTACGCGTCCAACCGTGTTTTCTGCCCGTTCACAGGATTGTCGAAACTCGGTTGAAAACCCTGTGGATGGTGTGGAGAAAATGCCTCTGAGCGGCGCGGATTGTAAAGAAATCAGGCGTAGACACCCATGGCGCGAAACTTGGCGCGGCGCGTACGGCGTAACTCGGCGGGCGAGATGCCCCGGAGCTCGCCGAGCGCACCGACCAGTGCGCGCTTCAGGCTCGCGGCGGCCGCGTCGGGGTCGGTCTGAGCGCCGCCGCGCGGCTCGGCTACGATCCCGTCGATCACGCCGAGCTCGAGGCAGTGGAACGCGTCGGGCTTGAACGCGGCGGCGGCCTTCTTCTTCTCCTCGCGGTCGCGCCAGAGGATCATCGCGCAGCCCTCCGGCGAGATCACCGAGTAGATCGCCTTCTCCTGCATCAGCACCTGGTCGGCGACCGCGAGCGCGAGCGCGCCGCCGGAGCCGCCCTCGCCGATCACGCATGCGACCGACGGCACGGTGAGCGCGAGCATCTTCGCCTGCGAACGGGCGATCGCGCCGCCCTGCCCGTGCTGCTCGGCCGCGACGCCGGGGTAGGCGCCCGGCGTGTCGATCAGCGCGACCACCGGGAAGCCGAACCGCTCGGCAATCTCCATCACCCGCATCGCCTTCGCGTAGCCCTCGGGGCTCGGCATGCCGTACTGGCGCTGGAGCCGCTCCTTGAGGTCGCGGCCCTTCTGGTGCCCGATCAGCGCGACCGTCTGGCCGTCGAGCTTGCCGAGCCCCGCCACGATCGCGCCGTCGTCGGCGCGGCCGCGGTCACCGTGGAGCTCGACCCAGTCGTCGAGCATCCGCGCCACGTAATCGAGCGTGTAGGGCCGGTCGGTGTGCCGCGCCAGCTCGACGAAACCCCAGATTTCGTCCTCCGACGCGTCGGCGAGGGAGATCGAGTCGAGCTGGCGCTGGAGACGCTGCTCGTCGCCCGAAACGCCGGTGCGGTGGAGGAGCGGCAGACCTTTCAGCCAGGCGAGCCGCTGCCGCAGCCGCCGCTCGGCCTCACCGGGCAAAAAGCCGGAGGAGCCGCGCCAGGTAGGGACGCTGCTCGGATCGAGGGACGATGGCGTCGATCTGACCGAAGCGGAGGTTCTGCTCGGAGCGGCCGAAGTCCTCGGAGAGCTTCTCCTTGGTCAGCTCCTGGACGACGCGCGGGCCGGCGAACGCGAGCAGCGCCCCGGGCTCGGCGATCGTGACGTCTCCGAGCGAGGCGAAGCTCGCCATCACCCCTCCGGTCGTCGGGTGGGTGAGAACCGAGAAGAGCGGAAGCCTCGCCTCGTGCAGCTCGTCGAGCGCGGCGATCGTCTTCGGGAGCTGCATCAGCGCGAGAATCCCTTCCTGCATGCGGGCCCCGCCCGAGCTCGAGACGAGCAGGAGCGGGCTGCCGGCGTCGATCGCGCTGTCGCACGCGCGCGCGAACTTCTCGCCGACGGCACTCCCCATCGAGCCGCCCATGAACGCGAAGTCCATCACGGCGAGCTCGACCGGCTGCTCGTCGAAGGAGGCGGAGCCGACGATGATCGCGTCGGTCAGACCGGTGTTCAGCTCCGCCTCGGCGAGGCGCTCCCGGTAAGGCCGCAGGTCGAAGAACGAGAGCGGGTCGGCGGAGCGGATCTCGGCGGCCTCCTCGACGAACGAGCCCGGGTCGGCGAGCCATTCGATGCGGGCGCGGGCCGGCATGCGGAAGTGGTGGCCGCACTGCCCGCACACAAAGAGCGCAGCCCCGAGCTCGTCGTCGCGGTAATGCGACCCGCAGCTCGGGCAGGTGTTCGGGTGGTTGCTCTCTGCCGGCGCGCTCTCCACCTGCTCGACCTTCACGTCGATCTGGGTTTCAGTCATCGGGCTTCGGTCATCTCGGCGAGTTGGATGTTAGACCCGCGCGGCCGGGCAACGGTTGCAGCCGCGTCGCTCAGGCGGGCATCAACTCGTCGGCTGTGTCCGGAAGGTCGGTCAGATCCGGAAGCTCCCTCGTCGGCGTCGTCTCCGGGTGCTCGCCGAGACGGTTGATCCAGACGTTCGGGATCCGGAGCTTGGCCGCGGGCGCGATGTCGTGGTAGCTACTTGCAGCAACGTGGATGTGGCGCCGTCTGTTGGCGAGCGTCCTGCCGTAGAACTCCATCCAGTGCATCAGCGCCGGCTTGTAGGAGTGGATCTGCGAGGCGACGACCGTCTCCTCGAACGGCACGGCGAGTAGCGCCTTGGAGGACTCGATCAGGTCGAGGTCCGAGTTGGACAGGATCGCGAGCTTCCAGCCGCGCGCGCGAAGCTCGGTGAGGGCGCCGCTCACCTCCGGGAAGGGCTGCCACGAGGGAAGCGAGTCGGCGAGGCCACCCTGCTCGCTGTCGGGCGCGCCGAGCCGGCGCATCGCCTCGCTCATCACGTCGCGATAGGCGAGCGATCCGTCGCGCTCGATCTCCCGCTCGAGTGCGTGGTAGCGCGCAAGCAGCTCGTCGCTCTTCCGGTCGGCATCGCTCGGCCCGGCGGCCTCCTCCGCCTCCTCGCCGCCGACGCCGGCCGCCTCGATCTGCGTTTCCTCCTCCTCATTTTCTCCCCCGCCGAACAACCGCTCGAGCTCGGCCCGAATGCCGCCGTTCCAGTCGATCAGCGTCCCGTAGCAATCGAATGTCACCCAGCGATCCACGTCAGATCTCCTTCCGGTTTCCCCTCAGAGCGGCCGAAACATAGTTGTCGCGCGCGCGGCGTGCGAGGTTCTCCGCGCGCTCCGCGGGAGCCGCGATTCGGCTCGCGCGGGGCCGCAGGCCTGCTCGCGGACGCACCCGCGGCCGGCGGCCGGCAGGGGGACTCGAGGCCCTCGATCGCTGCGCTCAACCGCTCAACCGTCGAAGCGCCGCAGCACGAGCGAGGCGTTGTGGCCGCCGAAGCCGAACGAGTTCGAGAGGGCGGTGTGGAGGCCCGGCGCCTCGCGCGCGTGGTTCGGGACGTAGTCGAGGTCGCAGTCGGGATCGGCGGTCTCGAGGTTGATGGTCGGCGGCACGACCCGGTCGCGCAGGGCGAGAATCGTGAAGATCGCCTCGATCGAGCCGGCCGCGCCGAAGCAGTGGCCGGTCGCTCCCTTGGTCGAGGAGATCGGGATCGCACGCGCGTGCTCCTCCCCGAGCGCGACCCTGATCACCTTCGTCTCAGCGGAGTCGCCGAGTGGCGTCGAGGTGGCGTGGGCGTTGACGTAGCCGACCTCGGTCGGCTCGATACGGGCATCGGCGAGCGCCGACCTGATCGCGCGGGCCGGGCTCTGGCCGGTCGGATCCGGCTCGGTCATGTGGGCTGCGTCGGCGGACATCCCGTAGCCGAGCAGTTCGGCGTAGATCTTCGCGCCACGCGCCTGCGCCCGCCCCAGCTCCTCGAGCACGATCACGCCGGCAGCCTCGCCCATCACGAGCCCGTCGCGGTCGGCATCGAAGGGCCGAGACGCCCGCTTCGGATCGTCGTTGCGGCGTGAGAGGGCCCGCATCGCGTCGAAGCCGGCGACGCCCACCTGCGTGACCGGCGCCTCGCTCCCGCCGGCGATCATCGCGTCGACCCGGCCGGAGCGGATCTCGTCCATCGCGTCGCCGATCGCCATGTTCGAGGCGGCGCAGGCGGTGCACTCGCTCATCAGCGGGCCCTTCGTGCCGAGCTCGATCGAGACCCAGCCAGCACCCATGTTGGGGATGATCGAGGGGATCGAGAAGGGGCTGACACGGTCGGGGCCGCGGTGAAGCAGGACGTCGTAGCAGTCCTGGAAGGATTGGAGGCCGCCGATGCCGGTCGCGATCGAGGCACCGATCCTCTCGGCGTCGGCGGCGATCTCGATGCCGGAGTCCCGCTCGGCCTGGCGGGCGGCAGCGAGGACCATCTGCGCGAAGCGGTCCATGCGCCGAGCCGATTTATGGTCGATCCACGTCGTCGGCTGAAAATCCTTCAGCTCGCAGGCGAAGTGAACGGGGTAGTCGGTATGGTCGAAGAGGGTGATCTCCTCCGCGCCACAGTCTCCCGCGAGCAGGCGCGCCCAGGTCGTATCCACATCATTTCCGAGCGCGGTGACCATACCGATCCCGGTGACCACGACGCGCCGTCTCTCGTTTCCGCTCTCGCCCATCAGATCCCCAATCCGCCGTCCACGAGCAGCACCTCGCCCGTGATGAACGAGGCCTCGTCCGAGCAGAGGAACCGTACCGCCCCGGCGACGTCCTCTGGGTCGCCGAGACGGCCGAGCGGGGTGTTTGCGAGCATCAGCGCACGGCCCTCCTCGGGGATCTCCTCGGTGAGCCGTGTCTTCACGTAACCGGGCGCGACGACGTTGGCGCGGACGCCCCGCGAGCCGAGCTCGCGGGCGAGCGACTTCGTGAAGCCGATGATCCCGGCCTTGGAGGCAGCGTAGTTGGTCTGCCCGAAGTTCCCGTGCAGGCCCACGATCGAGCTGATGTTCACGATCGCCCCGGCCCGTTTCTTCATCATCGGCCTGGTGACAGCCCGGCAGGTGTAGAAGACCGAGCTGAGGTTGGTCTCGATTACCTCGCGCCAGTCGCCGTCCGACATGCGCGCGAGCAGCCCGTCGCGGGTGAGGCCGGCGTTGTTGACGAGGATGTCGAGCTCGCCGGCCTCCTCGAGCAGGCGTTGCGCGTCGGCCGCCGAGGAGACGTCGGCCTGGAGAGCTCGCCCACCGATCTCCGCGGCGAGCGCCTCGGCCTCCTCGGTCCCCGATCGGTAGCCGACGACGACGCTCGCACCCGCGCGCGCCAACTCGGCCGCGATCGCACGACCGATCCCCCGGGAGCCACCGGTGACGAGTGCCGTTCTCCCTTCGAGGGAGCAAAACTCAGCCAAGCTCGTGCGCTGCCGCGTTGAGCGAGGCCAGGTCGTTGACCGAGATCGCCTTCACGGAGCTGTCGATCCTCTTCAGTAAACCGCTGAGGACATTGCCTGGACCCACCTCCACGAACGTCGTCACGCCGTGCCCGATCAGCGCGCTCGCGGATTGCGTGAACCTCACGGGCGCCGTCAGTTGCTCCACGAGCAGGGTGCGGTAACGCTGGGCGTCCTCAAGCTTCGCGGTCACGGTCGACATGAAGTGCGAGGTCGGCGTCTTGAAGTCGATCTTCTCGATCGCCGGGCGCAAGCGTTCGGCGGCGAGGCCGACGAGCGGCGAGTGGAAGGCGCCCGAGACCTTGAGCCGGACCGCGCGCCGCGCGCCTTCGCGCTTGGCCTCGTCGCACACCTCGTCGACCGCATCCGTTTCGCCCGAGATCACGAGCTGGCCGGGGCAGTTGTAGTTCGCAGGCCACACGTTGTGGATCCTCCGGCAGAGCGCCTCGACCGCCTCGTCGGCGAGCCCGAGGATCGCGGCCATCGAGCCGGGGCGTTCCTTGGCGGCTGCCGCGGTCGCGAGGCCGCGCTCGCGGACGAGCGCGATCGTCTCGGCGATCCCGAGCGAGCGTGCCGCGCCCAGGGCGGAAAACTCGCCCACCGAATGGCCGACGACGTAATCCGGCTCGATCCCGCGTGCACGCAGGGCGGCGTTGATCGCGAGGCACGTCGCGACGAGCGCCGGCTGCTGCAGCTCGGTCATGGTCAGCTCCTCCGTGGTGCCCTCGAAGCAGAGCCGCTGCAGGTCGAGGCCCGAGGCCAGGCTTCCCTCCTCGTACACGGCCATCGCGGCCGCATCGTTCTCTGCGATCTCGCGTCCCATCCCGAGCTCGAACGAGCCCTGACCGGGAAACATGAATGCCATCTTGGTCATCAGCTCGCTCCGTTCGTCGGAAGTGTCCAGTGCATGAGGGCAGAACCCCAGGTGAGGCCGGCGCCCATCCCGGTCATCAGAACGAGGCTTCCGGGCCGCAGACGGCCGTCGGCGACCGCGTCCGCCAGCGCGAGCGGGATCGAGCCCGACGAAGTATTCCCGTATCGATCCACGTTCACGACCACCTTCTCACCGGGGAAGCCTAGTTTGCGCACAGCGTGGTCGATGATCCGGACGTTCGCCTGATGGGGAACGTAGACATCGACATCGTCGACTGTCAGCTCGCAGGTCTCGAGAATCGCCTCGGCCGAGGTCACGAGCACCCGGGTCGCGAACTTGAACACCTCGCGGCCGTTCATCGTCAAGAACTCCTTTTCGCCTTCTGCGGGAATGCGGGAGCCGCTCCCCGGCAAGTGGAGCTCGCCGGCGCCGGCGCCGTCGGCGCCGAGCTCGAAGCCGAGGAAGCCGCCCTCGTTGACCTGCTCGAGCACGACCGCCCCGGCTCCGTCCCCGAACAGAATCAGAGTCGAGCGGTCTGTCCAGTCGAGGACGCGCGAGAGGATGTCGCCCCCGACGACGAGCGCGCGCTTCGAGAGGCCGGCGGCGATCATCGCGTGGGCCTGCGCGAGGGCGTACATGAAGCCGGTGCAGCCAGCAGAGAGGTCGTAGGCCGCGGCGTCGTGGGCTCCGAGCTGGTCGGCTACGAGCGCCGCGGTAGCGGGGAAGGCCATGTCCGGAGTGACGGTTGCGACGATCACCAGGTCGATCGCGTCGGCCGTGAGGCCGGCCTGCTCGAGCGCCTGCCGGGCGGCCGGCAGCGAGAGGTCGGACATCGCCTCGTCGTCCGCGGCGATCCGGCGCTCGCGGATCCCGGTGCGCTCGGTGATCCACTCGTCGGAGGTCTCGACGATCGCAGCGAGGTCGTCGTTGGTGACGATCCGCTCGGGGACGTGGACGCCGAGGCCGGTGATCGAGACCGGCCGGCCGTTGGTCCTGCCGATCATTCCGGGGCCACCGCGAAGGTCAGCGTGCCGCGGACTGCGAGCGCGCCGCCGACGGAGGCTCGTACCTTGCCCTTGCCGACGGGGCCGCGCACGGCTTCGACCTCGCACTCGAGGTCGAGCACCTCCCCCGGGCGAACGATTCGCTTGAAGCGAACGCCGTCGATTCCCGCGAACAGCGCGATCTTGCCTCGGTTCTCGGGTTGGGAGAGGACTGCGACCGCGCCACACTGCGCGAGCGCCTCGACCATCTTCACTCCGGGCATGATCGGATTGCCCGGGAAGTGGCCCGCGCAGTCCTCTTCGGTGACGGTCTTGCGGGCGCTCACGCGCGCGCCCGGGACGAGCTCGAGCACCTCGTCGAGAAGGAGGAACGGGTGGCGGTGGGGGATGATCGCCTCGATCTCCTCGCGGCCGAGCGGCGCGCTCATGCGGAGAGCCGCTCGCGCAGCGAGGCGCGTCCGCGGTGGGCGTAGCACTTGGCCGTTCCGACCGGGAGCCCCGTGAGCTCGGAGATCTCGGCGAATCCCAGGTCGAACGCGTCCTTGAGCGCGACGACGGTCGCCTGCGCTCTCGGCAGCTCGGCGAGGCAGCGGCCGAGCTCCCGCCGTGTCTCGGCACCGGTGACCGAAGCGACGGGGTCACCGTCGCGGGCGGGGCGCTCGTCGACGGCGAGCGGCTCGGTACGGCGCACGGCACGGGCCTGCGCGTAGTCCTTGCAGGTGTTGACGACGAGCCGGTGCAGCCAGGTCGCGAACTGCGACTCGCCGCGGAACTGCCGTATCCTGACCACCAGCTTGGCGAGCGACTCCTGCGCAGCGTCGCGCGCGTCCTCCGGGTCGCGGAGCAGGTGGAGCGCCAGCTTCTCGACCCGCGGCGCGTGGCGCTCACAGAGGGCCGCGAGCGCGTGGCGATCGCCCGCCCGGGCCCGCGTCACGAGGATCGGGTCGGAGAGCCGTTCGTAGACGAGCGGGCCGTCGCGACTCTCTCCCGGTTGGCGGCCATCGGCCGTTGGACGGCCCTGCTGGGGGCGGGGTTGCAAGACGGCCCTACTCTAATAGGCATCGCCCTCGTGCCCGAACTCGTCTTGCCCGCGCTCCGCGGCAGCTTCGGCCGCGTCTACCTGCACGCATTCGAGACGCCCTCGACCCAGAGCATGGCCCCAGCGGAGGCCCCCCACGGCACGGTGTCGGTTGCCGAGCACCAGACGCGCGGCCGCGGCCGCCTCGGCCGGGTGTGGATCGACGAGGCCGGGACTGGCCTCGCGATGTCGGTCGTCTTGCGCCCTCCCCCTCCCGTCGCACGCTGGCCCGAGATCACGCTCCTCGCCGCCGAGGCGGTCGCGGGCGCGATCGGTGCAGGCGCGACGATCAAGGACCCGAACGACGTGCTCCTCGACGGTCGCAAGGTCGCGGGCATCCTAGCCGAAGCGGGCGAACACATCGTGCTCGGGATCGGCGTCAACATCGGCCAAGCCCCGTGGCCGGACGCAGGTCACGTCGAGCGGGATCGGCTCGAGCTCCTGGTCGAGATCCTCGAGCGACTCGAACAGAGCTACGGCCGCTGGGTCTCGAACCTCGGCGAGCCCCCGGGCCCGAAGGCCCGTTGACGAGCTATCCGCGCCCCGGCCCTCGATAGGGAGACGACCTCCGACCAGCCTTTCCGCACTCCCGCGAAGAACAGCAGCCCGAAGCGCTCCTCCTCGCTTCCTCCCGCCTTTCCCGTGCTGCCGAGCACCTCCCTGGCGCAGTACGAGCGCCGCTCGACCCAGGCGGGAAGGCGCGGCCCGCAGGCGGCAGATCAGGAATACCATTCGCATGCGATGAAGGTTTCGCTCGTGCTCGCAGCTCTAGTCGCGGTGATCGCCGTACCGCAAGCGTTCACGGCGCCGAAGGCCGCCGGGACGCCTCGAGTGCTCGCGATCCATTTCGTCCAGGAGGTCGACCCGGTCACGCAGAGTTGGCTGAACGGCCAGCTCGACACGGCGCAGCGAGATCACTACTCGGCGGCCGTGATCGTCCTCGACACACCGGGCGGGGACGAGGAGTCGATGCGCAAGATCGTGCAGAAGGAGCTCGAGTTGAGCCAGGCGGGCACCCCCGTGATCGTCTACATCGCACCCGGCGGCGCCCGCGGCGCATCAGCCGGGGTCTGGATCTCCGAGGCCGCGGACATCCTCGCGATGGCGCCCGAGACGAACATCGGCAGCTCGACGCCGATCGACTCGACCGGCGCAAACATCGGCAGCGACCTGCGGCGAAAGGTGATCAACGACGCGGCCGCATCGCTCCGCGGGCTGGCGAGAAGCCACGGCCGGAATGCCGCCTGGGCCGACAAGGCAGTCCGGGTCGCCTCGAACCTGACCGACGCAGAGGCGTTGAAGATGCACGTGATCGACCTGATCTCCCCCTCGCTACCCGCGCTTTTGAACACGATCAACGGTCGCACGACGACCCCCGCCCACCTGAAGCTCCACACCGCAGGCGCGACGATCGTGGGAACGACGCCCGGCCTCGTCACCCGCCTGCTCTCGACGCTGCTCAACCCGAATCTGGTCTCGTTGTTCTTCCTGGCCGGAGTCGTAGGGCTCGGATTCGAGATCTTCCATCCCGGGGTGATCGTGCCGGGGGTGGTCGGGGCGGTATCGATGATCTTCGCCCTGTTCGGCCTCTACGTCCTGCCACTCTCGTGGACAGCGCTCCTGCTCGTCGTGCTCGGAATCGCGCTGCTCCTGATCGACACGCACGTGCCGACCCACGGGGCGTTGACGATCTTCGGGCTCGTGTCGCTCTGCTTCGGCCTGGTCACGCTCTTCCCGGCGAACAGCGGCCAGACCTCGATCCCGCTCGTCGTCACGCTGACCGTCGTCCTCGGCGGCGCGTGGTCGATCGTCGTCTCCAAAGCGGTCAAGATCCGCCACCGGCCGCTCGCGGTCGGGCCCCAGGAGATCGTCGGCATGCGCGGCGTCGTCCGCGAAAGCGGGCTCGTCCTCGTTCACGGCGAGCTGTGGAAAGCGCGCGCACCCGGTCCGCTCACCGAGGGGCAGCGGGTCGAGGTCGAGTCGCTCGACGGCCTGACCCTCCGGGTCCATCCGGTCTGACGCACGCAGAGCTGGTCGAACACGCTGTAGGATCGAAGCGTGGCCGCCGCCGGCATCGTAGTCGCCGTCATCGTCTTCGGTTTTGCCCTCTACCTGATTGCCGCAATCAAGGTGGCGCGCGAGTACGAGCGCGCAATCGTCTTCCGCTTCGGGAGGCTCTTCCCGGAGCCGAAGGGACCAGGGCTCTTCTGGCTGATCCCCGTCGTCGACAAGATGGTCAGGATCGACCTGCGCACGATCACCTTGCAGATCCCGCCCCAAGAGGTGATCTCGAAGGACAACGTCCCGGTCCGCGTCAACGCGGTCGCGTACTTCCGGATCGTCGACCCGAAAGCGGCGATCGTCCAGATCGAGAACTACATGGTCGCGACCTCCCAGATCGCGCAGACGACGCTGCGCTCGGTGCTCGGGCAGCACTCGCTCGACGAGCTGCTCTCGGAGCGCGAGAAGATCAACGCGATCCTGCAGGGGATCATCGACGAGCAGACTGCGCCGTGGGGGATCAAGGTCTCGATCGTCGAGGTGAAGGACGTCGAGATCCCGCAGGGGATGCAGCGCGCGATGGCCCGCCAGGCCGAAGCCGAACGCGAGCGGCGCGCGAAGGTGATCAACGCCGAGGGCGAGTTCCAGGCCTCCGAACGGCTCAAGGACGCAGCCCTCGTGATCGAGGAGCATCCGATCGCGCTCCAGCTCCGCTACCTTCAGACGTTGCTCGAGCTCGGCTCCTCGCAGTCGACCACGATCGTGTTCCCGGCGCCGATCGACATCATCTCGTCGTTCCTGCCCAAGGGCGACCGCACGAAGGCCTCAGGCTCGTAACGCCGTAGGGCGCGAGCTCGACGTCACCCGGTTCGCCAATAGAGCCGAGCGCTAGCCGTCGAGAGCGGCGGTACGCTCGACGCGGAAGCGGCCCGCCGCATCGATCGCAGCGGCGAGGCTCATCCCCTTGTCCTTGCCCTGCTTGATCAGCATCACCGTCTCGATCGCATCCCGGTCGTAGATCCGCTGCTTCTTGCCCTTGGTCGGGATCTGGGCCTTGTTCGTCCAGTAGTCGAGCTGCATCTTCGAGATCCCGGCGAGCCTGCAGACCTGGCCGAGGTAGAGCTCGATCCGGTCGAGGTTCGCGGCCAGGTCGACCGGCTCCAGAACGGCCTCAGCGCGATCTCGGTCTGCCATACCACGTCCCCCTCGGGCTCGATTCGACTTCCCGCGCTCGACTTATATCGTGGCCGTTGCCGAAAGCGAAGCCTCGGCGCCGAAAAGCCGCGGACGGGGTGCTATTCCGAGGACGGCTCGTCGTCTTCGGCGACGCTCTCGTCGCTCGCTTCGTCCTCGGGTTCGACGAGGTATCCGTCCTCGGCCAGTTCGGCGAGGCCAGGCTCGGCGTCGAGGGCGGGCTCGCCGTCGACGACGTCGTCGATCACCGGTGCGATCGCGGAGACGGTCTCTCCGTCGCGCAACCGCATCACGATCACGCCCTGCGTCGAGCGCCCGAGGCGCTTCACGTCTTCGACCGGCATCTTGATCACCGTGCCGCCGTTCGAGATCAGCATCACCTGGTAGCCGTCGCGCACGACTCTCGCGCCGACCAGGTAGCCGCGGGCCTCGGTCAGCTTCACCGTCTGGACGCCCATCCCGCCGCGACCCTTGCGCGGGTACTCGGAGACGCGCGTGCGCTTGCCGAAGCCGTTCTCTGTGATCACGAGGAGGTCGGCGTCGTCGCGGGCGATCTCGGCCGTGATTACCGAGTCGCCGGCGCGGAGCGTCATGCCGCGAACGCCTTCGGTGGCCCGGCCCATTGCACGGGCGTCGGCCTCCGAGAATCGGATCGCCTGACCCTTGCGCGAGACGAGCAGGACATCGTCGTGCGTGGAGCAGTGCCGCACCGACACGAGCTCGTCGTCCTCGCGCATCTTGATCGCGATGATCCCGTCCGCCTTGAGCGGCGTGTTGTACTCCTCGAGCTTTGTCTTCTTGACGACGCCGTTCTTGGTCGCGCAGAGCAGGTACTCGGCTTCAGTGAAGTTCCGCGTCTGGATCACGGCCCTGACCTGCTCGCCCTGCCGGAACGGCAGCAGGTTGACGATCGCGCGGCCCTTCGACTGACGCGAGCCGAGCGGGAGCTCGTGCACCTTGAGGCGGTAGACCTTCCCGACCGAGGTGAAGAAGAGCAGGTAGTCGTGCGTCGAGGCGACGAACAGGTGCTCGATGTAATCCTCGTCCTTGAGGTCCATCCCCATCACGCCGATCCCACCACGGCGCTGCTCACGGTACGAGGTTGGCGAGAGACGCTTGATGTACCCGGAGCGCGTGATCGCGATCGCCATCTTCTCCTCGGCGATCATGTCTTCGAGCTCGAGCTCCTCCTCGGCAGCGACGATCTCGGTTCGCCGGTCGTCGCCCCGGCTGTAGGCGTCTTTGATCTCGAGCAGCTCCTGCTTGATCAGCGCGTCGATCTTCGCCTCGTCGCCGAGCAGCTCCCTCAGCTCGCCGATCCGCTCCATCAGGTCCGCGTACTCGTCCTCGACCTCTTTGCGGGCGAGGCCGGTGAGCCGGGCGAGGCGGAGATCGAGGATCGCGCTCGCCTGAAGCTCGGAGAGCTCGAACCGCTCCATCAGCTGGGTCCGGGCGTCCTCGGTATCGCGAGCCGCACGGATCAGCGCGATCACCGCGTCGAGGTTGTCGAGCGCAATCAGGTACCCCCTGAGGATGTGGGCTCGCCGCTCTGCCTGGCGGAGCTCGAACTGCGACCGGCGCGTGACGATCTCGCGCTGGAAGGTCAGGTAGTGCGTAACCAGCTCGAGCAGCGAGAGCGTGCGCGGGACGCCGTCGACGAGAGCGACAGCGTTGTAGCCGAACGTGCTCTGGAGCGCCGTGTGCTTGAAGAGCTTGTTGAGCGCGACCTGGGGCACCGCATCGCGCTTGAGCTCGATCTGGATCCGCATGCCGGTGCGATCGCTGTGATCGGCGATGTCCGAGACCTCGGTGATCACCTTCTCGTGCACGAGATCGGCGATCTTCTTGATCACCCCGTTGTCGCCGCCCTTGCGGACGCCGTAGGGGAGCTCCGTGACGATGATCGCGCTCTTGCCGCCGCGGAGCTCCTCGATGTGGGCGCGGGCCCGCATCACCACGCGGCCGCGGCCCGTGCGGTAGGCGTCGCGGATGCCGGTGCGGCCGACGATGATCGCGCCCGTCGGGAAGTCCGGCCCCTTGATGTGGCGCATCAGCGTCTCGACGTTTGCTGCGGGCTCGTCGATCAGCGCCACGACGGCGTCGATCGCCTCGCCGAGATGGTGTGGCGGCATGTTGGTCGCCATCCCGACCGCGATCCCGGCGGAGCCGTTGACGAGCAGGTTCGGGAAGCGGGCGGGAAGAACGAGTGGCTCCTGCTTCGACTCGTCGTAGTTCGGCCCGAAGTCGACCGTGTTCGAGTCGAGCTCGGCGAGCATCTCCTCAGCGAGCTTCGCCAGGCGCGCCTCTGTGTACCGCATCGCGGCTGGCGGATCGTCGTCGATCGAACCGAAGTTGCCCTGACCGTCGACGACTGGATAGCGCAACGAGAACGGCTGAGCGAGCCTCACGAGCGTGTCGTAGATCGCCGAGTCGCCGTGGGGGTGATGGTTCCCCATCACGTAGCCGACGATGTTTGCGCACTTGACGTATGGGCGCCCTGGCCGGTTGCCGTTGGCCCACATCGAGTAGAGCACCCGGCGGTGGACCGGTTTGAGCCCGTCGCGCACGTCCGGGAGCGCCCTCGCGACGATGACCGACATCGCATAGTCGAGGAAGCTCGTGCGCATCTCCTGCTCGAGCTCGCGTGGCTCGATCCGGCCAGCGCCGAGGCCGCCGGTCTCTGTCTCAGACAATCCGCGGCCCTCTAGACGTCAAGGAACTTCACGTCCCTCGCGTTCTGCTCGATGAACAAGCGGCGTGGCTCGACCTGGTCGCCCATCAACGTCGAGAAGACGAGATCGGCCGTGGGGACATCCTCGACGTCGACGCGGATCAGGAGGCGTCGGGATGGGTCCATCGTCGTCTCCCAAAGCTGCTCGGCGTTCATCTCGCCGAGCCCCTTGAAGCGCGAGAGATGGATCCCCTGCTTCGCCGCGTCGAGCACCTTGGTTCGGAGCGCGTCGAACGTCTCGGCGATTTCGCGCTCCTTGCCGACCGTCACAGTGAACGGGGGCAGCCCGACGAGCTCCTTGAGCTTCCCGTAGGCCTTGCGGACATGCCCGTAGATCGGCGACCCGAAGAGATCGATCGGGACCGTGACGCGACGGGAGGTGCTCGTCTCGGTCTCGACCACCTGGATGCCAAACCCGGTGTCGTCCTGGTCGAGGATCGAGAGCTCGTACCCGTTCGGCGCGATCTCGGTGATCGCGCGCGCCACCCCGGCGGCATCCTCGATCTCGTGCTCGACCAGGCGGTGCTTCAACATCAGCTCCGCGGCGGGGATCCCAAAGTCTCCGCGGAGCCGTGCCGAGTACCCGTCGTACTGGGCGAACTCCCGGGAGAACCGCTGCCACCGTGTCTCGGTCCACTTCAGCTCGTTGCCGTTGCGATCGACGACCTCGACCTGCGGGATACGCTCGCGCGCGAGCATCTCTTCGAGCTGCGAGTCCTTGACGAAATAGAGCTCCTGGCTGCCGAGCTTGACCTTGTAGAGCGGCGCCGCGGCGATGTAGACGTGGCCATTCTTGATCAGCTCGGGCATCTGGCGGTACAGAAAGGTGAGGATCAAGGTGCGGATGTGCGAACCGTCGACGTCGGCGTCGGTCATGACGATGATCCGGTGGTAGCGCAGCTTCTCGAGATCGAACTCCTCCCCGATTCCCGCCCCGGCGGCCGTGATGATCGCCTGGATCTCGACGTTCGAGAGGACCTTGTTGATCCGGTTCTTCTCGCTGTTGATGATCTTGCCACGTAGCGGCAGGATCGCCTGGAAGCTGCGGTCGCGGCCCTGCTTGGCCGAGCCGCCCGCCGAGTCGCCCTCGACGATGAAGAGCTCGCAGCGCTCGGGATCCGAGAGTTGGCAGTCGGCGAGCTTCCCTGGCAGCCCCCCGCCCGAGAGGGCGCTCTTGCGACTGACCTCGCGGGCCCTGCGCGCGGCCATGCGGGCGCGCGAGGCGGCGATCGCCTTGTTGACGATCTGCTTCGCGTCGGCGGGGTTCTCTTCGAGGTACTCCGCGAGCTTGGCGTTGACCGTCGTCTGCACGAGGCCGGCGATGCCCGGGTTGCCGAGCTTCGACTTCGTCTGCCCCTCGAACTGCGGGTTCGTCAGCTTGACCGAGATCACGGCCGCGAGGCCCTCGCGCACATCTTCGCCCTCGAGGTCCTCGTCCTTCTTGAGCAGGTTCTTGTCGAGCGCGTACTTCTTCAGCGTCGAGGTCAGCGCGGAACGGAAGCCCTGCGTGTGGGTGCCGCCCTCGACCGTGTGGATGTTGTTGGCGAACGAGAACACCGACTCCTGGTAGGAGGTGTTCCACTGCATCGCCACCTCCACCTGGCCCACCTCGGTCTCGTTCTCGAAGTAGGCGATGTGGCGGTGCATCGCGTCCTTGGACTCGTTGATGTAGGCGACGAAGTCTTTGATCCCGCCCTCGTACTGGAACTCGACGCTCGTGCCGCCGACGCGCTCGTCTGTGAGCCCGATCCGGAGCCCCTTGGTCAGAAACGCGGTCTCGCGAAGTCTCTGGACGAGCGTCTGGGCCGAAAACTCCGTCTCCTCGAAGATCTCCGAGTCCGGCAGGAACCTGATCGTTGTGCCGGTCCCGTTCGTCATCCCGATCGGCTTCATGTCGCCCTGCGGGACTCCGCGCGCGAACTCCTGCCGGTAAACGTTCCCGTCGCGCTCGACCGTGGCCTCAAGCCATTCCGAGAGCGCGTTCACGACCGAGACACCGACGCCGTGCAGGCCGCCGGAGACCTTGTAGCCGTCGCCGCCGAACTTGCCGCCGGCGTGCAGCTTGGTCAGGACGACCGTGAGCGCCGAGAGGCCGCTGTCGGCCATCACGTCGACCGGGATCCCGCGGCCATGGTCGACGACCGTGATCGAGTTGTCCGGGTGGATCGTCACGTCGATCCAGTCGTTGTGGCCCGCCATCGCCTCGTCGACCGCGTTGTCGACGACCTCGTACACCAGGTGGTGGAGGCCTCTAAGGCCCGTAGAGCCGATGTACATACCAGGCCTCAGCCGGACCGGCTCAAGCCCTTCGAGGACCTGAATGTCCTTTGCCGAGTACGAGTCTTCTGACACAGTGGTCGCCATACGTCCTCTCAAGAGAAAAAGCCTGCAAAATACGTGTTTTGCTGGCTTGATTAAGTGTATCAAAGAGGGCGGTCTACGGGGCCTCTCGCGAGGGCCAAACTCACCGCTCTTTCGATACTTTCACGCAGGCTCGGATCCTCGATTGCGGCGGCGATCCGGGCCGCTTCGCGTGTCTGGTCTGCTGACGGTAGCCGGTGGAGCGCGGGAGCCGGCACCTCCTCGCCGCTGGCGAGCGGTCCGGGGGCGAAGCGGATCGCCTCGATGCCGAGCCGCCCGGCGATGTCGGCAGCCCGCTGTCCGAGCTCGAACGCCCAGACCGAATCCGCCGTGTTGACGTGCAGGGTGCCGTCACGTCCGACCCTCGAGGGCCACGCGTTTTGCGCGATCGCCGCGCCGACAGCGGCCGGCCAGCGCTCGAGGATGTCGCCCAGATCGCCCGGCGGGCCGAAGCGACCGAGCTCGCCGCGAACCGTGTCAGACAGCCGTTCCATGGCTCACCTCCACCAGCTGGCTCGGCTCGACTGGGAGCGCCGAGCGGTGCGTCGTCGTGATCACCGTCTGCCTGAGCCCGGCCACGCACTCGGCGAGCACGCCGCGGCGGCGCGCGTCGAGCTCGGAGAGCACGTCGTCGAGCAGCAAGAGCGGGCTCTCTGGAAGGAGCGAGGCCTCGGCGAGCAGGAGCGCGAGCAGAGCGAGTCGCTGCTCGCCCTGCGAGCCGAAGCCTCGCAGCTCGCGCCCCGAGGCCTCGATCGCGACCTCGTCGAGGTGTGGCCCGAGCCCAGTCGCCCCGCGCGCGATGTCGGCCTCCAGGCGCGACTCGAGAGCCTCGGCGCCCGGCGGGTCGCCCTCGTAGCGAAGCGCGCCACCGGAGAGGCCGAGCTGCTCAAGGCGCTCCGAAAAACCCGGCTGGAGGGCGGCGAGCGCCTCACGGCGAGCTGCCACGAGCAACTCCGCGAGAGCCGCCAGGCGCTCCGTCCACGGCTCGAGCGCGTCACGGCCGGAGAGGCCAAGCTGCACGCGCCGCAGCGCCGCGTTGCGCTGGGCGAGCGTCGCGGCGTACTCGAGCGGAAGCCCGGCCCGGCCCGGGAGCAGCCGCGTGAGCGCGCGGTCGAGGTAGGCGCGGCGCACCGCCGGCGCACCCTTGATCACGGCGAGGCGATCCGGTGTGAAGACAAGCGTCGGGAACTCCCGGCGCAGCGAATCGGCCGAGGCCAGCCGCGAGCCGTCGAGCTCCGCCGTCTTCGCCGCGCCCCTGCCGAGCTTCACGGCCACCTCGTGCCCGACGCCCTCACGGTCGATCTTCAACCTGACCGCAGCTTGGGACTCGCCGAAACGGATCAGCCTGCCGTCGGTGCGGGTCCGCGGCGAGAAGCCCTGGGTGCCGAGGTGCATCGCCTCGAGCAGATTGGTCTTCCCGGACCCGTTCTCCCCGGTCACAAGCACGATGCCCGGCGAGAGCGCGAGTTCGAGCGACGCGTAGGAGCGGAAGTTTCTGAGCGTGAGGTGGCCGACGATCAGCCCGCGAGACGGATCGGCATGATCAGATACGTGTAATCGTCCGTCTCGCCCTGGAGCACCGCTGGGCGAAGCGGGCTGATCAGCTTCATGCGAACCGTCTCCGAATCGATCGACTCCAGCCCGTCGCGCAGGAAGTCGGCGTTGAAGCCGATCTCCATCGCGTCGGCCGAATAGGGCGCCGGGAGCGACTCGCGGGCCTCCCCCACATCCTGTGTTCGCGCCGACACGGTCAGTTCACCCTCCGCGAAGCGCAGCCGCAGCGGCGAGTTCCGCTGCGCGAGCAACCCGACGCGCCGAACGACATCGAGCACCTCGTCGCGTGGTAGCTCGAGCTCGTGCTCGAACTGCTCGGGCAAGAGTTGCTTGTAGTTCGGAAACTGGCCGTCGATGCGGCGGCTCGTCAGCCACACGCCGCCCGAACCGAACACCACATGATTCTCCTGCACCGCGAGCTCGATGCTGTTCGCCGGGCCGGTGATCCGCGCGAGCTCCTGAAGCGCACGCGCCGGGATGATCGCCTCGAGCTCGGGAAGCGGCGCCAGGGCGGGCGTCTCCTTAACCGCGAGCCGGTAGGAGTCGGTCGCGGCCATCACGACCTTGTCCCGCTCGAAGCGAACGAAGATCCCGGTCAGCACGGGCCGGCTTTCGTCCCGCGAGGCGCTGCGGCTGACGCGAGCGATCGTCGCGAGCAACGCGTCGCGGTCGGCCGGCTGCAGCGAATCCTCGGCGATCTCCGGCAGGCGAGGAAAGTCCTCGGCGGAATAGGTGTGGATCCGGTAGCTCGCAGAGCCGGAGGTGATCAGGAGAACCGACTCCTCGGCGAGGTACTCGAGCGAGACGTCCTGGGCGGGAAGCGAACGGGCGATGTCGAGCAGGAGCTTCCCCGGCACGACGACCTCGCCGTCACCGCCGACCTCGGCCTCGAGCGAGGCGCGCAGCGAGACCTCCATGTCGGTCGCGGCGAGTTCGAGCGAACCGCCGCTCGCTCGCATCTGGATCCCGCTGAGCACGAGCACCGACGCACGGTTAGAGAGAGCGCGGGACACGACCCCGACCTTCTCGGCGAGCTGCTCGCGCGAAACGGTCGCTTTCAACACATCGAGAGTCACTGTTTCTGAGTCAATCATCTTTTCTCAATTCAAGAGCAGTAGTGATAGGGCGTGTGGAGAAGCGGGAAAACCGTGTCCCGCGGCTTCCCGCGCGCATTCTGGCTGTGGGACCGGACGGGGGAGTATCGGTGCTTCTCAACAGGGGCCTCGCCCTAACGGGCCTGTTTGACGCGGGCTGTGAGTTCCTGGACAAGGTTGTAAACAGACCTGTCCTCACGGATCAGTCGGGCGATCTTCGACGTCGCGTGGATCACGGTCGTGTGGTCGCGACCCCCGAATTGCTTGCCGATCTTCGGCAGCGAGGAGTCGGTCAGCTCCCGCGAGAGGTACATCGCAACCTGGCGGGGGTAGACGATGTTCTGCGAGCGCCGGTCGCCGGTGAGTTCGCCCATGCTGACGCTGAACCGGTCGCAGACGAGCTCCTGGATCCGCTCGATCGACACCAGGGCCGGCTCGCCCTGCGGGAACACGTCGCGCAGCACGTCCTGGGCGAGTTCGACGTTCATGCTCCTCCCGGTCAGCGATGCGAACGCGACCACGCGGGTGAGCGCCCCCTCGAGCTCGCGGATGTTCGTGGTGACGCGGCTTGCGATGTACGTCAACACCTCCGGGTCGCCCACGTCGATCCCGTCGTACTTCTCCTTCCGGCGGAGGATGGCGATGCGGGTCTCGAGGTCGGGGGGCTGGATGTCTGTGATCAGCCCCCACTCGAAGCGCGAGCGGAGGCGGTCCTCGAGCGTCTGGATGTCACGCGGCGGCCGGTCGGAGCTCATCACTATCTGCCGGCCCGCCTCGTGCAGCGAGTTGAACGTGTGGAAGAACTCCTCCTGGATCCGCTCCTTGTGCTCGAAGAACTGAACGTCGTCGATCAGGAGCACATCGTAGGCGCGGTAACGCTGCTTGAAGCCCTCGATCCGCTTGTCGCGCAGCGAGTTGATGAAATCATTCATGAACGTCTCGGAGGTCACGTAACGGACGGTCAGGTCGAACGAATGGCGGCCGATGTAGTTCGCGACGGCATGCAGCAGGTGCGTCTTGCCGAGGCCGGTGTGCCCGTAGATGAAGAGCGGATTGTAGGCCTGGGCCGGCGCTTCGGCGATCGCGAGCGCGGCCGCGTGCGCGAACCGGTTCGACGAGCCGATCACGAACGAGTCGAACGTGTACTTGGGGTTGATGATCGTCCCGCCGTCGGAGCGCGGCGGCAACACGGGGGTCGCTCTCGCGACCACCGGCGGCGACACGACGAACTCGACGCGGCGCTCCAGCCCGGCCGCATCCTTGATCCCAGCACGGATCAGCTCCGCAAACCGGTTCTTGATCCAGTCCCGGGTGAAGTCGTTCGGGACGGCCAGGACGAACGTGTCGGCATCGAGTTGGGCCGCCGCGACCTCTCCGAAGTAGGTCAGGAAGGTCTTCTCGTTGAGAGCGCCCCGCAAACGGGCCGAAACGTCGTCCCAGAGGCTTTCAGCAGTCAGCTCGTTCGGATGCTCCACGCCTCCAGCGCGCTCCTTCGGTCGGTGTCGGGCGGCGAGGATAGCAGTGTCCCACGCCCAGGTTCAAGGAGGACTCCAGGCCCACTCGCTCGATAAAAACCCTATATTTGCAGGAAGAACAACTCGCTCCACACCATTCTCCACAGCTGTGGAAAGTCAAGGCGAGCCAAAGGGATCATTCGCACTTTCCACGGCTTTCCGCCTCAGAACCCCTGTGGACAACCGCCCGCCCGGGGCGTGCGTCTATACTGGCCCTTCGGCCAGGTCGGTCTTCCCTAGGGCCTCGTCCTCGAAACGTGAAACGCACCTATCAGCCAAACGTTCGGCGGCGGAAACGCAAGCACGGCTTCCGCGCTCGCATGGCGACGCGTGCCGGTCGGGCGATCCTGAAGCGCCGCCGCGCGAAGGGCCGCAAGCGCCTGTCGGCGTAGGGCGGCGCGTGCAGCGCAAGTACCGGCTCTCACGTTCGCGCGATTTCGACGCCGTCTACCGCCACGGCCGGTCGGCCTCGACGCGCTTCCTGGTGTTGCACTGGTTCGCGCGCGAGCAGCAGCCGGGCGAGCCGCGGCTCGGCCTCGCCGTCCCAAAAGCTGTGGGCTCGAGCGTCGTTCGCAACCGGATCAAGCGCCAACTGCGCGAGATCTGGCGTGCAAAGCTCGACGGCGAGGCGCTCGCGAACACGAACGACTACGTGCTCGTCGTGCGGCCAGGGCTGCCGGAGGCGGCGGAGACGCGCGGGCACGAGTGGCTGATCGAGCGTGTCGACGAGGTGCTCGGAAAGATGGCTGCATGACCGCCCGCCTGCGCGCAACCCCGGCCTTCCTCGGCATCGGCCTCGTCTATGCCTACCGCTTCACCTTCGGGGTGTTCGTCTCGCCGGGAACCTGCAAGTACCACCCGACCTGCTCGGCGTACGCGCTCGCCGCGCTCCGTAAGCACGGGCTGCTCAAGGGCTCGGCGCTCGCGGCCTGGCGACTCCTACGCTGCAACCCGTGGTCGCACGGCGGAGTCGACCACCCGTGAGCCTCGCCATGATCGTTTTGAGCATCCTGAACCCGCTCGAGAACGCGGTGCGCTGGCTGCTCGACCGCTTCCACTACAACCTCGGGCTCCCGTGGGCGTGGGCGATCGTCGCGACCACGATCGTCGTCCGGGTCGCCCTCGTCCCGCTGACGGTGAAGCAGATCCACTCGATGCAGTCGCTGCAGAAGCACGCGCCCGAGATGAAGGCGATCCAGCAGCGCTACAAGGGCGGCGACAAACAAAAGATGAACGAAGAGATGATGCGGTTCTACAAGGAGAACCACATCAACCCGGCCGCCTCGTGCCTGCCGATGCTGGCGCAGTTCCCGGTCTTCATCTCGCTCTACCTCGTGCTCAAGCACTTCTCGAAAGACATTCCGGCCGGCTCGGACCTCTCGTGGCTCCACTTCGTCCCGAACATCACCGCGAGAGCCGACTCGCACTGGTCGGGCTTTGTGCTCCTGGCGGTCTACGCGCTGAGCCAGGTCTTCTCGAGCTACTTCATGTCTACGACGATGGACAAGATGCAGAGGCGGCTGCTGATGATCCTGCCGCTCGTCTTCATCAGCGTGATCGCGCACTTCCCGACCGGGCTCGTTCTCTACTGGGTGACGACCAACCTGTGGACGGTCGGGCAGGGACTCGTGACGCGGCGCCTCGTCCCGAAGACGTCGCCGGCCGCCGCGGCCGCCGCGGCCGCCGGCCCCAAGCGCTCGTCGCGGACGGCCGCGGCTCCGACGCCGGGAAACGGCGCCCAGGCAGTGACGGCAGCCAAGCCGAAGCCTGTGCAGCCAGCCGGGCCGCGGCGGGTGAAGCGAAACAAGGGCCGCGGGCGGTGAGTGCGGAGCGGACCGTGGAGGCGACCGGCGAGACCGTGGGCGAGGCCAAGTGGAACGCTCTGCGCGAGCTCGAACTGATCGTGCCCGCGCTCGACAAGAGCGCTGTTCGCTTCCAGGTGCTGTCGGAGGGCGAGCGTGGGCTGCTCGGCGTGGGCTACTGGCCGGCCCGCGTGGTCGCGACTGCGGGGGAGAGCGCGGCGAGCGACGGCGATCCGGCGCCGAGCGGCGAGAGTGCGGCAGCCACCCGGCTCCGCGACCTGCTCGAGCACGTCACGGCCGCAATCGGCGTCCGCTGCCGGATCGAGCTTGTCGAGGATGGATCGTCGCTGACCGCGACCTGCTTCGGCGACGACCTCGGCCTCTTGATCGGCCGGCACGGGCAGACGATCGACGCCGTCCAGGTGCTCGCCTCGATGATCGCCGGTCGCGGCGAGGAAGAGCGCAAGGACGTGGTGGTCGACGCCGCGGGTTACCGCGACCGGCGCCGCCGCACGCTCGAGGCGCTCGCCCTCCGTAGCGCCGAGGAGGTTGTGCGAACCGGCGAGCGGGTGGGGCTCGACCCGATGAGCGCAGCCGAGCGGAAGGTCGTTCACACCTGCCTGCAGGATCACGAGGGCGTGTCGACGGCGAGCGCGGGCGACGAGCCCAACCGGTACGTCGTCGTCGAGCCGGCGTAGGCGCGCATTGCAGCGTCTCGAGGCTTGGCTGCGAGCCGTGGTCGAGACGCCTGGGCTGACAGCGCTCGATCTGGTGGCCGCGAGGGCGGCGCTCCTCGACGACGCGCTTCGCGCGCTTCCGCTGATCACAGGGCGCGAGGGCCCGATCGTCGATGTGGGCTCGGGGAACGGCTCGCCCGGTATCCCGCTTGCCTGCGCGCTGCCCGATCGCGAGGTCGTCTTGCTGGAGGCCGAGCTGCGCCGCTGCGAGTTCCTGGCGGCGTGGGCGCCGCCGAACGCACGCGTCGTCAGGGGCCGCGCCGAGGAGCAGCCGACCGACTGGGCCCAGATCACGCTCGCGAAAGCGCTCGCGCCGCCGCCGGTGGCTGCCGAGTGGTGCCTGCCGCTTCTTCGGCCGGGTGGCGCGGCGATCCTCTGGGTTGGGGAGAGCGCCGATCTCGAGCTGCTCGCCCGCGTTGCCGCCCGGCTCGAGGCCGAACCCGAGGAGGCCCCGCCAGGCCTCGCCGTCCTCCGCAAGACCGGCCCCACGCCGGCCGGTTTCCCGCGCCGGACGGGCGTTGCGCGCAAGCGGCCGCTTGCCTGAGCCGTCCGCGGCCGTCTCTAGGCTGGCGGCAAGTGGGTGGCCGGGTCTACGCGTTTGCGAACCAGAAGGGCGGCGTCGGGAAGACGACCACCGCCGTGAACCTCGCTGCGTGCCTCGCGGAGGCCGGCGAGCGGGCGCTCGTGATCGACCTAGACCCGCAGGCGAATGCCACTTCCGGCCTCGGAATGCGGGCGAACGGAACCTCGAGCTACGACCTGCTCGACGGCGCCCCGGTCGGGGAGCTCGCCAAGGCGACGGCGTTCCCGAACCTGTTCCTGATCCCGTCCAAGCCGGAGCTCGCCGGCGCGGCGGTCGAGCTCTCGCGGCGGCCTGACGGTGAGGGCTTTCTCGCGGCATCGCTCGCGGGCGCCGCCGCCGACTTCGGCTTCGTGCTGCTCGACTGCCCGCCCTCGCTCGGCCCGCTGACCGTGAACGCGCTCGCTGCGGCCGACCGCGTGATCGTGCCTGTCCAGGCCGAGTACTACGCGCTCGAGGGGCTCGCGCAGCTGATGCAGTCGATCAACCTGATCAAGGCGCGCCTGAACGCGCGGCTCGCGATCGGCGGCGTCCTGATCACGATGAGCGACGGGCGGACGAACCTCGCTGCCGACGTCGAGCGAGAGGTGCGCCGCCATTTCGGGAACCTTGTCTTCGACACCGTCGTCCCGCGCTCGGTGCGCGTGGCCGAAGCGCCGAGCCACGGTTTGCCGATCACCCACTACGACCGGCGCTCGCCTGGCGCCGAGGCCTACTGGAAGGTGGCGATGGAGCTTGTCGAACGCAGCTGAGGGCACGCCCGTGAGCGGTCAGCCCCCCACGCGCCGCGGTCTTGGCCGCGGCTTCGAGGTCCTGATCGGCGGTGGGACTTCCGAGCTCGCCCACGTTCCACTCGAGCAGATCCACGCCAACCCACGGCAGCCGCGTCGGCGGTTCGAGCACGAGGCGACCGCTGGCCTCGCCGACTCGATCCGCAGCCAGGGCATCCTCCAGCCGGTCGTGCTCCGCCCCCGTCCGGAGGGCGGTTACGAGCTGATCGCCGGCGAGCGTCGCTGGCGCGCCGCCCGCGAGGCCGGGGTGCCGACGCTCCCGGCCCTGATCCGCGAGGCCGACGACCGCGACACGCTGCTGCTCGGCCTGGTCGAGAACGTTGCTCGCGAGAACCTCTCGGCGGTCGAGGAGGCGCGTGGGTACGCGCTGCTGATCGATGAGTTCGAGCTCTCGCTGGGCGATCTCTCGGAGCGCGTGGGCCGCTCGAAGCCGGCGATCTCCAACAAGCTGCGGCTTCTCGACCTCTCCGACGACGTGCTCGCGATGGTCGAGCGCGGTGAGCTCTCCGAGGGGCACGCTCGCGCGGTACTGGCCGTTCCCGACCACGCGGAGCGGCGCCGGTTCGCGCGCAAGATCGTCGCGCAGGGGATGTCGGTTCGCGCCGCGGAGCGGGCTGCGCGCTGGTCTGGGGCGCGCACGAAGCCCCGGACGAAGACGCTGGTCGACCCCGCCCTGGCTCTGCGAGTCAAGAGCGGCCTCGAGCAGTTGACCGGCCTTGACGTGCGAGTCGGCGCCGCCAAAATCGAGCTCGTCTACGACGACGAGCAGCAGCTGGAGCAGCTCGCCGACGCGCTGGAATCCCGCGAATGGAACTCGTGAGGCTTCCTCGCCCGGCCTCCGTCCCCGAGCGGCGCGGGCAGAGGCCGTCCTCGGCCGCCGCTCTTCTCGTCGAGCAGTAACCCTAGGGTGTGAATGAAGGTGGGGTTGGCTGGCGGGTTGGTCCACGCGCGAGCGGTCGGGCCGGAGGCCCGACGTGGCGGTTGGATGCGGGTCGGGTCACTGGGTCAGGCGGCGACCTCGAGCGTGACGCGGTGGCCGAGCGCTTCGAGTTGTTTGACGAGTCTGCGGGTGCGGTGCTCGGGGAGTGGCGGCGGGCGAGCCAGTCGGGGCCGAGCTCGCGGTAGGGGACGTGGTCGCGGACGATGTAGTAGTAGGCGATCAGGATGTCGTGGCGGGTCGCTCCGATCGCTTTGAGGTCGCCGCGACGACCGCGGATCTGCCAGTAGTGGGAGGCGAGGTAGGTGTCCTTGCTGCGATCGGCGGCGCGGGCTGACTGGGTGAGGGCGGTGCGCAGCCAGCTGTCGCCGCGGCGGGTTTTGCCGGAGTTGCGTTTGCGTCCCGGCCGGCGTGTGCCGGGGCAGATGGCGGCCCAGGAGGCCAGGTTTCTCAAGCGTGGTGGGGCGCTCGTCGTCGGGCTCGGCCTTGCCGGCGGCTTCGGCGGGGAAGCGCGCGCCGCAGAGAGCCCCTTCGCGTCGGGCGGCCCTACCGACCCCGCCCAGGCGGACTCGTTCCTCGCGATCCACTCGACCAACACCGCCTCGGTGATGACCGGCCGCGTCGAGCTCGGGCAGGGCTCGATGGCCGGGCTTCTGCTGCTCGTAGCCGAGGAGCTCGACATGGAGATCGAGCAACTCGAGTTCGTCCGCCACGACACGAACCGCAGCCCCGACACGGGCGGGACTTTCCGATCGAGCTCGATCGCCTACGCCGGACAGCGCCTTCGGAGTGCGGCTGCGGCGGCCAGGCAGGCGCTGCTCGGGCTCGCCTCGGCACGCCTCGGGGCGCCTGTGGCAGCGCTGACGGTGAGCGGCGGCGTGGTCTCGGCGGCGGGCGGCCCGTCGATCACCTACGGCGACCTCGTCGGCGGCCGCTTGCTCGGCGTGCCGCTTCCCGCGCTGCTTCTCGGCCCCGGCCAGGCGCCTGCGAAACCCGCCGCCGAGTACCGGCTGGTCGGGATCTCCCGTGTCCCCCGGCTGGACATCCCCGCCACGGTCAGCGGTACCTGCGTCTACGTCCACGCGGTGTCGGGTCCCCGGGATGTTGCACGGCCGGGTCGTGCGGCCGCTCGGACAGGGCGCCTACGCACGGGTGGGATAATTACGCCCCTGCGGTCCTCTCAGATCTGAGTGGTGCCACCGACGCCCAGGGCAAGCTCGTCGCGCTCGACTACACCGTTTTCGGCCTCCCTTCGATGTCGATGCAGACCGACGCGATCATGCAGAACATCGGCATCCCGTACCTCCCGGCCGGGCTCGGCGCAGCCGACGAGATCAACTCGGGCTCGCAGTACGCGCTTCCAAACTGGCGCGTGACCGCGAAGTCGCTGCCGGTCTGGAACACGTTCTTCAAGAGCTCGGCGATGGGCGCGCCTCACTGCCCGCAGACCTGCTTTGCCACCGAGCAGTTGATCGACGAGCTCGCCCACGCCACGGCTGCCGACCCGGTCGTCTTCCGGCTCCAGAACATTCAGCCCGCGCAGGTGAACGACGGCTTTGGCCAATGGCGCGATGTGCTCGAGGCGGCCGCCGAGCTCTCGGGGTGGCAGCCCCGTGCCGCCGCCGCGGCGATTTCACGTGAAACGGTGGTGGCCGCCCGCGGAATCGGGATCGGGGGCTTCGCGAGCTCCCAGGCCGCCGTGGTAGCCGAGGTTGAGGTGAACCGGAAGACCGGCAAGGTCCGCGCCACCCACCTCTACGGCGCGCAGGTCGCGGGCCTCGCCCTCGTCGAGGAGGTCGCCTTCAGCCGGCTGCGCAGTACGAGCCTCGACTGGCTCAGCTACCCGATCCTCCGCTTCCAGGATGCGCCGAAGGTGAGCACGCGGGTCGTCCAGCGCCTCGATCTTGCTCCCACGGGCTCCGGCGAGCCGACCAACGTCCCAGTCCCGGCGGCGATCGCGAACGCGTTCTTCGATGCCACGGGAGTCCGGATCAGGACCGCCCCGCTGACCCCGGGCCGCGTTCGCGCCGTGCTTGCCGCAGCGACGGGCTCCTGAACTGCCCGCCGCGAACGGCGGGGGCAGGGCTGCCGAAAGGTGCCCTGCGGCGAGTTCGAGATGGGCGATCGTGGATTCGAACCACGGGCCTCCGCCTTATCAGAGCGGCGCTCTAACCGACTGAGCTAATCGCCCGCCGCGGCGCAGTGTACCGAGCCAGGGCGGTACCAGCCCGAGAGCCATGGGTAAGCTAGAAGCGATGGTCGAGATGTCGATTTACGGGGTATCCTTCGACCTCGTCGGCAAGCAGCCGATCGTCCTCCTCAAGACGGCTGAAGGGAACCGCTACCTGCCGATCTGGATCGGGCACCCGGAGGCGGCGTCGATCCTGATGAAACTCCAGGGCGCGACTGCGCCGCGGCCGCTCACCCACGACCTGCTCGTCAACATCCTCAACGAGCTCGAGGTGGAGGTTGTCCGGGTGACGGTGACCGAGCTTCGCGACAATACCTTCCATGCCTCGATCACCGTTCAGGTGAACGGCGCCGAGCTCGAGATCGACTCGCGTTCCTCCGACGCGATCGCTGTAGCGGTGCGGGCTCAGGCACCGATCTTCGCGGCCGACGAGGTGATCGAGGAATCCGCGATCGAGTTCGAGGGCGAGGAGGTGGACGAAGACAAGATCGTCGACGAGTTCAAGAAGTTCCTCGACCACGTCTCTGCGGAGGACTTCGCCGAGGCCGAGGTCGAAGCCGAAGAAGACGACGACTGATCCTCACCCGAGCATCACGGCCACGAGCGCGAGGCTGTTGAAGATGGCGTGGGCAAGGATCCCCAAGTAGATGCTGTCGGTGCGGGCCCGTAACCACGCGAGCGCGAAGCCGAGCGTCGCAAGCTCCGGGAACGCCTGGAGCAGGCCGTGCGCGCCCGCAAAGAGCAGACCGACCGCGACGATCGCGGCCGGTGGGCCCCACCGGGCGGCGATCAGCGAATACCCGAGGCCCCGAAAGGTCATCTCCTCTACGACCGGCGCGATCCCTCCCACCACCACCCAGTTCGCGGCGAAGGCGCCGGCGTGCTTGGGCTCCCAGTGAGTCGGGACGAGACCCTGCTCCCGTCCGGCGTGCAGCAACGGGTCCATCAGCCGGATCGCGAGATACGACCCGGCCAGCGCCAGCGCGGCCAGACCGAGCGCGCGCGGCCACGAGTTCGGGCGACGTAGCGCGAAGAGCTCCCTCTGGCGGCCCGCGATCCAGAGGATGATCCCCAGCCAGATCAGGTAGAAGACCGCGTCGCCGACCGCCGTCGAGTACTTGTAGAGAACGTCCTGTGAGGCTCGCTGCGTCGCCGAGCTCGTCAGGTTGACGGCGTAGTTGAGCGCGATCAGCGATCCGATGAATACCGACCACCACGCGAGCTTTCTCCAGCTCCCGTCGCTCAGATTGGCTTCGGGCGCCGTGGCCGACCGGACATTCACTCCCCTCGAGGCTAACAGCGCCCTCCCCCGGCGGCGCGTGGGATCACGCGAGCTCTGGGTGCGGCTCGGGATCGCCGCCGCGGGGCGTCGTCCTCGCGGCCGTGGTCGCGAACCGCGATCTCCAGCCGGGGACGATCACCCGCTACCGCATCTTGCGCCAGTCGATCATCTCGACGATCGTCTTTGTTGGCGCCCTCTCCGCCCTACTGGTGATCCCGCAGGTGCGCGCGCTCGCAGCGGGGATCCTCGCCTCCGGAGCGGTGGTCGGGCTCGTTGTCGGCTTCGGCGCACAGCGCACGATTCGGCGCACGATCGAGGGGGTGGGCTCGTGGAGCGGGCGGCGAGCGAGTTGCCGCTCCAGATCGCCGAATGCCTACGCGAGGCAGGGATCGTCGCCGGCAGCGAGTAGAATCCAGCATGGCGCGCCGCGGGGAGATCGATCCGTTCCTGGCGCTCCACCACAGCCGCAAGCGCAAGCGCCTGCAGCGGAAACAGAATCGCGGGCACGCAGGGGCGATCATCGCCGCGCTCGCCGTCGGATTCGTCGTCGTCCTGTTGCTCGTAGGGTTCGGCGCGGGAGCGGCGCTCTCGGACTCTTGCAGCCTCTCGAGCCTCAAGCCCGTCAACATCGGCGCGAACACCTTCATCTACGCCGCCGACGGGTCGCTCCTCGGCTCGATCCCGGCCGACAAAAACCGCGAGCCCGTGACGCTCAGCCGCATCACTCCATGGCTCCCGAAGGCGACGGTGGCAGTCGAGGACAAGCGTTTCTACCAGCACGGCGGCGTCGACTACGTCGGCATCTTGCGCGCCCTGTGGGCCGACATCGGCGCCGGCAAGGTGGTCCAAGGCGGCTCGACGATCAGTCAGCAGCTCGTCGGCAACATGTACACCGGGCGGGAGCAGACGTTCGACCGCAAGATCAAGGAGGCGTGCCTCGCGATCAAGCTGAGCGACAAGTGGTCGAAGGCGAAGATCCTCAACACCTACCTGAACACGGTCTACTACGGCAACCACGCCTACGGTGTCGAGGCGGCAGCGCAGACCTACTTCTCGACCGACGCGCGGAACCTCAATCTCGCCCAGGCGGCGCTGATCGCGGGTCTGCCGCAGGCGCCGTCGCTCTACGACCCCCTCCACAACCCCGCGGCGGCGCTCGGGAGGCGAACCGAGGTGCTGAAGGCGATGGTGGCCGACCAGGCGATCACCGGGGCGCAGTACCGCTGGGCGGTCAAGCAGAGACTTCGCCTGAAGCCCGGTGTGATCTACACCCGGATCAAGCAGCCCTACTTCTTCTCCTACGTGATCGACCAGCTCGAGAGCGTCTATGGCGCGAACACGGTCCGTGAGGGCGGCCTTCGCGTCTACACGACAATCGAGCCGAAGCTGCAAGTAGCGGCAAACAGCGCGATCCGCCAGACCCTCGGCCAGCCGGACGATCCGGCCGCGGCGATCGTCTCCGTCGAGCCCGGGACGGGCGCGATCAGGGCGATGACGGCCGTGATCCCTGGCAACAGCCACAACCAGTTCAACCTCGCCGCCCAGTCGGCACGCCAGGCCGGCTCGACGTTCAAGGCGTTCGTACTGGCCGCGGCGATCGAGAAGGGCATCGACCCGGATACGACCTACTACACCTCGGCGCCGTTCACGTGCACGACCGGCCCCTGGTGCGCTGGCGACTACGCCGCGGGGAATCCCTGGACGGTCACCACGTTCGACCACACCTACGCCGGCTCGATCTCGATCACGAATGCCACGCTCCGCTCCGACAACACCGTCTATGCGCAACTGACGCTCGATGTCGGCCCCGACACCGTGTGGCGGATGGCCGAGCGGCTCGGAGTGAACCTTGCCGGGCAGAAGCCGGTGGCCTCGATCGGCCTCGGCTCGCTCTCGGTCTCGCCGCTCGACATGGCTGCCGCGTACGCGACCTTCGCCTCCGGCGGCATCTACGCCAAGCCGACCGCGATCCGCAAGGTCGTCCTCCCGAACGGAAAGGTCGACAAGACCTGGAACAAGCCGCAGTCAAAGCGTGTGCTTTCGCAGGGCGTCGCGTGGAAGGTGAACCAGATTCTGGGCGAGAACGCGCTCTACGGGACGGGCGCCGGCTCGGGAGACGGCGTGCACCCGAACGCCGGCAAGACCGGAACCACCTCGAACTTCACCGACGCCTGGTTCGACGGGTACACCCGCGACTTCTCGACCGTCGTGTGGATGGGCTACCCCAAGGGCGCGATCCCGATGCTCGACGTCCACGGGCAGCAGGTCGCCGGCGCGACCTTCCCGGTGCCGATCTGGCATCTCTACATGGATGCGGCCGAGAAGGGGCTGCCGGCGCGGCAGTTCCAGACGCCCGACCACCAGCCCGTCTACACGTACTTCACCAAGGGCTACTGGGGCTACCTCGCGGTCCCGACCACGACCACGACTACGACCCCGACCACGACCAAGCCGCCGAAGCCGACC
>DATKRX010000138.1:0-3208 GCA_035531915.1 Gaiellaceae bacterium | reverse complement strand
CGAGGCGGTCGGAGATCGAGGCGAGGAGGCGAGGATTCTCTCCGAGATGGCCTGGACGCATCTCGCCGACGGCGACCCTGCGCGTGCGCGGGCGACCACGTCGGCGGGGAGCGCTGCGTGTGCCTGATCGACGAACTCGCGCCCCGGCGTGTCTTCGGTGTAGACCACGGCTATCCCCTCCTGCTGGGCGTACACCTCAGCGGCCGCGGCTATTCGCAGAGCATTCTCGGGCCGGTGCTCGGCCACCTCTGTGGCCGCGAGCCCGATCAACGACAGTCCGACCCCGCGGACGCTCGCCACGTCGATCTGTGCCTGTACCGACTCGAAGAAGGTCGCCCGCGCACGCGCAGGGTCGCCGTCGGCGAGATGCGTCCAGGCCATCTCGGAGAGAATCCTCGCCTCCTCGCCTCGATCTCCGACCGCCTCGAACGCAGCGAGAGATTGCCGGTAGAGCTCCAGAGCCCCGGCAGTGTCACCGCGGCTCGATGCCAGCTGGGCGAGCCCCCCGAGGGACATGCCCGCCCCTTCCCAGTCGCCGAGCCGGCGCTGGATCTCGAGTGCCTCGGAGTGTCTGGCCTGAGACGAGTCGGGGTCTGCGGCGACGGCATGGAGAATGCCCGCGATGGTCGAAGCGAAGCCCGCGGCCCAGGTGAAGCCGACCGCACGGCTCATCTCGATGCTCTCCTCTGCCCACCTGAGCCCTGACTCGGGATCGAGGAAGATCAGCGCGAGCGCTTGCGCGAAACCCGTGATGCACTTCTCGCGCTGGGCCCCGATCTCCGCGGCAATGCGATGGGCCTGGGCCCACTCGTCGAGCGACTGCTCGTACTGGCCGAGCATCCACGATGCGAGTCCCGTGGTGATCAGTGCGCCCGCCCGGCCGGCCGTCGGGGTGCCGCGGGCGTCTGCTTCGAGGAAGGCCGTCGCGTACTCCCTCGCCGTGACGTTCTTGCCGCGCACGTGCCAGTACATCCAGAGGTCGCCGCAGACTTGCATGCCCAGTTCGGTCGTGGCTTGGTCACCGGCCCGAGCGGTCTCGAGAAGCGTCTCGATCGCCGCTTGGAGGTTCCCCTCCTCGGCGATGCCATGTTCGACGGAGCTGATCTGTTCGGTGCCTTCGATCCCGTCGCGGATCTCGCGGGCGCGCTCGGCGTACCGGCGGGCGTGCCTGAGTGCGATCGCGCCGGTTTCTCCTGCGGCCTCGAGCTGCTCGCGGGCGAACTCCCCGATCGTCTGCAGCATGCGGAGCCGGTCGTCGGGTCCGTCGGCCTGCACGAGCGCCTTGTCGAGGAGCGACTCGAGCTCGTCGAGGCTGCTCTCGCCCGGCTCAGCGCAGACGGCTTCGACGTCCGCGACGGTGCATCCGCTGGCGAAGACCGCCAGCCGCCTGAACAGGCGCTGCTCCGGTTCCGACAGGAGCGAGTGGCTCCAGCCGATGGTGGCGCGCAGTGTCTGCTGCCGTTCGGGAATGTCGCGCTGACCCGACGTGAGCACGTCGAGAGCACGGGCTAGCCGTTCGAGCAACGCCTCGGGAGAAAGAAGCCGCAGCCGGGCGGCCGCCAGCTCGAGCGCGAGCGGGAGACCATCGAGACGCCGGCACACGGCGGCGACGGCCGAGGCGTTCTCGGACGTGAGCTCGAACGATCCCTTCGTCTTCCTCGCTCGCTCGACGAACAGGGCGACGGACGGATATTCCAGCAGCGACTCGGTCGAGGTGGTCTCCGACGCCGGCGGGAGCGCGAGCGGCGCGAGCGAGTATTCCTGTTCGGCGGCGATCCGCAGCGGCGTTCTGCTCGTGGTCACGACCCGAAGGGCCGGGCAGCGCTCCACGAGCGACGCCAGGTCGGGTGCCGCAGCGACGATCTGTTCCAGGTTGTCGAGGAGCAGGAGAGCCCGCCTGTCGCCGATCAGCGTGATAACCCCCTCACCGAGCGTCCTCCCCTCGGCTTCCTTCACGTCCAGCGCCTCGGCAAGCGCGGGAAGCACATCAGCGGGATCGCTGACGTCAGCCAGCGGGACAAATGCGACACCGTCGAGGAACTCGGGAGCCAGCATCCGCCCGAGCTCGGCGAGCACGCTGGTCTTCCCGACCCCGCCGGGCCCTGTAATCGTGACGACCCGATACCCCCGGACGAGGTCGACGAGGGACTCCAGGTCGACCGCTCGGCCGAGGAGTGGCGGGCCCGCCTCAGGCAGGCTGCTCGGAAAGCTGGCGAACCGCTCGCCCTTGCCCTCGAGTGCCGCCGGCTCCGGGACAACCAGCCCCTCGCCCGCCACCGCGTAGAGCTCGAACGGGCGCCCCACGCTCTTCAGCCTGAACCGCCCCAGGGCGACCACACTGACGTCACCCCGGTTCTTGATCTGGTCGTAGGCGGAGTCGGACAGCATCACTCCGCCGGGAATCGCGAACGACTCGATCCGCGCTGCGATGTTCACGGCCTCGCCCGTGAGCCGCTCGTCCTCGACGATCACCTCGCCCACGTGGATGCCGACGCGAACAGGAACCTCCTGCGCCGAGAGCTCGCGCTGAATACCGACCGCGGCCTGGACCGCCGCGAGTGAGCTCGGGAACATGCTCATGCTGCCGTCACCGAGCCGCTGCACAACAGTCCCACCAAAGGCGTCGTGATGTCCCTCGAGCGCTCCCCAGTACCGCTCGCGCTTCTCGAGCGCCGCGCCCTCGTCCGACTGCATCAGCGCCGTGTATCCGACCATGTCGGTGAACATCACCGCAACCAGCCGACGGTCGAACCGCTCACCCACGGCTCCTCCCTCGGCCCACCCCGGGACACTCGATCATCCGCACGCGACGACCCTATCGCTGCCCTGGCACGGGAGTGGGTTCGTACTTCAACCTTTAGGTTCTCTCGAATGGAGCTAGGCGGGCGCGAACCGCCGACCTCCTGGGTGCGATTCGGGCGACCTACATTTCCGTGAGTTGCCGTAAGTTGCAATACGGCTCAACCATGCGGGTTCCGGGCTCTTGGGCTTTGCCATAGATTGCCGTTGTTCGCTGTGGCTAGACCCTATGGAGGTTGACTTGCCGTGAACGGTTGATGGTCGGACCCTCTGAGCCATCCCGGGTTTGACGGAGACTTCGATGCTAGGGCGATCGCTCTGGCGGAAGGAGATGTCTGTGATGCCGAGATCGAGGAAGTACCCGGTGGAGTTGTTGGAGAGGGCGACGCGTCTTGTCTTCGAGTCGGGC
>DATKRX010000137.1:0-22041 GCA_035531915.1 Gaiellaceae bacterium | reverse complement strand
CCGACGAGCACGGCGTGATGCATGAACCAATTCATCTGTCGCTCCCCTCAGAAAGTCATGCGCCGACCGACTTCGGCGCGGCCGGCCGGGATTCTACTGAGCCGGCGAGACGGCGTTCGCGTAAGCGAGCTTGAGATTCGTCAGGGCCTGCTCGAAATCGCGGCGGATCGGCTCCTCTTCGCCTTGCAGGAAGGGCAGGAGCGCGTCGATCACATCGATCGCCGCCTTCGCCTCAGGAAGATCCTCGGCCTCGAGCTTGCCGTAGGCGACCGAGGCGAACGTCGAGATCGAGGAGACGACCAGCTGTCCGACCTTGGCCTGGCGGATCGCCTCGAGCATCGCTCCGACCGCATCATCGGCCTCGTTCGGCTCGTCGTGGTCGTTGTCGTGATCGTGGTCGTCGGTGTCGTGATCGTGGTCGTCGTGCTCTTCGTGCTCGTGCTCTTCGTGCTCGTGCTCTTCGTCAGCCAATTCGCTCACCTGCCCTTCCCTCGACGGCGTAGATCTGCTCCAGCGTCTCCCCATCTTGCCAGCGGGCCTGCTGGCGCTCCGCCGCGTTCGCCGCAGGAACGCCGAGGAACGGCGCCGCGCCGGTCTCCTCGGCCACGGGCATCACCCAGTCGATCAGCTGCTCGAGCCGCGCCCGGGCCGGCACGGGCTCACCGCGGGCGAAGTCGAGCAACTCGCCGGAGAGGCCCCAGCGGATCGCACGCCAGAGGTTCTCCTCGAGCATGCGGTTAGGCAGGCTCGGCAGCGGCTCGCCCTCGTCGTGTGCGCGCGCGGCACGCACCGCGAGCGAATAGGCGAGCGCGGCGAGCGCCTGCGCCTCGCCCAGGTCGGGCTGGGCGTCGCAGATGCGGATCTCGACCGTCGGATAGGCGAGATGGGGGCGAACGCTCCACCAGAGCTGGGTGTACTCGTCGATCGAGCGGGTGCGGTACAGGAACGCGACGTAGTCCTCGAAGCCCTGCCACCCGTCGTAGGCATCCGGGATCCCGCAGCGGGGGAACGTGCGCGTGAAGATCTGCGTCCGGGCCGAGTGGAGCCCCGAGTCGATCCGCTCGACGAACGGAGAGCTCGCAGACAGCGCGAGCAGCTCGGGCAGGAAGTTCCGCATCGCGTTGCACACGGCGAGCGCGCGGTCGCCACCCCGGATGCCGACGTGGACGTGCAGCCCGAAGGTGTTGTTGCGCCAGACGACGTAGCGCAACAGCTCGTCGTTTCGCCGGTAGTGCGGCGTATCGATGATCCGCTGATCCTGCCAGCGGCTCCACGGATGCGCGCCCGTGGCGCCGAGCTCGATCCCGAGCTCGCGGACGACCGCGTGAAGCTGGGCGCGGCGCTCGGCCACCTTGGGGCCCGCCTCGGCGAAGTCGGCGCATTTCCCGGTTCGAACCTCGGCCTCCGAGGCGATCAGCTCGCCGACGAAGTCGGGCTCGAGCTCGGTGCCGGCGACCGCCGCCTGCACGTCCTCGAACCGGTTGACGAGTCCGAGCGTCTCCTCGTCGAGGAGGGCGAACTCCTCCTCCACCGCGACGGTGAAGTCGGTGCCGTTCTCGAAGGCCTCGCGCGCGGTCGCGAGCTGCTCTTCCGGTGAAAGACGCTGTTCCTCGCCCATGGGTCGAAAAGGCTACGCGACCGGCGCGAGCAACCGCGCGGCGACGCCGGCCCACGACCAGCGCTCCTCGACGGTGCGGCGGGCGGCGGCGCGCAGCGCCGCGCGATCGGAGGCGGAAAGCTCGAGCAGCTCGGTGAGCTTCTCGCGCAGATCGGGCACCTCGCCGGTCCGGAACCCGGCCAGATGGCGAAGGTGCTCGGGATAGCCCTGCTCGAGGCCGGCGGCGATCTCGGCGAGCCCGGTGTGACGCGCGACGAGCGGCGGGCAGCCGGCGGCTGCGGCCTCCGCGGCGACCATCCCGAATGCCTCCGGGAAGATCGACGGCGCGACCGCGGCGTCGGCGAGCGGAAGCAGGTGGACGAGGTGCCGGTGTTCGAGCGGCCCGGTGAAGAGCACCCGCTCGTGGTGCTCGGCAGCGAGCCGTTCGAGCTCTTCGCGGTAATCGCCGAACCCGACGATCACGGCGCGCGCGTCGAGCCCGTCGAGCGCCTCGAGCACGAGCTGGACTCCCTTGTTCTCGATCAGCTTCCCGAAGTAGACGACCGTCGGCACCTCCTTCGCGAAGAACGACTCGAACCGCGCCGCGTTGCCCTCGTCGGGGAGGCGCTCCTCCGCGTTCCCGGGATTGGCCTGGTCGCGACGGGCCTCCTCGAGTAGCTCCGCGAGCGCCTCCGCACGCGCCTGGGGGACGAACTCGGCGATGTCGACCCCGGGCGGCACCTCGACCACCGAGTCGACGTGTCCCGCGACCTCCTCGAGCACCTCGCGGATGTGTTTCGAGCCGACGTAGACGGCCTCTGCCTCAGCAAGCGACTCCCGCGCCCACGCCTCGAGCTCGGGGCGGCCGCGGATCGAGTATTCGAGCTCGGAGCCGTGAGCCTTGACGCGGAACGGCTCGCCGAGAGCCGCCCCCACCGCCGCGCCCATCAGGACATGGTTTGCGAAGACGAGATCGGCCGGGAGCAGCTCACGTAGCGCCGCGACGTTCGCCTCGACGTAGCGCCGACGCTCCTCGGCTGTGAAGTCCTGGAGCAGCCGGGCCTCGAGCCCGCCGGGGTAACGGTCGAGTACGAACACGGGGAGTAGGCCGCCCGGAAGCTCGGGCCGAGCTGTCGCGGCGCCGCCGAGGTCGTAGCGCTCGGGTGAGGGCTCCTGTGAGACGACCGTCACGTCGTGCCCGGCGAGGCTCCACTCACGAGCGAGCGCCCGGGTGTAGACGTTCGACCCAGTGCCGTCGAGCAGATACCCATGCCAGAGCAGGATCCTCATCGTCTCTCACCTTGCACCAAGCGGGCGGTGCGCGGGTGGCGAACCGAACGGCCGCTCTTGCGAGGCCCCGTGCGGCGATAGCATCACGCCGGTGCGCGCATCCGTTATTTGCCTCTCACATGCCAGAGGTTCCGCGGGGAAGGAGATCGGACGGCTGCTCGCCGAGCGAATCGCGTTTCGGTATGTGGACGAAGAGATCATCTTCAGCGCCGCCAACGCCGACCACATGTATCCGGAGGCGGTCTCGCTGGCCGAGTCGCGGAACGCCGGACGACGGCTCGAGGTCGACTTCAATCGCTTCGAGCCAACCGACACGGTGCGCGAGCTGATTCGCGCCGCGATTCTCGAGACGGCCGACGAGGGCGAGGTGGTGATCGTCGCGCACGCCGCATCCTTCGCTCTCGCCGAACGCGAAGGAGTGCTCCGCGTCCACGTGACAGCCTCCCCCGAAAACCGTCTGCAGAGGCTGACCGACGACGAAGGCTTCGACGCTCAGACGGCCGCTCATGTCCTGAAGGATTCGGACAAGGACAGGAAGGCCTACGTCAAGGAGTTCCACGGCGTCACCCACGAGCTCCCGACCCACTACGACCTCGTGATCAACACCGACCGGCTCTCGACCGAGCGAGCGGTCGAGACGATCGCGCACGCGTTCCTGATGTGACCGAGACGGGCGGGAGCCAAGCCTACGTGAGGTGAAAGTAGAGCGCGTGCAGGAGCTCGACGGCCGGGTTCGAGGTGTGCACGGTCACATCGGCGGGCATGTCGAGAAGCGCCTCGCTGTAGTTGAAAATGATCCGGACCCCTGCCTCGACGAGGTCGTCCGCAACCAGCTGGGTCGCCGAGGCCGGGATGGCGAGCACGCCGACGACGATGTTCTTGTCGTGGACGAGGTCCTTGAGCCGTCCGTAGGGGCTGACCTCGATGCTTCCGATCGGGCGGCCGACGACCTTCTCGTCGATGTCGAACACGGCGGCGATCGTGATCCCGTGCTCGACGAAGATCGGCGAGCCCGCGATCGCCTGGCCGAGCCGTCCCGCGCCGACGAGCGCGATGTTGTGCTGACCCTGCGTGCGGAGAATCTTGCGGATCTCGCCGAGCAGGCCGTCGATCGAGTAGCCGACTCCCCGCTTGCCGAACTTGCCGAAGTTGGAGAGGTCGCGGCGGATCTGGGTGGCGTTGATGTTCGTGTAGTCCGCGATCTCCTGCGAGGAGATGCGGTCCTTGCCCATCTTCTTGGCCTGGGTCAGGACCTGCAGGTAGCGCGAGAGGCGCGCGGCGACGCCGACGCCGACGCGGTTGTCCAAGTTGCGTACGCCGTCCGGACTTTGCAACATGAACGAAGATTCTGCCGGAACGCTTGGTTAGGTGCTTCGGTTCGTCACAATCTCGTCACGAGAGCCCGAGTTTGTGACGCAGCGGCCCAGCCTCGACGCGGTAGACGGACACCCGCTCGCCGTCGACCTCGATCACCGGGACCCACTCGCGGTAGCGCCGTTCGAGCTCGGGGTCACCGGTGATGTCGAGCTCGCGGATCTCGAAGCCGAGCTCGGCCGCGAGTGCCCCGAGCTCCTCTCGCGCGTTCTCGCACAGATGGCAGTCGCGCGCGACGAGGAGCGTCACGGAGCTACGGATAGAGCCCTCGAATCAGGGAGGCCTCGGCCACGCGCTGGACGCCGATGCCGTAGGCGGCCATCCTTAGCGGCACGCGGCGCGACTGATGCAGCGCCCACGTCTCGGCGAAGGCACGGCCCACGATCGCCTGCAGCCGATGGTTCACCTCGCCCTCGGTCCAGAAGAGCTCCTGCAGGCCCTGCACCCACTCGAAGTAGGAGACGATGACGCCGCCCGCGTTCGCGAGCACGTCGGGGATCACGGCCACGCCGTTGCCCTCGAGGATCGAGTCGGCCGCGGGGGTCGTCGGCCCGTTCGCGCCCTCGATCACGATCTTCGCCGTGACGGCGCCGGCATTGGCCTCGGTCAGCACGAGCTCGATCGCGCAGGGGGCGAGGACGTCGCACGGCAATGCGAGCAGCTCCTCGTTGGTGATCTTCTCGCCCGCACCGAACTCCGCAAGCCGCCCGCCCGCGCTGCGGTGGACGAGCGCGGCCGCGACGTCGAGGCCCGCGTCGTTCGCGACGCCGCCCGAGGAATCCGAGATCGCGATCACCTTCGCCCCGGCTTGGGCGGCGAACTTCGCGAACACACCGCCGACGTTCCCAAAGCCCTGGATCGCAATCCGAAGACCCTCGAACGAGAGGCCCTTCCTGATCAAGGTCTCCTGAAGGTTGAAAAAGACGCCCCGGCCGGTCGCCTCCTCGCGACCGAGCGAGCCGCCGACAGCGAGCGGCTTGCCGGTGACGACGCTGAGCACCGAGTAGCCCTGGTTCATCGAGAACGTGTCGAAGATCCAGGCCATCACGGCCGGGCTCGTGCCCACATCGGGCGCTGAGATGTCCTTCTCCGGGCCGATCTCGTTGACGATCTCAGACGTGTACCGGCGTGTCATCCGCTCGAGCTCGCCGCTCGAAAGCTGCTTGGGGTCGCAGACGACTGCGCCCTTCGCGCCTCCGAAGGGGAGGTTCATCAGCGCGCACTTCCAGGTCATCCACATCGCGAGCGCCTTCACGTCGTCGAGGGTGACCGAAGGGTGGTAGCGGAGACCGCCCTTCGACGGGCCGCGCGCGACGTTGTGGGTGACGCGCCAGCCGGTGAAGACGCGCACCGAACCGTCCTCCATCGTGGTCGGGATCGAGACCTCGACGGACTTCTTGCACTCGCTGAGGACGCCGACGAGGTCGTCGTCGATCCCGAACTCGTCGGCGACGTTCCGGAGCTGGCTTTGGGCAATCCGGAACGGGCTCTCTGGGGTGGGATTCGCGTCGGGCACCAGCGCCATCGCCTCGAGCGCCCTACTGTATCCGGAAGGCGATTTGCGCCCTTGACGGCGTCTGCCCGAGCACCGGCCAGGCGACGAGGCGGAGCTCGTAGTCGCCGGGGGCAAGCACGGCGCCCCCCGGGCCGCGCCCCGTGATCCCGAACGAGTAGTCGCCGGGCAGCAGGTCCGCGACCCGCGCAAGCACGCCGAGGAACGCGCCGCCCCGGCTGTAGAGCAGCACGTCGAGGCGGCCGACGGGCTCGATCTGGATGCTCGCCCCGCCCGTCACCTGGCCGGCGACGACCTGCAGGAGCGCCGGTTTCGAGTCGGACGGTGCGACGTCAAGGGGAGAGAGGCGCGCCTGCCGGATCAGCGCGCCGGTCGGTGGGTGGAACTCGACCGCCCACGGGATGCGAAGCGCCTGGCTCCCGGCGGGGAGAACGGCGAGCATCCCGCTCACGACCGCGAGCGCCGGGCGGCTCGAAGCGTGAGCCCTGACCTTCACCGCCTCCTCCTGCTCGGGCTCGAGCACGAGGCGAGCCGGCTCGACGGTGAGCAGGCTCGAGCTCGGAGCGAGCGTCACGGTCAGGCGGCGGGTGGAGACGTTGTGGATGACGACCCGGCGTGTCTCACGCCAACGCGGGCCGGACCAGGGGCCGAAGCCGAGCGAGGTCGCCGAGGCCGCCACCTCGGCCACGGCGCTCGCGCCGACATCGACGATCCCGGCGCCGATCGCGTTCGAGGCCGCGCCCGTCGGCCTGGCCGAGCCCGCGAGCAGGCTCGCAAGGTCCTCCGCCGAGAGCCCCGGGCGGCTCTGGGCGATCAGCGCGGCGGCGCCGGCGACCGACGCCGCCGACACGCTCGTCCCGGTGACCGAGACAAATGCGGGCTCGCCGTCGCCCGCCGAGCCCGGATCGGAGGTCGCGATCCCGATTCCCGGTGCCGAGAGCTGGGGTTCGAGCAGCCCGTTGAAGGAGAGGCCGCGCGAGGAGAACGAGGCGATCAGGCCTGCGGCCCGGTTCGGCTCCGAGGTCGGGTCGCCCAGCGCCGCCTCGACCGTGAGACGCTGCCGGATCTCCGCGGTCACGGCGCGGGCCGAGCTCTCGGAGATCCCGACGACGGGAACGCCGAGGTCGCCGAGCGAGCCAGGCGGAAGCGGGCGGCCGTAGAGCAGCACCGCGCTCGCCCCGTCGTTCACCGCCGCCGCGACCGTGGCGGCCGGGTTCGCGCCGGCGGCGATGAGCACGGCCTTGCCGGAGAGCGCGCCCGGGTCGCCGGGGAGGGCGACCGGGGCCTCGAGCGACCTCGCCGAGCCGTCCTGGTCGAGGAGCGGCAACGGGGCGTCGGCGAGCACGTTCAGGCCCTGGCTGAGCACGACCCTCACGACCGCGGTGGTCGGACGCGAATCGGTCGTCCCCACCGCGAGGGCTGCGGGCGAGCCGGCGGGGCCGGCGATCGAGCCGTAGAGCGGGCCGGCCACGCCGTCGTTGCCGGCCGGCGCAACCACGAGGACGTCGAGTGCGAGCGCACCCGCGACCGCCTGCGACTCCGGGCTGTCGGCGAAGGAGGCGAACGGCTCGGCCTCTCCGATCAGCGCGACCCGCACCGCGTCGTGGGCATCGCCGTCTCCGTTCGGGTCGACGGCGCGGTCGAGGCCGGCGATCAGCTGGTCGCTGCGGCCGTAGACGACGTCGCGGCCGTTCGCGGCCGGCTGCCAGCCGGCAACCCGGATCGGGAGCACCGTGGCGCCGGGGGCGACGCCGTGAATCCCGCCCGGCCCGCCCGAGCCGACGAGGATCCCGGCGAGCTCGGTCCCGTGCCGCTCGAGGCGCCCGCTCGCCTGCGGGTCGTGTTGGGCGGAGGCATCGGCGGTGCCGCCGACGATGTCGATCCCCGGCTCGACCCGGCCGCCGAGGTAGGGCTGCTTCAGGTCGACGCCGGTGTCCAGGAGCGCGATCGAGATGCCCGTCCCGTCAAGGCCCGGCAGGCCGATTCCCGGGCCGGTGGCGGCCCGGAGCGCCTGCGCCGAGATCGTCGCGGGGAACGCTGCCCGGACGGGGAAGACACCGGCGACCTCGGGGTTCTGCTGGAGCAGCGCGATCGCGCGCGGGTCGAGAACGGCCGAGAAGCCGTCGAGGACGCGCGCGTAGCTGTAGTCAGGCCGGACGCTCAGGCCGTGTCGCGCCAACTCCGTGAGCACCTGTTGCTGGGCGGCGAAAGCCTCGGCGCTCCAGCGGCGCTCGGCCGCGTCGCTCGCGAGCTTGACCCGGGCGACCCGCTGCGCAACCGACGGGGTACGGAGCACGACGATCATCCGGCCGGCGAGGGAGACCGCCGGATGCGCATCCCCGACGAGCCCCTGCCACGACACGGGCGCGATGGCACCCACGGTTTCGGTCACCGCCGGCGTCGGCCTCACGGTGAGCCACGCCGCGGCGGCGATCGATCCGAGCACCGTCACCGACACGAGAAGGCGGATCGCGGGACGCCGGCGCGGACGCATCGGGCCCCACGGTACTCGGCCCGCGGGACGTGGGTCAGTCTTCGGCCTGCGGATCGCGCCACATGATCAGCGCGTCCTCGCGATTGTCCGTGTAGTAGCCACGGCGGAGCCCCTGGCGCTCGAACCCGAGCTTCTCGTAGAGACCGATCGCGTCGGTATTCGAGACGCGCACCTCGAGCGTGTAGCCGCGGCGCTGGTCGTCGCGGGTCAGGTCGAAGAGGCGTTCGAGCAGCCGGGTCGCGATTCCCCGGCGCTGGTAGTCGGGATGAACGGCGACGTTCATCACGTGCCAGGCATCGACGTAACGCGAGTTGACGACGTAGCCGATCAACCGCTCCTCGTCGAAGGCGCCGAGGCAGATCGAGCTGGCCTTCGCGAGTTCGGAGGCAAACATCGACCGTGACCACGGTGTGCGGTAGGCGCGCTGTTCGATCGCGTCGATCGAGTTCAGGTCGGTCAGCCCGAGCGGGCGGATGTCGATCGCGATTGCAGTCATGCCGTTGTCCCTCTCGCAAGGCGCGAGGTGCTCGCCACTTTAATCGTGCCAGCCGCAGCGGGCATCGGCGCCGCCCACCGCATCCTCGTGAGCAAAACCACGCCTTACGCGCCGGGCCGGGCTGGAGGTCGAGTGGGTGTCAGATCGCAAGCGGGCTGAGACTTCACGGCGTGCGCTGAGCGCGGGTGTTCACCCCTCGAGCGCGGCCGGAGCTAGAAGAGGCCGAGTTGAACTGCGAGCGGTTCGGGGGCTACTCGAGGCGGCCGGGCGGGCTGCTCGGCGGGCCGACCCGGTGCGACGGGCGCTCGGCCGAGAAGCACCGGAAGGTTCCGGAAGTCGGCCTGCAGAACCTCGAGCATCCTGGGCGTGTAGAGCGCGGCTGCCGGGTGGAAGATCGGGAAGAGCAACACCCGCGTCCCGCCGAGGACGACCTCCTGCTCGCGGCCGTGCACCTTGGTGATCCCGTCCGGCTTGCCGGAGAGCAGCTTGGTCGCGAAGTTGCCGAGCGTGCAGATCACCTTCGGCTGGATCAGCTCGATCTGCCGGAAGAGATGGCTCTCGCACGACGCGATCTCCTCGGGCTGAGGGTCGCGATTGCCGGGGGGGCGGCATTTGAGCACGTTCGAGACAAAGACGTCGTCTCGGGTAAGCCCGATTCCGGCGAGGAGCTTGCCGAGCAGCTGGCCCGCGGCACCGACAAACGGGATCCCTTGCTTGTCCTCGTGGAAGCCCGGCGCCTCGCCGACGAACATCAGGTCGGCGGTCGGCGAGCCGGAGCCGAAGACCGTCTGGGTACGACTCTCGGCCAGCACGCAGCGCGTACAACCGGCGACCGCGTCGCGAAGCTCGTCGAGACCCGGGATCCCTGTCAGCGCGTCAATGACCGCCGCAGCCACAGCTCCCACCACAGCAACCGCCACCGGAGGCGCGGCCACCGGTTTGCACGCTACTGGGCGGCTTGCTGAGACCGTGAGCCGCGAACGTCGAGAACTGCCGCTTCGCCCGGTCGGAGCCGCAGTCGGGGCACGGCGGTGTCTCACCGGCCCGGATGAGCTCCTCGAAGTGCGACTCGCAGCTCATGCAGACGTACTCGTAGATCGGCATCGCAAGCGTCAGGTTATCAGCGTGCATCGGCGACACATGACGTCGAGATCCTCGCTACCGGATCGGACGGAGCGGCTATGCTGGCCGGTGCCCGGTATCCGCGTCGCGGAACTGGAGCCGAGAGATGAGAACGATTCGAACGATCGCCGAGTTGCGGCATGCGCTCACGCCCCTCCGGACGGGATCGATCGGGCTCGTCCCGACCATGGGCGCTCTGCACGCCGGGCACCTGGCCCTGTTCGAGGCGGCGCGAGCCGAAAACGACACCGTGGTCGTGAGCGTATTCGTGAACCCGGCGCAGTTTGCCGAGCAGTCCGATCTCGAGGCCTACCCGAGCGACCTCGCCGCGGACGAGCACCGCGCCGCCGAGGCGGGCGTCGAGGTCGTCTTCGCTCCCGCGCTCGAGGAGTTCTACCCGCCGGGCTTTGCAACCTGGGTTGAGCCGGGCGGCGCCGCGCTCGGCCTCGAGGGCGAGGCGCGCCCGGGGCACTTCCGCGGAGTCGCAACCGCCTGCCTGAAGCTGTTTGCGCTCGTCCGCCCCGACCGCGCGTACTTCGGGCGTAAGGACGCCCAGCAGGTCGCGGTCGTGAAGCAGCTCGTGCGCGACCTGAACCTCGAGCTCGAGATCAGGGTCGTGCCGACCGTGCGTGACGCCGACGGCCTCGCACTCTCGTCCCGCAACACCCGCCTCTCACCCGAGGAGCGCCTGCACGCACTCGCGATCCCGCGTGCGCTCGCGACCGGCGACTCAGACCGGGCCCGTGCCCTCCTTGCCGAGTCGGGCCTCGAGCCCGACTACGTTGCGGTCGCCGACCTCGACGGGTCGACGCTCGCGGTCGCCGCCCATGTCGGCACGACCCGCCTGATCGACAACGTCCTCCTGGAAGGAGTGAGCACATGAGCACCCGCCCGCGCACGCCAGGCCCGTCCGCGCCCGCTCCAGGCAAGCTCGCACTCCCGGAGCTCGGTGAGATGAAGCGCCGGGGCGACCGGATCTCGATGGTGACCGCCTACGACGCCCCGGCGGCGCTGCTCGCCGACCAGGCCGGGGTCGAGCTCGTGCTCGTCGGCGACTCGGCCGCGATGGTGATGCTCGGCCACGACTCCACGGTCACCGTCACCCTCGACGAGATGATCTTCCTCACGCGTGCCGTGACCCGGACCGCCCGGCGCCCGCTCGTGATCGGCGACCTCCCGTTCGGCTCGTACGAGGTCTCCGACGAACAGGCCGTCTCGAGCGCGATCCGGATGCTCAAGGAGGGGGGCGCCGACACGGTCAAGCTGGAGGGCGCCGGCCGGATGGTGTCGCGCGTGCGGGCGATCGCCGAGTCGAACATCGGCGTGATGGCCCACATCGGCCTCACGCCGCAGTCAGCCACGAAGCTCGGCGGCTTCCGCGCGCAGGGCCGCACGGCCGAGGCAGCCCTCAAGCTCTACGACGACGCGCTCGCGCTCGAGGCAGCCGGCTGCTTCGCGCTCGTGCTCGAGGCCGTGCCTGCCCCGGTGGCGACCCGGATCACCGAGGCGCTCGAGGTGCCGACGATCGGGATCGGCGCGGGTGCCGGATGCGACGGCCAGGTACTCGTCTGGCACGACCTGCTCGGCCTGTACCCCGGCCAGACGCCGCGGTTCGTCAAGCGCTACGCCGAGCTCGCCGGCGAGATCCGCAGCTCGCTGGAGACCTACGTGGGCGACGTGCGCGACGGCTCGTTCCCCGAGGACACCCATACCTATTCGATCCCGGACGCGGAGCTCGACCGCTTCGAGGCCACGCTCGAGCAGCGAGCTTAGAGAACCGCGAGCGCGGCGCCGACGGCGAGCGGCACCGCGGCCGCGGCGACGGCGCGGAGCCACGTCCAGCCGTGCACCGAGCGCACGCCGATCACGAGCAGCGCCGCCGCCCAGATGCACGCGGCGAGCCAGATCACCTCGAACACATCCGCTCCGAGGCCCGTGTCGGAACCGCCGCTGCGGAAGAGGTCCGAGCCGTACAGCGCGAGCTTCACCGGCCAGGCGGCGAGCGACAGCGCGACCGGGACGGCCGCGAAGGCGAGCACGTGGCGGGAGCGGCGGTAGGTTCCCTCCGAGCCGAGAACTGTCGAGGAGCCGTGGAGGACGGCGCCGATCAGCCAGTAGGCGATGCCACCGTAGAGGCCGCCCGCGAGGAACGCCCAGACGGCGACGAGCGTGCCGTCGTAATCCTGGTCGTCCATCAGGTGCGCGGCGGTACGGGTCGAGAGCACGAACGCGATCCCGGCCAGGAAGACGATCGCGAGCACAGGCTCCGAGCGGAGCGACAGATCCTCGGGATCGTCGCGGCGCAGCGCGACGAAGACCGCGCGCGGCGCCGAGAGCACGAGCAGGGCCCTGAGCCACCAGTCGCGCATCGAATCAGACCTAGGCGCTCAGGGAATGATCCCCTGCGTGACCGTCACGCCACCGGGACAGATGTAGGTCACAGCACCGAGGTCGTCGCGGCTCTGGGCGAGCCACTGCTTGCCGCCCGCGCAGACCGCCTGGTGGCGGAACTCGAAGATGTAGGCGACCATCCCGCCCGCGAACAGGGTCACCGACAGCGCCGCAAGCGCAAACAGGAAGCGCCGCCGGTCGCGCGGGCTCATCTCGGTCTTCCGCTCCTCCGGGAGCGCCTCGGCTTCGATCACGGACACAGACTAGGCGGCTACCACTGCGCGCCGTTCGAGCAACGGGCGCAGGAAGTTGCCGGTGTAGGACTCCTCGATCGAAGCGACGTCCTCCGGGGTTCCCGCCGCGACCACCTGGCCGCCGGCCTCGCCGCCCTCGGGACCGAGGTCGACGATCCAGTCGGCCTGCTTGATCACGTCGAGGTTGTGCTCGATCACGAGCACGGTGTTGCCGGTGCCAACCAGGCGCTGGAGCACCTCGAGCAGCTTCTCGATGTCGGCGAAGTGGAGGCCCGTGGTCGGCTCGTCGAGGATGTAGAGCGTCCGGCCGGTCGCCACCTTGCAGAGCTCGGCGGCCAGTTTCACCCGCTGCGCCTCCCCGCCCGAGAGCGTCGTCGCGGGCTGGCCGAGCGTCATGTAGTCGAGCCCGACGTCGTGCAGCGTCTGCAGTCGGCGGCGGATCTTCGGAATCTTCGCGAAGAAGCGCAGCGCCTCCTCGACCGACATCTCGAGCACGTCGGCGATCGTCTTCCCCTTGAACCTGACCTCGAGCGTCTCACGGTTGTAGCGGCGGCCCTTGCAGGTCTCGCAGGGGACGTAGACGTCGGGCAGGAAGTGCATCTCGATCTTGATCTGACCGTCTCCTTTGCAGGTTTCGCAACGGCCGCCCTTGACGTTGAACGAGAAGCGGCCAGGCTTGTAGCCGCGCACCTTCGCGTCGGGGGTAAGCGAGTAGAGCTCGCGGATGTGGGTGAAAAGGTCGGTGTAGGTGGCGGGGTTGGAGCGCGGCGTACGTCCGATCGGGCGCTGGTCGATCTCGATCACCTTGTCGAACGCCTCGATCCCCTCGACCGAGTCGTGGTCGCCGGGCTTCACACGCACCCTCGAGAGCCGGTTCGCGAGCGACTTGTAGACGATCTCGTTCACGAGCGTCGATTTGCCCGACCCCGACACGCCCGTGACGGCAACGAAGCGGCCGATCGGGAACTCGACGTCGATCCCCTTGAGGTTGTGCTGGGTGGCGCCGCGGACGGTGAACCAGCCGTTGTCGGCCGTGCGGCGCTCCGGCACTGCGATCTCGCGCGTGCCGGAAAGGAACTGCCCGGTGACCGACTTGCGGTTGCGCTCGACCTTCGCCGCCGGCCCCTCGGCGACGACGTACCCTCCGTGCTCGCCCGCACCTGGCCCCATGTCGACGAGCCAGTCGGAGCTCCGCATCATCTGCTCGTCGTGCTCGACGACAACGACGGTGTTGCCGAGGTCACGGAGCCGCTTGAGCGTCCCGATCAGCCGGTCGTTGTCACGCTGGTGGAGGCCGATCGAGGGCTCGTCCAGGATGTAGAGGACGCCCACGAGCTGCGAGCCGATCTGGGTCGCGAGCCGGAGGCGCTGGGCCTCGCCACCCGACAGCGTCGCCGAGGCGCGGTCGAGCGCGAGGTAGCCGACTCCCACGTTGTCGAGGAACGTGAGCCGCTCGCGGATCTCCTTGACGATCCGCGCGCCGATCAGCTCCTCGGTCGGGGTGAGTGCCAGCCCGTCGAGGAACAGGAGCGCTGCCGCGACCGAGAGCTGGGTGAACTGGTGAATGTTCCGGTCGGCGACGGTGACCGCGAGCACCTCCGGCTTGAGCCGCGCGCCCGCGCAGGCAGGGCAGGGCCGGAAGGACATGTACTCCTCGATCCGCTCGCGCTGGGTGGCGCTGTCGGTGTCGCGGTAGCGGCGCTGGAGCGAGGTGACGATCCCCTCGAAGGCGATCGTATAGGCGCGGCGACGGCCCATCCGGTTGCGATAGGTGACATACACTTTATCGCCGCCGGTGCCGTGCAGGAAGTAGCCCTGCTGGCGCTCGTCGAGGTCGTGCCAGGGAACGTCGGTGGGAATCTCGTAGCGGTCCGCGATCGCCTGGATCACCGACTCGTAGAAGCTCGAGCTGCCGACCGCCCACGGCACGAGCGCGCCGTCGTCGATCGAGCGGCTCGGGTCGGGGACGAGCAGGTCGGGGTCGATCTCCTGCTGGGCTCCGAGTCCGGTACAGCGCGGGCAGGCGCCGTGCGGAGAGTTGAACGAGAAGATCCGCGGCTGAAGCTCGGGGAGCGAGACGCCGTGCTCGGGACAGGCGAACCGCTCCGAATAGGTACGGCTCTCGCCGCCGTCCAGCACGTCGACGACGACGAGCCCCTCGGCGAGCGCCACGGCCGTCTCGACCGATTGGGTCAGCCGCAGCCGCAGATCGTCCTTCATCACGAGCCGGTCGACGACGACCTCGATCGTGTGCTTGAACTTCTTGTCGAGAACAGGAGGCTCCTCGAGCAGATGCTGCTCGCCGTCGACCTTGACCCGCGTGAACCCTTCGTTGCGGAGGCTCTCGAACACCTCGCGGTACTCGCCCTTGCGGTCGCGCACGACTGGTGCGTTGACGGTGAAGCGCGCCCCCTCGGGCAGCGCGAGGATCTGCTCGACGATCGAGTCGACTGCCTGCCCCGCGATCGGCCGGCCGCAGACCGGACAGTGCGGGCGCCCGACGCGAGCGTAGAGGAGCCGGAGATAGTCGTAGATCTCGGTGACGGTGCCGACCGTGGAGCGTGGGTTGCGGGAGGTTGTCTTCTGGTCGATCGAGATCGCCGGCGAGAGCCCGTCGATCGAGTCGACGTCGGGCTTCTCCATCATCTGCAGGAACTGGCGCGCATAGGCCGAGAGCGACTCGACGTAGCGTCGCTGCCCCTCGGCGTAGATCGTGTCGAACGCGAGGCTCGACTTGCCGGAGCCCGAGAGCCCGGTGATGCAGATCAGCGCACTGCGAGGGAGCCGGACGGTGATGTCCTTGAGGTTGTGCTCCCTGGCGCCGTGTACTACGAGCTCGTCGGCTGCCATCTGGAGAGCATTCTACCGAGCGAACGGACGTTCGCCGCGTGCAGGGAAAAGGAGCCGTCTCGGGCATCGCGCGGCCGGACTCCCCGCGGAGCCCGCCGCCCGCGAGCACGGGAGCTGCGGGGGCGGTTGATCCCCGCGGAGACAGACATTCGAGCGGCCGGCGAGGCCGGTCGGCGCCGGCTTTCAGGTGCCGGCGTCGTCCCCGGCTCGGGCGGCTCGCCCGGACGCTGCAGCGGCCCGGTCGCCTCCGCGGCGATGTACCTCCCACCCCGCGACCACGACGCGACGGCCGCGAGCAGGCATGCGCCGATCGCGAAGGCGAACGCCGCGTGCAGCCCGGAGCGGAACGGCTCGACGATCAGATGCGGGAAGAAGCCTCGGGAGGTGAGGGCGGCGGTGTTCGCGTGGCTCAGGTGGTGCAGCAGGTGAGCCGGGACGAGCCGCGCGATCGGGCTGTAGCCGAGGAAGGCGGCGAACAGGACCGAGATCGGCGGCAGGTGGGAGACGGTCGCGGCGGTGGCCGCGGGAACGCCGTGCGCTTCGAGGCCCGACGCGAGCGCGTGCGGCAGCATCGCGGAGAGCCCGATCGTCATCAGCGTGAAGAAGATCCCGATCGACAGCACCTGCGCGGAGTTCTGGAAGGTCTGGTTCACCCCGCCGCCCGCGCCGCGGTGACGGGCCGGCAAGCTGTTCATCACCCCGGCCCGGTTCGGCGAGGCGAAGGCACCCATCGAGAGCCCGAGCAGGAGCAGGATCGCGGCGAACTCCGGGTAGGAGAAGTCGACCGGCAGCAGCTCGAGCAGCGCGAACCCGAGCGCCGACATCGCCATCCCACCCGTTGCGAAGGGCCGCGACCCGTAGCGATCCGAGAGGAACCCGGAGATCGGGCCGGCGATCAGGATCCCGGCCGTCAGCGGCAGCATGTGGATGCCCGCCCAGAACGGCGTCGACCCGAAGCTGTAGCCGTGCTGGGGGAGCCAGATCCCCTGGAGCCAGATGATCAGCATGAACATCAGCCCTCCGCGCGCGATCGCCGAGAGAAAGCTCGAGAAGACGCCGAAGGAGTAGGCGCGGATCCGGAAGAGCGGCAGGCGGAACATCGGATGCGCGACCCGCTGCTCGATCACCGCGAACAGCGCGAGTAGCGCCACGCCGACCCCGACGGCACCGAGGACGACCGGCGATGTCCACCCCATCGTGTGGCCGCCGTAGGGCTGGATCCCGTAGGTGATCCCGACCATCACGAGGATCAGCCCGCCGGCGAAAGTGACGTTGCCGGCCCAGTCGATCGGCTCGCGGCTCCGGACGCCGAGCTCGCGCAGGCTGTGGTACGACCAGACAGTCCCGATCAAACCGAGCGGCACCGAGACGAGGAAGATCAGGCGCCAGTCGATCGGCCCCAGGATCCCGCCGAGCACGAGCCCGATGAACTGGCCGCTGATGCCGACGACGTTGTTGATGCCGAGCGCCAGCCCGCGCTGATGGGAGGGGAAAGCGTCGGTCAGGATGGCGGCCGAGTTCCCGATCAGGAACGCCGCGCCGACCCCCTGCATGATCCGGAACCCGATCAGCCAGTCGGCACCGGCGTCGCCGCTCAGCCAGTCGATCGTGAGCAGGAGCGAGGCGAGCGTGTAGATGACGAAGCCGACGTTGTACATTCGGACGCGCCCGTAGAGGTAACCGAGCCGGCCAACGCTCACGACGAGGACGCTCGAGACGACGAGGAACCCGAGGATCATCCAGAGCAGGTAGAAACTGTTCCCCGGCGCGAGCGGGTCGAGGTGGATGCCTCGGAACACGTCCGGCATCGCGATCAGCATGATCGACGCGTCGATCGTCGCCAGCATCACGGCCAGGGTCGTGTTCGAGAGCGCGACCCACTTGTAGCGGTCGTCGACGACCGGGTCGTCGGAGCGTTTGTGCGCAGCGGCGAGAAACGCAGGAATACTGTTCAGCTTCCCTGTATACTTTGGCGGTGCAGAAACTCGACGCGGGCCGCATCGCGAGCGACCTTCGGATCGTGATCGGCGGGCTGATCCGCCGTCTTCGGGTCGAGAACACCCTGCCGATCAGCCAGGGAGCAGTGCTCTCACGCCTCGACCGCGAAGGGCCCCAGACGACGAGCTCGCTGGCGGCGGCCGAGCATGTCCGCCCCCAGTCGATGGCCGCTACCATCGCCGACCTCGGAGCGCACAACCTTGTCGCGCGCCGCCCTCATCCACTCGATCGGCGGCAAATCATGATCGAGCTGACGAACCGCGGCCACGAAAAGCTCGCCGACGACCGCCGGCGACGCGAGGGTTGGCTCGCCCAGGCAATCGGGACACTCACGCCGGAGGAGCAGCAGACGCTCGTCGGTGCCGTACCGCTCCTCAGACGGCTGACGCAGCACTGACTGCTTCCGGCCGAGCCGGCCGAGCCGGCGGCCGAAGGGAAGGTCGCAGTCCGCGAGTCCCAGGAACAAGAGATCGACCCGCCGGCCGGGCGCTGGAACCTCGCCGTCGACCCGCCCCGCCGAGGGTGAAACTGCCGGCGATCAGGCCTTGCGCCAGCGACCGAAAACGAGGCCGCCGAGGGTGAAGCCGAGCCCGAAGGTCCCGGCGGTGAAGCCGCCGATCGCGAGGCCCTTGCGCCACGGGGAGAGGCGCTGCCAGCGGCCGAGCGCCTCCGCCTCCTCGGCGGTCAGCGGCTCGCCGCGGCGCTTCTTGCGCAAGGCCCCGCCGGCGCGAACACCGAGATAGAGATCGTCGAAGATCTCGTTCGCGGACTCGTTCTTCATGGCGCTCACTGTAGCCTGCTTCGACGGTGTCAACGTGCGTCCTTCACGTGTCCGACCTTCATTTCGGCGCACGGAACGGGCTCGACGACCCGGCGCTCGAGCGGGCAATCGGCGAGCTACAAGACCGAGTGGCTCCCGATCTCGTGATCGCGAGCGGCGACCTGACCCACCGTGGCCGTCGCAGCGAGCACGAGGCCGCAGCCCGCTACCTGCGCAAGCTCGCTGCGCCGCTCCTCGTCATCCCCGGAAATCACGACATCCCGCCCTTCCCACCGGCTCGATTTACCCGCACCTGGAGGGAGTTCAGACGGGAATGGGAGACGACGCGCCCCGTCTACTCCTCCCCCACGCTCGAGGTGGTCGGGCTCAACTCGGTGCGGCCATTCGGATACCAGCGCGGCCGGGTTCCGACGGCCGAGCTCGAGCACGCGGAGGCCCAGCTCGCGAGCGCCCGGCCGGGAGCGCTGCGCATGGTCGCGATCCACCATCAGCTCGCGGGCGCACCGTGGCGGTCGGGCAAGCTCCCGCTGATCGCTCGAAGCCGAGTGCTCGAACGCCTCGCCGGCGCAGGAGCCGAGCTGATCGTCGGCGGCCACATCCATCAGGCGACCGTCGTCGCGCGGCCTGACTTCGAGGTGCTCGGGGACCGCTCCCGAACCTGCATCGTCGCGACGGCCCCTGGCCTCGGCCGGCCACGCCCCGGCCGACGCTACGAGGTGAGAGGCGTGCTCGTCCACCGCGCAGACGAACATGCGATCACGGTCGAAACGCACGTCTGGCGCGACGGCAAGTGGGCGCTCACGGGCACGCGCGCGTTCCCGCGCGCGCCCTAACCGCGTCCGATCCGGGCGCGGTGGCTCGTCCCGACCGCGCCGACGAGCACCGCGGCGATCACAACGGCGAAGACGAAGCCCAGCAGGCCGGAGATCAGGAGGCCCGCGATCAGCGAGGCGCCGAGGCCGATCGCAACCGTCAACCAGATCGGGATCGGGTCAGGCCCTGGACGGACGAGACGGCCGAGACCGCCGATCACAAGCCCGGCGAAGATCAACTCGATCAGGCGTGCGAGCACGAACACACGGTACTCCTGCCCCAGGCTCAGCTCGCGACGGCCTCGATCGCGACCAGCTCTCGTCGGAGTTGCTTGAGCTCGTCGCGAAGCTTCGCGGCGTACTCGAACCGAAGCTCGTCGGCGGCGGCCCTCATCTCCTCCTCGAGCGTGACCACGAGCTTTTCGAGCTCGCCGCGATCCATCCCCTCGACCTGCTTGCCGCGCCGGGTGCGCTTCGGCACATTCGGCGCCTCGAGCGTGAGGAACTCGGCGATGTCGGAAACGCCCTTCGAGATCGAAGTCGGCGTGATGCCGTGCTCCTCGTTGTAGGCGGTCTGCTTCACCCGCCGCCGCTCGGTCTCCTCAAGCGCATATTTGATCGCCTCGGTGTGCTTGTCCGCGTACATCAGGACCTTCCCGTTCACGTTCCGTGCTGCGCGCCCGATCGTCTGGATCAGCGCCGTCTGACCGCGCAGGAAGCCCTCCTTGTCGGCGTCGAGGATCGCGACGAGCGACACCTCCGGCAGGTCGAGCCCTTCGCGCAGCAGGTTAACGCCGACGAGGACGTCGTACTCGCCGAGGCGCAGGTCGCGGATGATCTGGATTCGCTCCAACGTGTCGATCTCCGAATGGAGGTAGCGGGCGCGGACGCCGGCCTCGAGCAGGTAGTCGGTCAGGTCCTCGGACATCTTCTTCGTGAGCGTCGTGACCAGGGTGCGCTCGCCCTTCTCCTCGCGGCGGCGGATCTCGTTTAGGAGGTCGTCGATCTGGTTGTGCGTCGGGCGCAGCTCGACCTCGGGATCGACGATGCCGGTCGGGCGGATCAGCTGTTCGGCAACGCGGGTCGAGTGACGGAGCTCCCACGCACCCGGCGTCGCCGACACCATCACGAGCTGCGGCACCTTGGCGAGGAACTCGTCGAACCGCAGCGGCCGGTTGTCGAGCGCCGACGGGAGCCGGAAGCCGAAGTCGACGAGCGTCTGCTTGCGCGAGCGGTCGCCCTCGTACATGCCGCCGATCTGCGGCACCGTCTGGTGCGACTCGTCGACGAAGACGACGAAGTCAGACGGGAAATAATCGAGCAGCGTGTGCGGCGCCGAGCCGGGCGGCCGCCCGTCGAGGATGCGCGAGTAGTTCTCGATCCCGTTGCAGAACCCGAGCTCCTGCATCATCTCGAGGTCGTATTCGGTGCGCTGCCGGATGCGGTGCGCCTCGAGCATCCGGCCCTCGGACTCGAACTTCTTCACCTGGCTGTTGAGCTCGGCGCGGAGCTCGACGACCGCTCGCTCGACGGTCGGCTTGGAGGTCACGTACTGCGTGGCCGGGAAGACGGTGATCGAGTCGAGCAGCGAGAGCACCTCGCCGGTCAGCGGGTCGAAGTGCGTGATCGTCTCGATCTCGTCGCCGAAGAACGAGACCCGGTAGGCGGTCTCCGAATGGGCAGGTTGCAGCTCGAGCACGTCGCCCTTGACGCGGAAGCGGCCGCGGCCGAGCAGCATGTCGTTGCGGACGTATTGGATGTCGACCAGCTTGCGGAGGACGAGATCGCGGTCTTGCTCCTCGCCGACTGTCAGGAAGACGACCTTCTGCTCGTACTCCTCAGGCGAACCGAGGCCGTAGATGCACGAGACCGAGGCGACGATGATGCAATCGCGGCGCGAAAGAAGGTTGGAGGTGGCCGCGTGCCGGAGCCGATCGATGTCGTCGTTGCGGGAGCTGTCCTTCTCGATGTAGAGGTCGGCCTGCGGGACATACGCCTCGGGTTGGTAGTAGTCGTAGTAGGAGACGAAGTACTCGACCGCATTCGACGGGAAGAACTCGCGGAACTCGTTGCAGAGCTGCGCCGCGAGCGTCTTGTTGTGGGCGATCACGAGAGCCGGCCTGCCGACCTTCTCGATGATCCAGGCCATCGTCGCGGTCTTCCCTGTGCCGGTCGCGCCAAGCAGCGTCTGGTAGCGCTCGCCGGCTTGCAGGCCGCTCGCGAGCGTTTCGATCGCCGAGGGCTGGTCGCCGGTCGGCCGGTAGACGCTCGTCGTCTTGAGCTCCGCCATCGAACCCAGGGTATCGGCCGGCTCGGGGTGTGAGGCTCAGCCGTGTGAGGCGATGCCGGACGAGGCGAGCGCGCGGGCGAGTGCAGGCTTTGCCCCCACTCGCCCACGAAAGCCGAGAGCGCCGAGCCGGAGGCTCGGGCGCTCTCGGAGACCTGTTTGCGGGCTGTCAGTCGCCCCAATCGAAGTCGCGCGACCGCGACCAAAGGCTTTCGTCCGCGGCCTCGGCGGACTCTTCGTCGGCCTGTTCTGCCGGCAGCTCGTCGGTGAACGCCGACTCGGAGACCGCCGCCCAGTCATGCGAGGTCGGCTCATCGACGATGGTCTTCATGCCGTCCATCGTGTCCTCGACCCGCGCCTGCTCTTCGGTCTTGAAGAGCGGGTGGTTTTCGAACGGGTCGTCGGGCATGTACCGCTCGAGCGGCATCTCATGCTCGAGCGCCGCATTCCGGCGTCGCAACTCGAGATGCTCCTGGATCACGGTGGCAAAGATCGACGTCGTGTCGACGGGCATACCTTCCTCCTGATCGATCGCCATGCTCGCGGGCAAGTCTAACGACCTGCCGGGTCTTTACAACCGGGAGCGGCGCGGGGACAATCCCCATTGTGCCGAAGACCAAGGTACCGCTGCGAGGCGCGCGTCGGGCGTTCGGAACGGCCGGGCTTGTCTGGAACCTCTGGCGGCGGCTCCCCTCGAGCCGGCGCCGGCAGCTGCTCAACCTCGCCCGCAAGCACGGCCCACGCCTGGTGCGGCGGGCCTTCAAGGCCCGGCGCAGGGCTCA
>DATKRX010000136.1:0-24340 GCA_035531915.1 Gaiellaceae bacterium | reverse complement strand
CTATGTCGCCAACCTCGCCCACCACGTCGACGTCGGCGGCGGCGCGCCCGCGAGCATCGGCGCCTTCCGGGAGGTCTTCCAGGAAGGCGTGATCATCCCGCCGGTCAAGCTCGTCGAGGCAGGGCGGATCGTCCCCGACGTCTTCAGGCTGATCCTGGCGCAGATCCGCTCCAAGCACGAGACCAGCGGTGACCTGCGCGCCCAGATCGCCGCCAATGCGACCGGCGTTCGGCGGGTACAGGCGCTCGTCGAGCGCCATGGCCGGGAGATGATCGTGACCGCGATGGAGGAGCTTCTCGACTACACCGAGCGGCGCACGCTGGCCGAGCTCGCAGAGCTCCCCCACGGCGTCTTCGAGGCGGAGGGATTCGTCGACAACGACGGCTACAGCAACGACCCGGTGCGCCTGAGAGCACGGGTGGAGATCTCGGCGAGCGGCGTCCACTTCGACTTTGCCGGCTCCGATCCCCAGCGCCGCGCCCCGGTCAACTCGACCTACGCGATGACATTCTCGGCCGCGGCCTACGCGGTCAAGTGCCTGGTCGACCCCGACCTGCCCGTCAACGACGGCTTCTATCGCCTGGTCACGGTCGAAGCGCCCGCCGGCAGCGTCACCAACTGCACCTGGCCGAGCCCGGTCGTCGGCGGTTGGGAGACCCAGGACCGGGTGGTCGAGGTGATCTTTCGCGCCTTGATCCCTGCGTTCCCCGACCGGCTCCCCGCGGGCACCAAGGGGATGATGTGCCAGGCGGGGTTCGGAAGCCTCGACATCGCGGCCGGAACCTACACCTGCTTCTACGACACCTTCGCCGGCGGCTACGGCGGACGCTCGCGCAGCGACGGCCCGGACGCCGTCCAGGCGCACGGCCAGAACACCGAGAACGCGCCGATCGAGGAGACCGAGCTCAACTATCCGGTGATGATCACGGGGCTCGCGCTGGTCGAGAACTCCGAGGGCCCCGGCCGGTTCAGGGGCGGTCTCGGGCTCCGCAAGGACTACCTGTTCGACCGGCCCACCACCTTCACGATTCTCGCCGACCGCGACAAGGCGGGCCCCTGGGGCGCCTTCGGCGGCCACGACGGCGCGGTTGCCGAGTACGTTCGCATCCGTGAGGGCCGCGAGACCCGGCTCGGCTCGAAGACGACGGTCGAGCTCGAGCCCGGCGACGTGATCAGCGTCCGCACCTGCGGGGGCGGCGGCTACGGGCCCCCCGAGGAGCGTGAGCCTGCACGAGTGCTTCGCGACGTGCTCGAGGGCAAGGTCAGCGCCGAGCGCGCCCGCGACCTCTACCGCGTCGCCGTCAACCTCGGCACGCGCACGCTCGACGAGCCCGCAACCGCGCGACTGAGAGGCCTCGGATGACCGTACGGATCGCGGTCGACATCGGCGGCACCTTCACCGACGCGACGCTGATCGACGAGGAGACCGGCCGCGTCTCGATCGCCAAGGTGAGCACCACGCCGTCCGATCCGTCCGCGGGGTTCATGGACGCCGTCGAGCGGGCGCTCGCCGACGGCGGCGTCGAGGCCGCTCAGGTGGGTTTCGTCGTCCACGCAACAACCGTCGCGACCAACGCGATCATCGAGGGCAAGATCGCGCGCAGCGGCTTTGTCACCACCGAGGGGTTCCGCGACCTGCTCGAGATCGCGCGTCAGGTGCGCCCCACGCTCTACGACACCCAGTTCGAAAAGACGAGGCCGCTGATCCCGCGCGACCGTGCTGTGGGGGTCGTCGAGCGGCTCGGCCCGAAGGGCGAGGTGATCGTGCCGCTCGCGGAGGACTCGGTGCGTGAGGCGGCGGCGCTGATGCGCCGGGAGGGCGTCGAGTCGATCGCGGTCTGCCTGCTCCACTCCTACGTCAACCCCGCGCACGAGCAGCGGGTCGGCGCAATCCTCGCCGAGGAGCTCCCGGGCGTGCCGGTGTCGCTCTCGGCAGAGGTCGCGCCCGAGTTCCGCGAGTATCTGCGCGCGAGCACCACGGTGATCAACGCTGCGATCCGGCCGGTCGTCGAGCGCTACCTCGCGGGGATCGAAGGCCGGCTCCTCGAGGCGGGGATCGACGCCAGGCTGCTCGTGATGCAGTCGAGCGGCGGCGTCTTCGGCTCCGAGGCCGCCGCCAGCCGACCCGTCTTCATGGTCGAGTCGGGGCCGGCCGCCGGCGTGATCGCGTCGGCCTCGCTCGGCGAGGCGCTCGGCGTCTCGGACATCCTCTCGTTCGACATGGGCGGCACCACCGCCAAGGTCGGGCTGATTCAGGACGGCAAGCCCTCCGTGACCAAGGACTACCAGGTCGGTGGTCACGCCTCGGCCGGCGTGGGCGGAATGTCGCTCTCCGGCTACCCCGTGCGGACGCCCGTCGTCGACCTGGTCGAGATCGGCGCCGGAGGCGGGTCGATCGCCTGGGTCGACTCCGGCGGGCTCTTGCGCGTCGGACCGCGGAGCGCCGGCGCCGACCCGGGGCCGGTCTGTTACCGCCGCGGCGGGACTGAGCCGACCGTCACCGACGCCAACGTCGTCCTCGGCCGGCTCAACCCGAGCTACTTCCTCGGCGGCGAGATCGGCCTCGACGTGGAAGGCGCGCGCCGGGCGATCGAGGAGCGCTGCGCGACCCCGCTCGGGCTGCCTGCGGTCGAGGCGGCGAACGGGATCGTCGAGATCGCGAACGCGGCGATGGTCAACGCGCTGCACCTGATCTCGGTCCAGCGCGGCTACGACCCGCGCGACTTCGTCCTCGTCGCCTTCGGCGGCGCAGGGCCCGTACACGCAAACGCGCTGATCCGCGACGCGGAGATGCCGACTTTGCTGATCCCGCGCAGCCCCGGCATCTTCTCCGCGACCGGGCTGCTCGCGACCGACCTGAAGCGCGATGCGTCGGCGACCGTGATGGAGCGGTTCGAAGCTCTCGACCCGGGGGAGCTCGAGGCGGCCTTCGCCGGCCTCGAGCGCACCGGTACCGCCGAGCTCGAGGCCGAGGGGCTCGCCCGAGACGCGATCGAGTTGGTGCGCCAGCTCGACATGCGCTATGTCGGTCAAAGCTACGAGCTCACGATCCCGACCCTCGGCCCGCTCGATGCGGCGCGCGTCGCGTCTCTCGGCGAACGCTTCCACGCAGAACACGACCGCATGTACGGCTTCAGCGCTCCCGGAGAGCCGACCGAGTGCGTGAGCATCCGGGTGACGACGATCGGCCGGATCGCGAAGCCGGCCCTGCGCCCACTCGAGCTGGACGGTGGCCGGCCAGACCCGAAGGAGCGCCGCGCGGTCTACTTCGCCGAGGCCGGAGACTACGTCGACTGCCCCGTCTACGACCGCTACCGGCTGTCCGCGGGCGCGACACTCGCCGGCCCGGCGGTGATCGAAGAGTACGACTCGACGACGGTCGTCCACCCCGGCTATGCGGCGGAGGTCGACTCCTACGGAAACCTGATCCTGAGGAGGGAGCAGCAATGAGCGACCGTTACGGAATCGTCCTCTCGAAGGACGTGACGGTGGCGATGCGTGACGGCATCCGCCTTGCCACCGACGTGTACAGGCCAGGCCGGGGGGGCGAACTCGTCGTGGGCCGCTACCCGACGATCGTCTGCATCACCCCGTATGACAAGACCGAGCGGCGCTACACCGAGATCGCCGACTTCTTCGTCCCGCACGGATACGCCGTCGTCCTGCAGGACCTGCGCGATCGTCATCGCTCCGAGGGAACCAAGGAGTACTTCCACAGCGTGACCCCGCACACGGGCGAGGATGCCTACGACACGATCGAGTGGATCGCCGCGCAGCCGTGGAGCAACGGCAAGACCGGCATGGTCGGCAGCTCCTACGCCGCGATCGTCCAGATTCGCGCCGCACTCGAGCGGCCGCCGCACCTGACGGCGATCTGGCCCGATGTCTCCCCGACGAACACCTTCCGAAACCAGACGCGCGAGGGCGGCGCGATGCAGCTGCACATGTTCTGGGCGCTCTACATCCACGCCGCCGACGCCCAGGAGGTGACGGGCGACTGGGAGAGGCAGCGAGAGGTGTGGGACGACCTGCGGAACCTGCGGCAGCTCTTCTGGGATTTCCCCCACCGGAAGGGGACGCTCGCCCTCCGCCACATCCCGGCGCTCGACCAGACACTCGAGAACTACACGACGCGGGGCGCCTACGACGACTGGTGGGCGAAGAAGGAGAACGACTTCACCCGCTTCTGGTCCGAGCACGCCGATATCCCGGTCACGATGTCGACCGGCTGGTACGACGGCTTCCCTCACGCCGATACCGGTTACTTCGCCGCGATGACGGCGAAGAACGCAGCTCCGCAGCGGTTGGTAGTCGGCCCGTGGAGCCACGTCGGCATGCGCGGCGACGTCACCTACACCCACGATGTCGACTTCGGCCCGGACTCACGCTGGGGCGTTCAGCGCTACTTCAACGAGCAGCTCGAGTATTTCGACCGCTGGCTGCGGGAGGAGGGTAGCCGCTCGGCGGGTTGGGCCCCCGACCGCAAGCCGGTGCGGATCTTCGTGATGGGCGGCGGGAGCGGGCGCAAGACGCCGCTCGGCAAGCTCGACCACGGCGGCCGGTGGCGTGACGAAGACGAGTGGCCACTCGCGCGGGCGACCCCGACGCCCCTCTACCTGCACGCGGACGGGTCGCTCCGGTCGGGGCCTCCGCCGGCCGGCGCGGAGCCGAGGCAGTTCACCTACGACCCCGACGACCCGGTGCCGACGATCGGTGGCCTCTATTGCGCCGTGGGCGAGTTCCCCTCCGAGGGGACAGACATCGAGCCGATGTGGGCACGCCTCCTGAACCCCGCGCTCCGGCTGCGGAACATCATGACCCCCGGCCCGGCAGACCAGAAGGAGTCGGCGGAGTACTTCAGCGCACGGCCGCCCTACCGGCGGCTCTCGGAGCGGCCCGACGTGCTCGTCTACCAGACCGAGCCGCTCGAGGAGCCCGTCGAGGTGACCGGGACGATCGAGGTCGAGTTGTGGATCGCCTCGAGCGCGATCGACACGGACTTCACCGCGAAGCTCGTCGACGTCTACCCCCCGAATGAGGATTACCCCGAGGGCTACGACATGCTGGTCAACGACTCGATCATCCGCACTCGCTACCGCGAGGGCTTCGATCGGGAGGTGATGATGACGCCGGGGACGCCCTACCGGGTCGAGCTCGAGCTTCCGCCGACCAGCAACCTGTTCGCTCGCGGCCACCGGATCCGCATCGACGTGTCCTCGTCGAACTTCCCTCGCCTCGAGCGCAACCGAAACACGGGCGAGCCGATCGGGCGCCACACCAACTCGATCGTCGCCGAACAGACGGTGTTCGCCGACGCCGAGCACCCCTCCCGGGTCGTGCTGCCGGTGATTGCGGCGTAGTGGCCGCCACGCTCGAGTGGCGCGAGGTGCCGGCAGGGCCCTTCCCGATGGGGAGCGACCCCGGCGCGGCCTACCCACCCGACGAGGACGAGGCACCCCGGCACGCCGTTTTGCTCCAGCCGTTCCGACTTGCACGCACGGCAGTCACGAACGCGCAATACCGGGCCTTCGTCGAGGCGACCGGACGGGCGGCCGAGTCTGCCTCCCCCGGCGCCGACGAGCTGCCCACGACCTATGTCACGCTCCCGGAGGCCCGCGCCTTCAGCGCCTGGGCCCGGGTACGGCTGCCGACCGAGGCCGAGTGGGAGGCGGCCGCCGCGGGCGGCGAGGGCCGGCTCTGGCCCTGGGGCGACGAGCCGCCGGACTCGAGCCGCGCCGTGTACGCCGGGGAGATCGGTCACCCGGAGCCCGTCGGGCGCCACCCGGGCGGCGCCTCGGTCGACGGAGTGCTGGATCTGGCCGGGAACGTCGCCGAGTGGGTTGCGACCGCCTACCGCCCCTACCCCTCCGACGGCCTCGAGCCTGAAGGAGGAGAGCCCGGCGTCGTCCGCGGCGGCTCGTTTCTCCAGCAGGCGAACGAGCTTCGCTGCTCGTTTCGCCAACCGATGCTTCCGGGCGCCCGCGACCACTACGTCGGCTTTCGCGTGGCCGCCACAGAGAGCAAGCCGCTGCTTCCCTTCGACTGGATCGAGATCCCCGGCGGCGAGATCGAGATCGGCCGCGACGCCGTCGCGCGCGGGGGCCCGATGCGGGCAGACGAGCTGCCTCGCCACCTCGTCGACCTACCGGCCTATGACCTCTCGCTGGCGCCGGTCACGAACGCCCAGTACGCGATCTTCGTCGAGCAGGGCGGCGCCGAGCCTCCCACCCACTGGGCGGGCGCTGCGCCTGCGCCGGGACTCCGGGCGCACCCGGTCACCTTCGTCGACTGGTTCGAGGCCCGGGCCTTCTGCGCCTGGGCCGGGGGGCGCCTACCGACCGAAGCCGAGTGGGAGAAGGGCGCGCGCGGCACCGACGGCCGGATCTACCCGTGGGGCGAAGCCGAGGACGCCGCGAAAACGGTGATCGGCGCCGGCCTCAAGCACGGCTCGACCGCGCCGGTCGGCAGCCGCGCGGAGGGCGCGAGCCCGTACGGTCTGCTCGACATGGCGGGCAACGTCTGGGAGTGGGTGTCGAGCAGCTACCGGCCCTATCCCTTCGCTCCGGGCGACGGCCGGGAGGACCCCGCCGTCTGCTCGGAGCGCGTCCTTCGCGGAGGGTCGTTCGCCAGCCCCGATCTGAGCTACGCGCGCTGCGCGATGCGCAGCCGCAGCCTCTCCCGGCGCCGTCAGGCGACGATCGGGTTTCGGGTCGCGCGAGGGCCGGCCGCGTGATCGAGCAGGTCGACGCCGAACGGCTTCGCGACCTGACCCTCGCCCTCGTCGAGGTCGAGAGCCCCACGGGCCAGACAGCCGAGGTTGCGAGCCTCTATGCAGGGCGCTTGGCGCAGATCGGGATGGAGGTCGAGCTGATCGACGACGTGTTCCCGGAGACACCGACGGTGGTCGGCCGCCTCCGGGGCGGGCGTTCAGGGCCGAGGATCGTCCTCAACGGCCATCTCGACACGGTACCGATCGCTCACGATCCTCCCCGGGTCGAGGGCGAGCTGATCTACGGGCGCGGCGCGGCCGACATGAAGGGCGCCTGCGCCTGCGCAGCGGAGGCGGCCGCCGCGCTCGCGCAGGGAGACTCGTTCGCAGGCGAGCTCGTGATCGTCGCGATCGGGCTTCACGAGGCGCCCGGCGGCCGCGGCGAGGACCTCGCGTGGCTGCTCGGCGAGCACGGCTTCACCGCCGACATGGCGATCGTCTGCGAGCTCTCTCCACCCGGCAGCGTCGTTGTCTCCCACATGGGCCAGGCAACTGCCGAGATCACGATCTCGCGGCCCGGAGCCCCGACACACGAGCTCTTGACCCCGAAGGGAACGCCGCACCCCCTCCTCGCTGCCGCCAGGGCGGTCGAGGCGATCCGCGCGCGCACGGAGGAGCTCGCAGCCCTCGAGCACCCCTGGGTAGGGGCCGAGACCTACTTCGTCGGCGAAGTCCACGGAGGCGACTTCTACAACCGCTTCCCCGCCACGGCTCGGATCGTCGGCACGCGCCGCTTCGCTGACGGCAACACCCTGGAGGCGGTCGAGGAGGAGTACCGGTCACTGCTCGAGCGCGTCGCGGCGGAGACGGGCTGCACGATCGACCTCGAGCTGAAGCTCGTCCGCGGCCCGTACTCGATCTCGAGCGATCACCCACTGCTGATCGCGTTGCAGGAGGCCTACAGCACCGTGACCGGCGAGGAGCTGACCGCGGTCGGGACGAAGACGGTCGCCGACGGCGCCATCTTCACGGCGGCCGGGATCCCGACCGTCTACCACGGCCCCTCGGGCGAGGGCGCACATGCAGATCTCGAGTCGATCGCGATCCCCGAGCTCGTCCGAGCCACCAAGGTCTACATCACGATGCTCGAGAGGCTCCTCGGCTGAGCGATCCGGGCCGGATGCCCTCGCGGGAGTTCGCGGAGCGCTACCCCGATCTGCTCGCGATCGGCGGTCACCCGTCGGTCGACATGCCGCGCCATGTCGTCGAGGCCGCGACGCAGGCGGCCGAGCGCGCGACCTACGCACCGACGCGTGGACTGCCCGCACTTCGAGAGGCGATCTCCGAGCGGATCGGCGCCGAGCTCGGGCGCCGCGTCGATCCGAGCCGCGAGGTGCTGATCACGCTCGGCGGCATGCAGGCTCTCCACCTCGCCGCACAGGCCTTCGGCGCCCGGACCGTCACGCACGCGCCGTCGTTCTTCTTCCCGCAGATAGTCGCTGGAACCGGTGGGACATGCACGGCGACAGGCGGCGGGGACGGCCAGCCCGACTGGGCGGCATTCGCGGCCGCGATCGGGCAGGAGACGACCCTCGCGATCGTGAACACGCCGGTGAATCCGACCGGATACGTCTTCCGGCCGCACGATCTCGACGCGATCGCTGCTGCGCTCGCCGACAGCGAGGCGCTGCTCCTCTCCGACGAGGCATACGCCGGGATCCTCTACGACGGCCTCCCCCACCTCTCGCCCGCCTCGCACCCCGATCTCGCCGCGCGGACGCTCGTCCTGCGCAGCTTCTCCAAGACCCACGCCATGGCCGCGTGGCGAATCGGGTTCGCGGTCGGCCCCCCGCCCGTGATCGGCCGGATGGCGGCCGCTCTGGAGTGGCAGGCGCTTGCCGTCGACGGGGTCGCCCAGGCCGCAGCGCTCGCCGCGTTGACCGGGCCGCAGGAGTGGATCGCGGCCGCCGTCGCCGAGCTGGCCGAGATACGCCCGCGCGCGATCGCCGCCGCGAACGCGACCACGGCGATGCGGGCCGAGCTTCCGGAGGCCTGCGCGTTCATCTGGGCGGCGATCGAGGGCGAGGAGGAGCGCTGGAGCGACCTGCTCGCGCGCGAGCACGGGATCACCGCGCTGCCGGGAGGCCACTTCGGTGCAAGCACGCCGCACCTCCGGATCCCGTTCGGCGGCCGGCGCGAAGCGCGCGAAGCGCTGCTCGAACGGCTCGCGGCCGTCTGACTTTAACCCGGCCCCGTCTGGGCAGCGACCGTCAAACGAGGGTCACGCCGAGGAGAGAGCGCTAGATGACAGCCGTGAGGCCGCCGTCGACGTAGAGCACCTGGCCGTTGACGAAATCGGAGGCGGCCGAGGCGAGGAACACCGCGGCGCCCACGAGCTCCGACGGGTCTCCCCACCGGCCCGCCGGCACACGGGCCCGCAGCCAGGCGTCGAACTCGGCATCCGCTCGGAGCGGCTCGGTCAGCTCGGTCGCGAAATAGCCGGGGCCGATCCCGTTGGCCTGAATGCCGTCGCGCGCCCACTCGGCGCACATCGCCTTCGTCAGGTTCTTCAGCGCACCCTTCGTGGCCGTGTAGGGCGCGATCGTCTCGCGGGCGAGCTCGCTCTGGACCGAGCAGATGTTGACGATCTTGCCGCGGCCACGCTCGACCATCCCCGGCACGACAGCGCGCGCGACGAGAAACGCGCTCGTCACGTTGACGGCGAAGATCCACTCCCACTCCTCGAGCGACCACTCCTCGAGTCGCTTACGGATCGTCATCCCGGCGTTGTTGACCAGCACGTCGACCGGGCCGAGGGCGCCGACCGCGGCGCCGACCGCGGGCTCGTCGGTGACTTCGAAGGGCGCAGCGACCGCCTCGACACCCGCGGCCGCGAGCTCCGAGACCCGCTCCTCGACGACCGACGCCGTCCGCCCGTTGATCGCGACGCGAGCGCCGGCCAGGCCGAGCCCGAGCGCGATCGCCTTGCCGAGCCCGCGCGTCGAGCCGGTCACGAGGGCCGTCCGACCGCTCAGGTCGAACAGTGAGGCGCTCACTCCGGGAGAACGGGCAGCAGCACGTGCGAGGGATAGGCGCTCGTGTGCAGGACGGTCTGGTGTGCGACCTGCATCCGCGTCCCCGTCGCGACGTCCTCGCCCGTGTTCAGGTTGCGCGAGAAGCGGGGGAAGCTCGAGCTCGTCACGTCGAGCCGCAGCCGGTGCCCGCGCTTGAACACGTTCGCAGCCGGGTAGCAGCGGATCCGGTACTCGGAGACCTCGTTCGGCTCGAGCAGCTCGACGCTCTCACCGGCGAGGCTTCCGCGGTAGCGGGCCCGGAGCATCCCCTCGGCCAGGAAGATCGCCTTGCCGTTCGGATACACATCGGAGAGGCGGACGATGAAGTCGGTGTCCTTGGCTGAGGAGGCGGCATAGAGCACCATCTCGATCGGCCCGACGACGTCGAGGTCCCGCTCGAGCTCCTCGCTTGTGTAGCAGAGCACGTCGTCGCGCCGTTCGAGCACGCGCTGGTCGCGCGGCCCGGGGAGGATCGGCGTCTGCGCGCCCTGCGTCATCGTGAGGACGGAGTTGTTGCCCCCGATCGTCGGCACCGGATCCTCGGGGTCGTAGGAGTAACGGTCGGCCGGCTCGCCGTTCCCCGGGGGCTCGAGGCCGAGCCGGCCGTCGCCGCTCAACGTGTTCGCGCGACCGCCCGAGTGCAGGTACCAGGGCGTGAACTCGGTTCGCGCGAGCGGCCATTCGTGTTCACCGCGCCACTCGTTGGCGCCCATCACGAAGAGCTCGAGCGGCGGGCGGTCGTCCCAACCGTCCACCTCGTCTTTCAGAAACCGGTCGTAGAACGCGAGGTCGTGCTCACGGATCACCGTCGCCGAGGCCGGCCCGAGGTCGACGTCACCCCGGAAGGTCTCGACCTCTTCCTCGTGTGACCACGGGCCCATCAGCACCCGGTTTGGTACGCGACCCCCGACACCTGCGAACGAGCGCAGGTGCGAGCCCGAGTAGGGGTCGAACCAGCCGCCCTGCTGGAAGATCGGCACGTTCACCTTCTCCGGCCTATGCCGGAACCCCTGCCAGTACTCGTCGTTTGTCTGGTGCTCCCACCAGAGGCGCCAGTAGCTCACCTTGCGGCCGATCGTCACCTGATCGAGGTCGATCAGCGGCAGATGCCGGAAGACACGGTCGTTCAGGAGCAGGTCGGCCGCGCTCGGGCCGGTCACGAGCGCCATCGCGCTGTCCCAGAGCGCGGCCGCACCGAGCGTGAGCGCCAGCTGGAAGGCGCCGCCGGTGAAGTACCCATCCCAGAAGTAGTCGTCGTGGATCACATGCGGCGCGATGCACTGGAGGTTCGGATGTCCGAGGTGGGCGAGCTGCCACTGCACGACCCCTCCGTAGCTCCTCCCCCAGGTGCCGATCCGCCCGTTGCACCACTGCTCGCCCGCAGCCCAGGTGAGCGTGTCCTGCGCATCGACGCCATCGCGCACCCAGGGATCGAGCACCCCGTCCGACTCGTAGCGTCCGCGCACGTCGACGACCACCGCGGCGTAGCCGCGCTGGGCATAGAAGACGCCCCAGCCGATGAACCGCTCGCGCGTCGATTCGTACGGAGTCCACTGGACGATGGTCGGGAACGGCCCCTGCGCCAGCGGCAGGTAGACATCGGCCGAGAGGGTGATCCCGTCGCGAGTCGGAACCCGCCGGTCGTGCAGAAGGCGCGCCTCGTAGCGAGGCGCCGAACCGTCAGCCATCTGGATGCCGGACCGGCTCAGGGATCGTCGTGCCCGGGAAGTGGCAGGCCGCCTTGTGCTCCAGGCCGTGGTCTGCGAGCGGCGGCTCCAGCTCGGCGCAGATCGGCTGGGCGACCGGGCAGCGCGTGCGAAACCGGCAGCCGCTCGGCGGGCTCATCGGGCTCGGAACGTCGCCGCTGAGCGTGATCCGGGAGCGCTTGGCGCCCGGCTCGGTGGTAGGGATCGCCGACAGGAGGGCGATCGTGTAGGGATGCAACGGCCTCGCGAACAGCTCGGCCGTCGGCGCGAGCTCGACCACCTTGCCGAGGTACATGACCGCAACCCGGTCGGAGATGTACCCGACGACGGCGAGATCGTGCGCGACGAACAGATAGGTGAGGCCAAAGGCCTGCTTGAGCTCGACGAGCAGGTTGAGCACCTGGGACTGGATCGAGACGTCGAGCGCCGAGACCGGCTCGTCGGCCACCACGAGCTTCGGTCGCAGGACGAGCGCGCGAGCGATCCCGATCCGCTGGCGCTGTCCGCCGCTGAACTGGTGGGGGTAGCGACGCAGGGTCTCCGAGCCGAGCCCGACCCGTTCCAGGGCATCGACGACCCGGTCGGCCCGCTCGCTGCGGGCGACCCCGTGGACGGCCAGCCCCTCGCTGACGATGTCCCGGACGCGCATCCGGGGATCGAGCGACCCGACCGAGTCCTGGAAGATGATCTGCATCTCGCGCCGCTCCGCCTTCAGCTCGGACTTCGAGAGCGACAACAGGTCGACGCCCTCGAACTCGATCTCGCCCGCTGTCGGCTCGATCAGCCTGATCAGCGTCCGGCCGAGCGTCGACTTCCCGCAGCCCGACTCGCCGACCAGCCCGAGCGTCTCACCGCTCTGGATCGCGAGGTCGACACCGTCGACCGCCTTCACGTGCCCGACCGTGCGGCGCAAGAGGCCACGGTGAACCGGGAAGTGGGTCTTCAGCCCACGAGCCTCGAGCAGAACCTCGGAGCTCACGCGCGCACCGTTCCGGCTTCGGCCGGCGCACGAGGGCCGTGCTCGCACAACCAGCACGCCGACTTCCGACCCTCGAGGCGAAAGAGCGGCGGCTGCTCGACACAGCGTTCGAACGCGTAGTCGCACCGGGGCGAGAAGCGGCACCCCGCGGGCCAGTCGAGCGGGCTCGGCACCGTGCCCCGGATCACCCGCAACGGCTCCGCCTGGGTCATCCCGAGCATCGGGATCGACTGGAGGAGCGCCTCGGTGTAGGGGTGCTGGGGCGTGGTGAACACGTCGGCCACCGGTCCGCGCTCGACGACCCGGCCGGCGTACATCACCACCACCTCGTCGCACATCTCGGCGACGACCCCGAGGTCGTGGGTGATCAGGAGGATCGACATCCCGAGCCGCTCGCGTATCTCGATCATCAGCTCGAGGATCTGCGCCTGAATCGTCACGTCGAGGGCGGTCGTCGGCTCGTCGGCGATGATCAGCTTCGGGTCGCAGGCGAGCGCGATCGCGATCATCACGCGCTGGCGCATGCCGCCCGAGAGCTGGTGGGGGTAGTCCTTGAGCCGCCGATCGACCTCGGGGATGCCGACGAGCTCGAGCATCTCGCGTGCACGCTCCAGAGCCTCGCGCCGGCCGGCTCCGCGGTGAATGCGAACCGACTCGCCGATTTGGTCTCCGATCGTGTAGACCGGATTGAGCGAGGTCATCGGCTCCTGGAAGATCATCGAGACCTCGTTGCCGCGAAGGCTCTCCATCTCGCGGTCGCTCAGCTGCACGAGGTCGCGCCCCTCGAACACGATGCGGCTTCCCTCCTGGATCTCGCCAGGGCGCTCGATCAGGCGCATGATCGAGAGCGCCGTGACCGACTTGCCGCTGCCCGATTCCCCGACGATGCCGAGCGTCTGACCGGCCGCGAGCTCGAAATCGACGCCGTCGACGGCCCGGATCGGCCCTGCCCCCGAGCGAAACCACGTGCGCAGGTTCTCGACCCGAAGGAGCTCGTCCATCTAGCCCACGGGCCCCGGGGTACGAACCGTGATGTGCCGCTCGACCGCGTCCATCAGCACCTCACGGTCACCGGACTGGAGCGCCGCCAGAAGCTCGGAGTGCTCGGCCGCGAGGCGCGACATATCCGCCTCCAGACCGAAACGGAAGAAGTAGGCGCGGATGCGCGACTCGATGCTGCCCCAGACCTGAGCGGTATGGGGCTGGCCGGAGCGCGAGAGCACGAACTCGTGGAAGCGAATGTCCGCCTCGACGCAGCGCAGGAGGTCACCGGTCCGGGCGCCCTCTCCCATCTGCCACACCTCCTTGGCGAGCTCCCCGAAGTCCGCCTCGGTCATGAACTCGAGCGCCTTTGTGAAGCTGAACCGCTCGAGCGTCAGCCGGATCGGGATCAGGACCTCGTGCACCTCCTCGTCGGAGACGCCGCGCACGACCGCTCCGCGGTAGGGGTAGGAGACGACGAGCCCCTCGTGCTCGAGCCGCCGGAGCGCCTCGCGGACAGGGCCGCGACTCGTGTTCAGCTGTCGGGCGATGCGATCCTCGATCAGGCGCTCGCCGTCTACGAGCTCACCGACGACGATCGCGTGACGCAGGATCTGAAGCACCTGCTCGCTGCGGGAGCTGCGGCGTTTCGGGCGCTGGACGGGGGCTGTCTTGGCCATCGGAGCATGCTGCAAGGGGGGCCGGTTCGGCACCATCCGCGTATTGTTAACAATCTCCGGATGGTTGACAATACCTCAGGAGCGACTTAGTGTAGTGCCTTCTTGCGGATCACAGGCATTGAGACGACGGCTGTGCGCGTCCCACTGCGGGAGCCCCTGAAGTGGACTGGCGGCATCCGGGAATCGGCATCCGGCCTGATCGTCGAGATCAGGACGGACGAGGGCCTCGTCGGTCTGGGAGAGGCTCCCGGCCCCACGCTGCCGGCGATCCAGACGATCATCGACAGGGAGTTCGCGCAGTTCCTCGTCGGTGAGGACGCGCTCCGGATCGAATGGCTCGTGCATCGGCTCGAGGAATACTCCCGCAACTGGAGTGGCGTCGCCGCCTATGCGATCGCAGGCATCGAGATGGCCCTGCTCGACCTGAAGGGCAAGGCGTTCGGCATCTCGGTCGCGGAGCTCCTCGGGGGCTACTGCCGCGAGGCCGTTCCCGTGATCGGTTACCTCTTCATCGACGACCCCGAGGCGAACGCCGTCAAGGCGGCGGATTTCGTCGCCGCGGGGCACAAAGAGCTGAAACTGAAGGTCGGGCGGGACCTGAGCCACGACTACGACACGCTGGCCGCGATCCGGGACCGCGTCGGATCCGACGTCAAGATCCGGATCGACGCGAACATGAACTGGAGCGTCCCGGCGGCGGTCAAGTGGATCCGGACGCTCGAGCGGTTCGACCTGCAGTACGTCGAGCAGCCGGTGCCCGACTTCGACCTACAGGGCATGGCCCACGTCCGGCGCTCCGTCTCGGTGCCGATCGCCGCCGACGAGTCGTGCACCAGCGTCCGCTCGGCGCTCGAGCTGATCAAGGCGGAGGCGTGTGACGTCTTCGTGGTGTATCCCTCGGAAGCCGGCGGCCTCACGCGTGCGTGCGAGATCGCGACGCTCGCTGCGGCAGCGGGGAAGTGGTGTGTGATCGGGAGCTGGGCGGAGCTCGGCGTCGCCACCACGGCGAACGCGCACGTCGTCGCATCATCGCCGCACTTTCCGTTCGCGAGCGACACGCACTATCCACTACAGCTGAACGACGTCCTCACTCGTGCAGTGGAAATCGAGGACGGCAAGATCGAAGTCTCGCACGACCCCGGCCTCGGCATCGCCCTCGATCCCGAAAACGTCGCCTACCTCGCGGGTCTCGAGCTGCGTGAGTCACCGTTCTACGACGACATCAAAGGCGACGCGCCGAGCGTCGGACAGATTCTTTAGGACGTTCCCCGGACGAAGGAGGAGTTAGCGATATGTCAGACAAGCCGACCGAAGGATCGCTCTCGAAGAGCGAGATCAGCCGGCGCGACCTGCTCTCGAGGGCCGGGCGGGTCGGTGCAGGAGCGGTGGTCGCCGGCGCGCTCGCCGGCCCCGCAGGCGCCGCAGCGAAGCGCATGAGTCGCACGGCGAAGAAGGTGCCGACCGGGGGGACGGTCACCTGGGCGCTGGAGCAGGATCCGGGCGGCATCTACCCGTTCGGCGCCACCCTGACGATGAACCACACCGCGAACGAGATGATGTACGACTCGCTGCTGGAATGGGACCCGAAGCTGAACATCCGTCCCGCGCTCGCCGTGAGCTACGACGTCGTCAACACGAAGCGGATCGTCTGGAACCTGCGCAAGGGCGTGCTGTTCCACAACGGCCAGGAGCTCACGGCCGAAGATGTCGTGTACTCGTTCCAGCAGATCCTGAACCCGCCCCTGCCGGGCACGACCGCGACGCTCGGCCAGGTGCCGTCGATCGCCGACGTGACGCGGCGCTCGAAGTACCAGGTGCAGATGGACCTGAAGGCGCCGGATGCCCGCGTCTACGGCTTCCTCGCGTGGGGCCGCTACTCGTCGATGGTGCCGAACAACATGTACCAGACGCTCAATCCGAGCACGCAGGGGATCGGCACCGGCCCCTTCATGCTCAACGGGTCCTACGTGCCGAACGACCACGTCAACTACCTCAAGAACCCGCACTTCTGGAAGCCGGGCCTGCCGTATCTGGACGCGATCAACTACAAGATCATCCCGGACGAGGAGACGCGGATCGCGGCGCTCAAGGCCGGCTCGGTCGACGGAGCGATGGTCTCGCCCGACAACGCCGTCGCGATCAACGGCTACCCGAACCTGACCGTGCTGCACAACCTGACGGCGGCCTTCCGTGAGCTCCAGTTCACGATCAGCCCGGGCTCGACCAAGCCCTGGGCGAACAAGTACGTCCGCCAGGCGATCAACAAGGCGATCAACCGCCAGAACCTGATCGACAAGGTGTACGCGGGCTACGGCCAGTTCTCGGCGCAGGTCGCGGCCGGCTACGGGCCGTGGCAGCTGCCCACCGCCCAGCTGACCTCGAACTACGAGAAGTACGATCTACCGGCCGCGCAGGCCCTGATGAAGCAGGGCGGCTCGACGGGGTTCGACGTCACGATGACGACGTTCTCGACCCCGGCGGACTACCCGGCGGTGGCCGCGCTGGTCAAGAACGACCTCGCGCAGATCGGGATCAACGTCAACATCGTCACGCAGGACCCGGTCACCTTCGGCGCCGCTAACAGCGCCGGAACCTTCGACTGGGATCTGACCGGTCGCGGGATGCGCGGGGACGTCGACGGCTACGTCGCCGAGTACAACCCGTCCGCTCCGATCTACCAGCAGTGGTTTCAGGGCTGGAAGGGCTCGCCCGGGGCCAATACCAAGCCGATCTGGCGGCTCGTCGGCGACGGCCGGATCACGCTCAACACGGCCAAGCGGCTCCCGATGTACCAGCAGCTGAACGTGGACCTGATGGACCAGGTGGTCGAGATCGGGCTGATCGCGGTGTCGAAGTTCTTCGTCGTCAACTCGCGGCTCAAGAACATGTACGTCGCGTTCACCGACTTCAACCCCGCGCTCCGAACGGCCTACGTCATATCGTAGGAAGCATCGTCGTCTGGCGGTGGGCCGGCAGGTGCCGGTCCACCGCCGGCTTCCAAACGCGCATGTATCGCTTCATCGCCGAGAGATTCGCCGCCCTGGTCGCCACGATCGTGGCGGTTTCGATCCTGATCTTCACGATGGTCAGGCTCCTTCCGGGCAACATCCTCGATCTCTTCTTTGCAGGTGACACCTCGGCCACCCCCGCGCAGATCGCCTCCGCGGAGCATCAGCTCGGGATCTACGGCTCCTATCCGGATCAGTACTGGCGGTGGGTCTCGGGGGCGATCCACGGCGACTTCGGCCGCTCCTACCTGACCCAGCAGCCCGTGTCGGGGATCATGGCCACCTCGATCCCGATCGACATCGAGCTGATCCTGTTCGCGATCGTGATCGCGCTCGTGATCGGGATCCCGCTGGGTGTGCTCTCGGCCGTGCGCCGCGAGAGCACCGTCGACTACGCCTCACGCGTCACCGGGCTGATCGGGATCAGCATCCCCAACTTCTGGCTCGCGACGCTGCTCCTGATCTTCACCTCGCGGGTCTTCCACTGGGTGCCGCCGCTCTCGGACGTCTCGCTGTTCCAGCATCCCTGGGAGAACCTGCAGGAGTTCGTGCTGCCGGCGATCGCGATCTCGGTGTTCACGCTCGCGATCGTCAGCCGCATGGTGCGCGCGACGATGCTCGAGGTGCTGAATCTCGATTACGTGAGGACCGCCCGGGCGAAGGGGGCGTCGCGCAACGTGGTGCTCGTCAAGCACGCGCTCCGCAACGCCCTCGTGCCGGTCGTCACCGTCACCGGGTTCGAGATCGGCGCGCTGATCAGCGGAGCTGCGGTCGCGGAGCGCATCTTCGGCCTGCCCGGCGTCGGCGCGCAGCTCCTGAACGCGATCTTCAGCCGCGACTACCCGGTCGTCCAGGCCGCGACGCTGATCATCGCCGCGACCTTCGTGGTCGTGAACTTCCTCGTCGACATTCTCTACGGCATCCTCGACCCGCGGATCACGGTCTCGTGACGACCGCCGTCTCGAGCGCCTGGCAGCTCCTCCCGCGCCGTCTCTCGCTGCCGCGGCGCTGGCGCAACCCGGTCGGGATCGCCGGCGCCGTCATCATCGGCGCCGTCCTGCTCGTCGCCCTCTTCGGCCACCTGGTCTGGACATACGATCCCAACAACACCGACGCGGTGCGGCTCCTGTCGCCGAGCTGGGCGCATCCGTTCGGCACCGACGACCTCGGCCGTGACACCCTCGCCCGTGTGATCCACGGCGCCGAGGTTTCGCTCGAGCTCGCGGCGGTCGCGGTCGCGATCAGCCTCGGGGCGGGCCTTTTGATCGGAATGGTGGCGGCGTTCTACCGCGGCCTGCTCGATCTGGCGCTGATGCGCCTCGTCGACATCGTTTTCGCCTTCCCGGTCCTGATTCTTGCCTTCCTGATCGCCGGGCTCCTCGGCCCGTCACGCCAGAACGCGATGTTGGCGATCGGGATCGTCTACACACCGGCGTTCGCCCGCGTGATCCGCGCCGCGGTGCTCGAGGTGATGGGATTGCCGTTCATCGAGTCGGCGCGCTCGCTCGGCGCGGGAGATCTGCGGATCATGATCAGGCATGTGATCCCCAACATCATGGCGCCGCTGACCGTGCTGACGACCGTCTACTTCTCGCAGGCGATCCTCTCCGAGTCGACGCTCAGCTTCCTCGGGCTCGGCACCCAGCCGCCCGAGGCCGACTGGGGCAACATGCTCGCGACCGCCCGCGACTACATCGACTCGAGCGTCTGGATGTCGCTGTTCCCCGGGCTCGCGATCATGCTGCTCGTCCTGGGCTTCAACTTCCTCGGCGACGGGCTTCGCGACGTGCTCGACCCACGGATCGGCGGCAACCTGTCCGACGCGGCCACCCTCGCGAAGCAGTAGGCGGTTCGATGCTCGACCTGCTCATTCGCGACGGCCTGATCGTCGACGGCAGCGGCGAGCCGCCCTACCGTGGCGACGTTGCGGTCAAGGGCGAGCGGATCGCCGAGGTCGGCCGGATCGAGGGGAACGGAGCCGCACAGGTGATCGATGCGGGCGGCCGGGTGGTCTGCCCGGGGTTCGTCGATCCGCACAGCCACAGCGACTTCACGCTGCTCACGAACCCTGCCGCCGAAAGCACGATCCGCCAGGGGGTCACGACGGAGGTCGTCGGCAACTGCGGGTGGACCTACGCACCGGTCTCGGAGCACTCGCGGGCGGTGATCGAGGCGCGGCTGCGCACCTTCGCCTACGACGGGCCGGCCGAATGGAGCTCGTTCGCGGATCACCTTTCGTTCCTCTCCAACCGCGGCCATGCGCAAAACCTGGCGTGGTTTGTCGGACACAACACGATCCGTTACGCCGCCGGAGTGTCGGGCCCTCAGGCGACCGAGGAGCAGCTCGAAACGATGGAGAGCTACGTCGCCGAGGCGATGCACGCCGGCGCGCTCGGGCTCTCCACCGGGCTCGAGTTCAATCCCGGCCGAGAGGCGCCGATCGCGGAGGTGATCCGTCTGAACAGGGTGGTCGGGAGCTACGGCGGCCACTACACAAGCCACGTCCGCAACCGGGACGCGCAGCTCCAGGACTCGATCGACGAGTTCCTGCAGATCATCCGCGAGGGGGCGACGAGCGGCGAGATCTCCCATCTGAACGTCCGCAACCGGACGGGCGCCCCGCCGGGCGCCTGGCAGCGCGCGGTCGACACGATGCAGGCCGCCCGCGAACTCGAGGGCCTCGACGTCCTGGCCGACACGACGCCGTTCCGGGACGGCCTCGGGCAGATGGCCGGGATCCTTCCGCCCTGGGTGCTTGCCGACGGCTGGGAGGAGGCATGCAAGCGGCTCCGCGACCCCGTCGTCCGCGAGCGCCTACCCCACGAGTGCGACCGCTACTGGCGCTTCATCCACCGGGGCGAATGGGGACGGGCTCGCCTGCAGGCGAGCCCGCAGTATGCGGGCCTCGAGGGGAAGGACTTCCACGAGATCTCCGCGCTGCTCGGGAAGAGCGAGTGGGACTGCTACTTCGACATCCTCGCCGCCTCCGGGCCCGCGATCGAGAGCATCCTCCTGATCGGCGAGCTGTTCACCGACGAGCACCTGGCCGAAATGATCTCCCACCCGCTGTTCTCGCTCGGAGTCGACGGGTACACGAGCGCGCTCGACGCCGGCCTGGACGGGATCTCGGCTCATCCGGTCTGCTTTGCCGGGCACGTCCACTACCTGACCCGCCACGTCCGCGACCTGGGAACGCTCCCGCTCGAACATGCGATCCGCAAGATGACGAGCATGCCGGCCGAGCACTTCGGGCTCCGCGACCGCGGCCGGCTCCGCGCGGGCTTCGCAGCCGATCTCGTCGTGCTCGACCTCGACCGGCTGGCCGACGGATCGACCCTCGCCGACCCGCTGCGCTACGCGATCGGAGTCGACGAGGTCTTCGTCAACGGCACGGCAGTCGTCTCGGGCGGCGGACATCTGGGCGCGCGTCCCGGCAGGCACCTTCCGCGCGGGCCGAGGTGACCGCGAGGGATCAAGCGCGGTGATCGATCTCCGCTCCGACATCTGCACCGGCCCGACCGACGAGATGTCGGAGGCGATGCGCTCGGCCCGGATCGAGCCGGCGGCCTTCGGCCCCGACGAGACCGTAGAGCGTCTCGAGCAGCGCGGCGCCGGACTGCTCGGCAGGGAGGAAGCGGCCTTCGTTGCCACCTGGTCGCTCGCGAAGCTCATTGCGGTGCTCGCGCTCACCCGACCCGGCGGACGAGCCGCTTCTACGCCGACCTCGGCGCGGACGCCGTTTCGGCTCGAGCGGAGGCTCGCGCTCGAGCGCGACGGTCATGTCCGGTTTGTCACTCACCGGCTGATCGGCGACGACGAGATTCGACGCGCGGGCGAGATGATCGCGAGCGTCGCGACACAGGCCAGCGCCGTCACGACCGCCACCAGGCCCGCGACGTAGAACGCGAGCCCGGTCCCGCCCAGCTCGACGAGCCACCCGGCGAACAGCCCCCCGAGCGGCGCGCCGCCGAGGAAGGCGAAGAAGTACAGGCTGGCGGCGCGGCCACGGAGACGTTCCGGCGCCTCCAGCTGGATCGTCGCGAGGGCGGTCGTGCCCCACTGGATGTAGAAGAACCCGATCGCGAAGAGGACCAGGCACACGGGCACGAGCGAATGCAGAGGAGCGAGCGCAAGCTCGAACAACCCGTATCCGGCGGCGCCGGTCAGGAGCACCCTCAGGCTCGCGCGGCCCCGCGCCGCGCTCAGCGTCGCGCCGGCGAGCGCGCCGGCGCCGAAGACCGCCGCGATCAGCCCGAAGGTCTGGGCGCCGGAATGGAGCGTGCGCTCGGCGACGAGCGGCAGCAGCACGTTGAAGTTGAAGGAGAAGGTCGAGAGAGCGAGCACCGCGAAGAACGCGACGGCGGCGCGGGGAGTGTGCACGACGAACTTCAGGGCGTCGCGCGCGCCGCCCAGCACGCTCGCCTCGTGATCGCGGATCGGCCGGTGCAGCGCCGCCGTATCGAGAGCGAGGAGCGCCGCAACCTCGGCGAGGTAGCTGACCGAGTTGACGCCGAAGGCGACCCCGGCGCCCGCGAAGGCGACGACGGCCCCGCCGATCGCGGGGCCTAGGACGCGCGCGGCCGTGCCGAGGCTCGAGTTGAGGCTGACCGCATTGGCGAGATCGTCGGGGCCGACCATCTGAAAGACGAGCGCGTGCCGCGCCGGGCCGCCGACGGCCTGCGCGAGACCCATCAGCCCCGCGAACAGAAAGATCTCCCAGGTCATGACGAGGTGCGCAAGCGTCAACACCGCGAGCGATGCTGCCGTCAGAAGGGAAGCCGATTCGGCGGAGATCGCGACCCGGCGCACCTCGAACCGGTCGAGGAGCGTGCCGACGAAGAGGCCGAACACGGTGACGGGGAGTAGCTGGGTGAGCGCGAGCGCGCCCACCGCGATCGCCGAGTGGGTCAGCTGCAGCAGAAGCCAGGAGGCGGCGATCTGCTGCATCCACGAGCCCGTGAACGAGACCGCCTGGCCGGCGAAGTAGAGCCGGTAGTTCCGGTGGCGGCGGACGCTCGCGAAAATTCTGGCGAGCGCGCCGTTCAAAGAAGGGCGGCGGCGGCGATCGGTTGCCCGAAGACGAGCACGTTGTCCCCCTGCTCGGTCCACGAGATCGCGCGAATGCAGGCGGTGATGCCGTCGAGCGCCGCCACGATCGCCGCGGGCTCCCGCTCGGGATGCTCGAGCGAGTGGATCCGCCCCACGGTCTCTCCCGCGGCGACGGCATCGCCGAGCTCGACGAGCGTCTCGAAGATCCCAGACTCGGGCGCGAACACGTAGTTGCGCAGGTCGCGACCGTCGAGGATCACCGCTTCGGGCAGGCCGATCGAGGCACGCGTCTCGACCTCGCCCTCGAGGATGCCTGCGTGCCTGAGCACGTTGGCGAGCCCGCGCTCGGCCAGCCGATGCACGGCGGCAGTGACCACGCCGCCGCCGCCGAGCTCGGTCGTGATCACCACCTTCCCCTGGCGCTCGGCCTCGACCGGCAGCAGGCCGTGACCCGCGATGTCGACGTAGAGGTAGTGGTATTCGCTGTTCCAGGCGAGCATGCCCTCGAGCATCGCCTTTCGCTGCCCCGGATCGTCGACGACGTGCATGTGCGAGCAGGGCGTGAACTGTCCGGTTCGCCCGCCGCTGTGGATGTCGATCACGTAGTCGGCGGCCGGGAAGAGCACCGTCGAGACGAAGTCGGCCAGCTGCTCGTTGCCCGGCCCGTCGATCCGCCCGGGAAACGACCGGTTGAAGTTCGCGCCGGAGGGCCACAGGCGCGTCCCGGACCGGGCCGCCTCGGGTGAGAGGCAGGGGATCACGATCACGCGCCCGCTGACGCGATCGGGAGCGAGCGCGCGCAAGAGCTTCAGGCCCGCGACCTGACCCTCGTACTCGTCGCCGTGGTTTCCGCCGAGCACGAGCGCGGTCGGGCCCTCGCCGCCTGCGATGGAGGCGATCGGGATGAACTGATGCGCCCACCCCCCCGTGTTGGTGGATTTCGGAAGCTCGAGCCGTCCGACCTGGCGCCCGGGCGCGGCGAGGTCGATCGAGCACTCGACCGGGTGTGTCATCGCCCCGCGAGCACGACGCCGACGGCCGATTCGGTCGCCTCGAGTAGCCGGTCGACGTCGGCATCGACATGCGCATAGGAGAAATGGCTGCGCTTCAGGTTCAACGGCAGTTCGAAGACCCCGTGCTCCATCAGCGCGCGCCGGTAGCCGATAAAGAGCTCGACGTCGTTGCGGAGCAGATCGTCGTAGCTCGTCACGGGCCCTTCGAGGAAGTAGGTGACGAACACCGAGCCGTATCCGCTGACAACGACGGGGACCCCGAGGCGAGCGTAGAGGTCGCGAAGCCCCTGACGCGCACGCTCGCCGAGGCGGAAGACGTGCTCGTGGACGGGCTCGTTCTGGAGCTTGTCGATCGTCGCGAGGGCGGCCGCCGCGGTCGGCGGATGGCCGTTGAAGGTTCCTGCGAAGAAGACGGGTTGGCCCGGGGTCGTGCTGAAGAGATCCATCAGCTCCGCTTTCCCGCCGAGCGCCGAGACCGGCCAGCCGTTGCCCATCGCCTTCCCCATCGCGGTCAGGTCGGGAGTGACACCGCAGATCGACTGGTAGCCGCCGAGGGCGTGGCGAAAACCGGTGATCACTTCGTCGAAGATCAGGACCGTGCCGTGCTTGGTCGCAAGCTCGCGCAAGCGCTCGAGGAACCCCGCCTGCGGGAGCACGGCGCCGATGTTGTGCGGGATCGGCTCGAGAATGATCGCGGCCACGTCGTGATCGACGAGCGCCCGCTCGACCTCGTCGGCGTCGTTGAAACGGCAGACGATCGTCGCGTCGATCACCTCGGGGAGGACACCCTTGGAGAGCGGGTCCTTCGCTCCCAACCGCTCGGCCGGAGAGATCACGTTCATCGCGACCGAATCGTGCCAGCCGTGGTAGCAGCCCTGGAACTTGATCACGTGCCGCCGACCGGTCGCCGCCCGCGCGAGACGGAGCGCGTGGAAGGTCGCCTCGCTGCCGGTCTCGGTCAGAAGGACGCGTTCGACCGACGGGACGAGGGCACAGATCCGCTCCGCGAGCTCGACCTCGATCCGGGTGACGCCGACGCCCATCAGGTCCACTCGCCGAGCCGTCTCTACGACGGCGCGATCGACGTCTACGTCGTTGTGGCCGAGCACCGGAGGTCCGAAGGCGGCGTGGTAATCGGTGT
>DATKRX010000135.1:0-18416 GCA_035531915.1 Gaiellaceae bacterium | reverse complement strand
CTCGCCCGAGGTGTTCATCTTCCTCGCTTTCATGATCACGGACCCGAGGACCGCGCCGGAGACACGGGGCGGCCGGCGGATCTACGCGATCGGGATCGGCCTCCTCGGAGTGCTACTGATCGCGCCCATGCAGAGCGAGTTCTGGGCGAAGGTGGCGCTGCTCGGAGCGCTGACGATTGCCTGCGCCGCGCGCCCGTTCCTCATCCTCGCGAAGGAGGCGATCGAGCGCCGGCAGCACGACGCCGGCTGGCGCGCGGAGCGCCTGCGTCACCGCCGGCCCGTGCTCGGCGTCCTCGCTGTCTCCGGTGCCGCCTGCTTCGCGGGGGTCATAGTCGTCGCCGGCAGCCCCGCCCGCTCGGTTCCCGCGCTCTCCGTAAGCTCGCTGGGAAGCGGCGTGGCGGTCGAGATCGAGCATACAACCGGCGTCGTCGCGATCACTCCGCAGACAGGAAGGCAGATCGCGGCCAGTGCGATCGACGACCTCCGGCTCGTCTCGATCGCGCTGAGCCGGCGCGACGCGGCGCAAGCGACCGACGCCGCAGGCGGAACCTACCTCTCGGAGCTCAAGGCGCGCATCGCGAAGTCCGCCGGAGGGTCGATCGTCGTTCCGACCTACCGCATCGCAGCCGCCGAGCTGCGGCTGCAGCAGGCGGTCGGTCAGGCGCCGCCGACGGTCGTCGCGACGCTGACCGGGCAGATGACGCCCCAGACCTACCTGGTCGGCTCCTCGACCGCGCAGAGCGGCACGGCGACGTCGTTCACGCACGACTTCGACCTGGCGCTTACGGGCGGCCGCTTCATGATCATCGGCGACGGCGGCGCTGCGCCCGCAACCGCGCCGGCGTCGGCGGGCGTGAACGCGAACCTGTCGAGGGGCACGGGCGACTTCAAGCAGCTCCACCTCGTCGACGTCGCGTCGAAGCTCGGGCTCGACTTCCAACAGGGCGCGTTCCGTTACTCGATGGCCTATGACCCGCAGGCCATGATGGGTGGTGGAGTCTGCTGGCTCGACTACAACAACGACGGATGGCTCGATCTCTTCGTCGTGAACTCGTACGCCGACGTCGATATGCCGGAGTGGGCAGCACACGGCGGTCTGCCGCGGAGCGCGCTCTTCGAGAACGTGCACGGGAGGTTCGTGAACGTCAGCAAGTCGTCGCATGCCGGCATCCAGGTGAAGGGCACGGGCTGTGTCGCAGCCGACCTGAACGGCGACGGCTACACCGACCTGATCGTCACAACGGCCACAGGTGTCGACATCCTGTGGAACAACGGCAACGGCACCTTCACCACGCGCGCGCTCGCCGCGCCGTACGGCTGGTACGCCGGTGCGGCCGTCGCCGACGTGAACGGGGACGGCCGACCGGACATCTTCGTCTCTGGGTACACGAACATGGCGGCCCCGATCACCAACTCGATCGCCGGCTTCCCCACCGACTACCAGGGCGTCCGCGACCTGCTCTTCCTCAACGAGGGTAATGGGTCCAACGGTCGCGCGCGCTTCAAGGAGGTCGGCGTCGAAGCAGGCCTCGAGTCATCGCATTTCCGGCACGGCCTCGGCGCGATCTTCACCGACGTGAACGGCGACGGGCGCCCGGATCTGTACGTCGCAAACGACGCGGACCCGAACGGTCTCTACATCAACGTGCCGGGTGGCCCGCTGGGCTTCCACTTCGTCGAATCGGCGAAGTTCTACGGCGTCGCCGACCACAACGCCGGGATGGGCGTCGCCGAAGGCGACTACAACAACGACGGCCGCCCCGACCTGTTCATCACGAACTCGCGCGGACAGCCACACGCCGCCTACCAGAGCGTGATCCTGAAGACAGGCGAGACTGCCTACGTGCCCGAGATGGCCAAGTTCGCGACGGCGCTCGACCGCAAGGCGACGGTCGGGTGGGGCGACTCGTTCGTCGACCTCAATAACAGCGGCAACCTCGACTTGATCATCGCGAACGGTGCGATCCCCGTCACGAACCTGAAGAAGGACACCGAGCCGGTCCAGGTGCTGCAGAACCTCGGTGGCGGCAGGTTCACGAACGCGAGCGGGATCGTCGACCCGACGGGGCTCCCGAAGATCATCGGACGAGGTCTCGCAGCCGCCGACTTCGCAAACGACGGGCGAATGGCGGTCGCCATCAACACGATCGGCGGCCCGCTCGTCCTGCTCGAAGAGAAGGGCCCGGTTGGCCACTGGCTCGAGGTCTCGCTGAAAGGCTTCCAGGCCGGGGCGGTGCTCACCGCCACGCTCCCGAACGGCCGGTCGATCGTCGAGGAGCTCCACGCCGGCAGCAGCTACCTGTCGTCGGAGGATCCGCGCGCGCACTTCGGCCTCGGCGCCGCGACCAAGGTCGAGAAGCTGACGATCCGCTGGCCCGACGGTCGCCTATCGCACCTCTCGAACCTCGCCGCCGACCAGATCGTCACGGTCGCGCGGCCCTCCAGCTGACCCGAGGCTCGAGCGAGCGGCGGGGCCCCACTTACCGCCGCCGCTCTCAGGGTTCCTGACCCGCGCGCATACGGTGCCAGAGAGGGCTCGCTGCTCGCGACCGAGAAACCGGCAACGGTTGCCGGTCAGACCGCTAGCGGCCGGAGCGGACTTGCAGGCGGCGCGCGACCGTATCGAGTGTGACGGCAAACAGGAGGATCAGCCCCGTGACGATGTAGATCGTGCCGTTCGAATAGCCCGCGGTGTCGAGCCCATTCGCGACGGTCGCGATCACGAGTGAGCCGAGGAGCGCGCCCCGGACCTCGCCGCGGCCGCCGAAGAGGCTGACGCCGCCGATCACCGCGGCTGCGATCGAGTTCAGGAGCAGCGTGCCGGGCGGGAAGGTCAGAGCGACGGAGTTCACGTACGCAGCGAGGATGATGCCGCCGAGCGCGGCGGTTGCGCTCGAGATCATGAAGACGAGTATCCGGATGCGCGCAACGTTGATGCCGGCGCGCCGCGCCGCCTCGGCGTTCCCGCCCACGGCGTAGACGTGCCGCCCGAAGGTCGTCCGCTTGGCGAGGAACGTCAGCACGACCAGTACGATCACCATCAGGACGCCGGCGAGCGGCAGGCCGAGGCGCCTGGTCTCGACGACGCCGTTATTGCAGATCGCAACCGTGCCGAACGCGGCGATCGCGACTCCGGCCACCTTGGCCACCGTCCTGAGCCGCTTCTTGGCGGCGATCTGCCTTCCTCTGGCGGTCAGAAACGGGACGAACATGTTGAGCGCGTAGAGGCCAGTGACGACCGCCGCGATCAGCCACCCGGCGAACGGAGAGAAATAGTAGTTCGACGTGTAGTTGATCCACCGATCCTGGATGATGATCGAGCCGGGAACCTCCAGTCTGCCCAGGATCACGCCCTGCCAGATCAGGTATCCCGCGAGCGTGACGACGAAGGAGGGGACGCCGACGAACGCGACGATCGAACCCTGCACCCCGCCGATCAACGCGCAGACCGCGATCGCGATCGCGATCGCGATCAGGCCGTTCATCTGTTGCGCGCTGCCGGGAAGCTGCAGCTCTGCGACCGTGAGCGCGCCGATGCCCGCGACATAGCCGATCGAGAGGTCGATCTCCCCGAGCAGCAGCACGAAGACGACGCCGTAGGCGAGCATCGTCGTCCCGGCCATCTGGATGATGATGTTGCCGAAGTTGACGCTTGTGAAGAAGTTCGTCGCCTTGATCCCGAAGAAGACGACGATGAAGATCTGGCCGACGACGATCGGGACGACCCCGAGGTTCCCCGAGCGGATGTTGGTGCTCGCGCGGCTGAGAAGGCTCGCCTGCTGCTCCGCGCCGGCGGAGTCCGCCGGCGCGTGCTCGACCGCTCCGGCCGCGCTCATGTGGAGCCTCCTGTCGCCGCCGGGATGCCGGAGACCTTCGTCGGCACGCCGGCGGTGATCGCTTCGACAACCTCCTGCTGCGAGGTCTTCGTACGCTCGAACACTCCGACGTTCCGCCCGAGCCGCAGGACGGTGATCCGGTCCGCCGTCTCGAAGATGTCGTGGAGATTGTGCGAGATGATGACCACGGCGAGGCCCTGCTCGCCGAGGCGGCGCACCAGCGCGAGCACCTGCTCGGTCTGTGCGACCCCGAGTGCCGCGGTCGGCTCGTCGAGGACCACGAGCTTGGAGTTCCACTGGACGGCCTTCGTGACAGCGACCGACTGCCGCTGGCCGCCGGAGAGCGTCGCGACCGGCTGCCTGATCGACGAGATCGTCGTGACGGCGAGCGACTTCAGCGTCTCGGCTGTCTTCTTCTCCATCGCCGGCTCGTCGAGGATCTGCCACCGGTTGACCTCGCGACCGAGATACATGTTCTGGACGACGTCGAGGTTGTCGCAGAGAGCGAGATCCTGGTAGACGACCTCGATCCCGAGCCGCGCGGCGTCCTTGGGCCCGTGGATCGCGACCGGCTCGCCCTCGAACAGGACCTCGCCGCTGTCGGCGGCATGCGTGCCGGCCACGCACTTCACGAGCGTGGACTTGCCTGCCCCGTTGTCGCCGACGAGCGCCATCACCTCTCCGCGCCGCACCTCGAAGTCGACATCGGTGAGCGCCTGCACCGACCCGAAGGCCTTCGTGACGTTCCGGAGCTCGAGGATGGGCGCGCTGGTATCGATCATGTGACGGCGATAGTAAAGAGCAAGAAGCGCACCGGTGGAGGCGTCACGAAGACGCCTCCACCGGCCGAGCTGTCTACTTCTAGCAACGAGCTGGTCTACTTGCAGTACTGCTTGTACGTGCCCACGCAGACCGCGTTCTTCTTCAGGAAGCCCTGCGTGAAGAGCTGGGTGTAGTTCGACTTCGTGATCCACTCCACGGGGAGCGTCTGCGTCGGTTCCTTCTTCTTGCCGTTCATCCGGAACGTGTTCGTCACCGGCTTCTTGCCATGGAGAAGCGCGACCGCAGCCGCTGCCGCGGCGTTCGCCTCGAGCGGCACGTACTTGTAGACCGTGCCGGTCTGCCAGCCGGCGAGGATGTACTGGATGCCCTGAGCGGTCGCATCCTGGCCGCTGATCGGGACCGGCTTCAGGCCCTTCGCCTTGAGGTCGGCGATCACTGCGCCGGCGATGTTGTCATTCGCCGCCAGGATGCCTTGGATGTTGTTGTTCGTCTTGACGAGCATCTGCTGGAAGATCGTCGCCGCGTTGGTCGCGTCCCAGTCGGGCACGAACTGCTGCGGGCCTTTCTTCAGCGTGCCGTTCGCAAACAGCGGGTTGAAGACCGCGTCGTTGCCGCTCTTGAACCAGAACGCGTTCTGGTCGGTCTGGCCGCCCCACAGTTCGGCGAGCGTTCCACCCTTGTATGTGCCGTTCGCCTTCATCGCGGCGATGACGCCCTTGGCCTGCGCCTCTCCGACTGCCTTGCCGTCGAAGGTGACGTAGACGGAAGCGCTGCCGCCGAGGACCTGGCGGTCATAGTCGATCGCGAACCCGCCGGCGGAAGTGAACAGCTTTTCGATCGCAGCTGCAGAGCCGTTGTCGAGTGCTGTCTCGATGACCACCTTGGCGCCGGCTGCCAGGCACGCCTGAGCCTGCGCCTTCTGCTTCGCCGGGTCGTTGAGCGCGTTGTTGATCGAGTAGGTCACCCCGGCCTTCTTCAGGGCCGTAGCGAAGTCGGGTGCGTCGAACTGCACCCAGCGAACCGACGACTTGGTGTCCGGCAGCAGCACACAAACCTGCGTGCTCGCGGCGTGCGCCTTGATGCTGGCTGTCGCGCCGGCGGAAACCACGACCGCGACCCCGATGCAAACACCGAGGATCGCGAGCGTCTTACTAGGAAGCCTCCTCACCTGTCATTCCTCCTTCGTGCTTCTCGAGCCTCTGAGACGCCGGGGCCCGGCGCCTCCGGTATGGGCTGCTGACGCAGTCCCAAGGGATCCTCCAGCGCTACGCGGCCCTACGGCGGTCGCGAAGCGGCTCAATACTACTCCCCTATGGCAATAGTGCAAGACGGCGCCGCGGCGCGTTATTTGACTGCGATCGGGTACGACTCGCGGCTCGAGCTTCCCTCGTAGCGGCTCTTCGTCGTCAGGTACTGCGCGACGTTCGCTCGGGTCACGAAGTTGAGGCCCGTGTTCGTGTCCGCGGGCGCGACGAGACCGCCGCTGTAGCGGTCGAGGAACAGCTGCAGGACGGGCAGGAACCCCTGCAGATACGGCTGCTGGTCGATTGCGAAGTCGAGGTCGCCGTCGGAGATCGCCTGGAGCGTCTCCGGGAGCAGGTCATACCCGCCTGCCCGCACCCCGCGCGCATGAAGCCCGTGCTCGCGCATGACCGCGGCGACCCCGGCTGTCGAGCCGGCGTCGACCGCGAACAGTCCACGCAGGGTGGGGCCGATGCGATAGGTCTGCTCGATCTTCGTCTTCTCGTTCGCGACGTCGACGCCGCTCGCCACGACCTGGACGGTGATGCGCGTCCCGGAGTCGCGAATCGCGGCGAGCGCCCCGTCGATGCGCGGCTGGATGTTCTCCTGGCCGGGCGTCGCGATGAAAAGGTAGACCTCGCCGCTCGAGACGAGACTGACGATCCGTGCGCCAAGCTCGAGGCCGGACTGGTAGTTGTCCTGGCCGATGTAGGCGAGTCGCGCGTTCGCCTTCCCGCCGTCTGCGTTGTACGAGACGACCGGGATCCCGCGCCTGAGCGCGAGCGCCGTCGGCCCGTTGAAAGCACCGGGATCGATCAGCGAGACGGCGATCCCGCCCGCGTGCTCGTCGATCGCGCGCTCCATCGCCTTCACCATCTCGCCGACGTCGCTTTTCGACGAGCCGGTCCACTCGGCCCGGGCCCCGAGCAGGTTGGCCGCGTCCTCGCTGCCGTACTTGGCCGGCACGAAGAACGGATTCGTCAGCGCGTGGTTGACGAACACGAAGCGCCACTCGGGGTGCGGCTGTGGGAAGCGCCAAGCGGGAGTCGGCTGTTTCCGATTGGGCAGCGTCGCGCCCGCCGCTGCTGTGACGCCCAGGCGAAACAGGTTGGCTCGATCGAGCTCCATCGTCACGTCGGCGTACGCCGTACGAGCCACACCGTCAGGACCATGACCGCAGTCGACAGAGCGACGAAGAGGCCGGCTTCGAAGATCTGGAACGTCCAGAACCGACCGGCCGGCTGGTACGAGATGATCCGCTTCCAGCCGAGCATCACCAGGTAGGTGTGCGGATCGATGTTCGCTTGCTGCGCGTGCAGGATCGCCAGGTCTTCGCGAGCCGCGCTGATCTGCCTGCCGCCCGCATCGACGAGCGTATTGCTGAGCACCCAGTCTCCGACCCGCAGACCGGTCTCGGTTGCGAGCACCGTGCGGTGGCGCGGAGCCATGAAAGTCGGACGCAGGAACGTCAGCACGATCAGCCGCGTCGTCGCGAAGACGATCAGCGTCGCCGTCATCGCCGCCACCGTGCGCCGGAGCAGCAGCCCCGCGAGCACACCGACCGTCAGCGCGAAGACCGCGTAGGCCGGCACGACGAGTCCCTCGACGTCGAACGCGCTCGGCGCCATCCGCCCTTGAAGCGTGTCGAAGGGCTCCCGCCACCACATGACGAGCGCGCTGACGAGCCCGGCGGCGACGACGGTCGCGGAAGCGAGCAGCGCCGTCTTCGAGATCAGCCAGCGGCGACGCGTGATCGCCTGTGTCCACGCGAACCGGTAGGTGCCGTGTTCGAGCTCTCGCGCGAGGAGCGGTGCGCCGACGAACAGTCCCGCGAGCGCGGGTAGGACTGCCAGCCCTCGGACGGCTGAGGCCCAGCTTCCGAACTCGCCTTGGAAGTGCGCGACGATCAGGTCGCAGCCCGGCCGTGTCGACGGAGGCAGACAGTCCGGGAGCCCGTCGCGCTGGTATGCCTCAGAGATCGTTAGATGAGTGCCGAACGCGGCAAGAGCGAGCGCCACGAGCAACCCCAGCCCGACGACGAGCTGAGCCCGGTGCTGCTGCCACGTCACCCATGCCATTGCAGGGGAAGTCTCTCCGGTGGTTTCGGGGGCTGGAGTCGCTCGGGCGGCGCCAGGTAGGCGAGCAGCAGCTCCTCGAGGCCGACGCGCTCGACCGTCCACGACGGGTCGACGATCGGGCCATCGCTGAGGACGAGGAGCGTCAGCTGGCGGTCGCTGTGGCGCTCGCGCACGATCTCGCGGACACCCCGAATCGTGCCGATCGGTCGGCGGGGCCCCATCAGGATCCGGTGCGACTCGAGCAACGACTCGACACGACCCTCCAGGCGTACGCTGCCGCCGGCCAAGAGGACGATGTCGTCGCAGACGCGTTCGATCTCGGCCATGACGTGCGAGGCGATCACGACCGTCGCAGACGTCTCCGCGACTCCGTCCATCAGGAGCTTCAGGAACTCGCGCCGGGCAAACGGATCGAGCCCCCCGAACGGCTCGTCGAGTAGCAGCAGCCTCGGCCGCTTCCCGAGCACGAGCGCCAGGGCGAGCTGCGTGCGCTCCGCAGCCGACAGCGCGCCGACCTTCGTTCGCGCGCCGAGGCGCCCAAGCACGCTGGCGACGATCATGGCGTCCCACCGCGGGTTCGTCCGCCGCGCGAACTCGATCGCCTGTCCGACCGTGAAGGAGCGGTAGAGCGGCGCACCCTGCGGCACGAAGCCCACGTCCGCGAGCACGGACGGCTCGCGAAGCGGGTCGCAGCCCAGCACGGCGATCGAACCCTCGGTCGGAGCGAGCAGGCCCGCTGCGAGCGCGAGCAAGGTCGACTTGCCGGCGGCGTTCGGCCCGGCCAACCCGACGATCGCCCCTTGGGGAATCGTGAGCGTGCAGTCGCGCAGCCCCCAGGCGCGACGGAAGCGCTTCCCGAGGGCCCGCGCGTCCAGCGCTGGCGTCATGCCACTCGACGTGATCTGGTCTGACGCAAGGTCGCGGAGATGAGCGCGCGGATGCTCTCGTCTTCGAGACCCGCCCGAACCGCGGACGCGAGCCAGAGCTCGAGCTCGGCGCGAAGCGCGTCGTGGTGGCGCAACGACGGCGGCGCGAGCGTGCTCGAGATGAAGGTGCCGCGCCCCTGACGAGCTACGACGAGCCCCTCGCTCTCGAGACTGCGATACGCCTTCGCAACCGTGTTCGGATTGATCGCAAGATCCGCCACCACCTCTCGCACCGTCGGCAGCTGGTCGCCGACCTCGATCGTGCCGAGCCGGAGAGCCTCCTTCACCTGCTGGACGATCTGGAGGTACGTTGCCACGCCGGAGACGGGGTCGAGGTGGAACTGGATCACGGGTGGATGGTAACGCGATCGCGGGCGCGTATGTGGCTCGCGACCTGAAAACGAGTCCTGGTATCTGAGCGTTCGGAGCACCTGGCGTCGCGATTCGACGCGGGCGGCGAGCGCCTGGGAACTGCTCTCATGCCCCAAACAGAACCGGGTCACCGACCTGCTCGGGTTCTGCGGCTAGCCTGTGGTCCCGTGAAGACGAGTCTTGGGATTTGGGCGTTCGGGACGATGTCCACCCGGTTTGTCCCGGGCGGCTATCAGCCCCAATGGGCGGGCGAGCCGGTCGATGCAAAGGTCGAGCGCGCTGTGGCCGGGCTGGGTGACCTGATCGATGGGTACGAGTTTCACTACCCGGGCGAGCTTTCGGCGGACAATCTCGACGCGGTGAAGAGCGCGCTCGACGGGCACGACATCTACTGCGTGGCGAGCGGGATGCACCTCGATCCGCTCTTCGGCAAGGGCGGGCTCTCCTGGCCCGACGACAAGGTGCGCGACGAGGCGATCAGGCGCACGCTCGAGGCGATCGACTTCAGCGGCGAGCTCGGCGCGCACTTCATCATCTGGCCAGGGATCGAGGGCTACAACTACCCCTTCCAGACGCCCTACAAGGAGTCTTGGGCGCGCTTCCTCGACGGGCTCGGGCAGGCGGCCACGCGCGCGAAGGAGCGCGGCGTGACGATCTTCCTCGAGCACAAGAACTCCGAGCCGGCGATGAAGATCTTCATGCGGAACGTCGGGATGACGCTGCACGTGATCCACACGCTCCGCCGCCAGGGCCTCGACAACGTGTCGGTCAACATGGACTGGCAGCACCTGATCATGAACGGCGAGAACCTCGCCGAGTACGCGGCGCTGCTCGGTGCCGAGGGTCTCCTCGGCCACCAGCACGCGAACTCGGGGTGGGGGACGTTCGACGACGACAACATGGTCGGCGCGACGGCGTTCATGGAGACGATCGAGCTCGCGATCGAGCTGCGGCGGGCCGGGTACGGGGAGCGCGGCGAGCGGCTCGGGTTCGACCTCTATCCCTACACCGAGGACGCGGTCGCGGCGGTGAAGCGGTCGGTGCTCCAGTGGCGGTTCATCGACGGCGTTGCGGCGCGGATCGACGGGGAGGCACTCCGTGAGGCGCAGGCCGCGAAGGACGCCGTGCGCGCCTACGAGCTCGTATACGCGGCGCTCGGCGCGTAATGCGACTGCAGCACGTCTCGATCCCGATCCCGCGGGACGACGCGGAGCAGGCGCGGGCCTTCTACGGCGGACTGCTCGGGCTCGAGGAGCGCGACGTGCTGCCCAACCTCGAACCGGGCCGGTTCGTCTGGTTTCGCCTCGGCGGCGACGTGGAGCTGCACCTGCTCCTCCTGGACACGGTCGGCGCCGAGGAGGGGCATTTCTGCCTCGCCGTCGAGGCCGGCCTCGACGAGCTCCGGGCCCGGCTCGAGTCCGCAGGCGTCGCAACCCGGGAAGGAACCGAGATCGTCGGCCGGCCGCGGTTCACCTGCTGCGACCCGTCCGGCAACTTGGTCGAGCTCGCCCAGATTCCGGCGCCCATGATCATTCCGTCACGGTGACGGTCCCCAGAAACGTCCCGTTCATAGCGGTCGGCATGCACGCGCTTCCGTGTGCTGTCGCTCGTTCTGCTCGCCGCCCTGAGGGAGACTGTCCCGGGCAATGTCGGTGAGGGCGTGACCGCGCTCGTCGGGCTCGACGTCGGGACGAGCGCCGTCAAGGCGGTCGCGATCTCGCCGGACGGTGAGGTGCTCGGCATCGCCGAGGAGAGCTACCCGCTCTCGGTGCCGCGGCCGGGATGGGCCGAGCAGGATCCGGAGGACTGGTGGCGGGCCGCTCAGACGGCGCTCGCTCGGGTGCCCGAGGGGCCGATCGGGCTTTCGGGACAGATGCACGGCCTCGTGGCCCTCGACGCGGGCGACCGGGTGCTGCGGCCGGCGATCCTCTGGAACGACGGACGCACAGGAGCCGAGTGCGAGGAGATCGAATCGTTGCTCGGCCTCGACCGCCTCGTCTCGCTCACAGGAAACCGCGCACTCGCCGGGTTCACGGCACCCAAGCTCCTCTGGCTCCGTCGCCACGAGCCCGAGACCTACTCGCGCCTCCGGCGGGTGCTGCTCCCGAAGGATTACATCCACCTCCGGCTCACCGGGGAGCACGCGACCGACGTCTCGGATGCTTCGGGGACGCTCCTGTTCGACGTCGGCGGCCGGCGCTGGTCGGACGAGGTCTGTGCCGCGCTCGAGATTCCGCGCGAGTGGCTTCCGCCGGCGCTCGAGTCGACCGTGATGGGCGGGGCGGGTGACCAGGCGGCCGCGGCGCTCGGGGTCGGGATCGACCGCCCCGGGCCGGTATCGGTGGCGCTCGGCACGGCCGGGATCGCGTTCGCGGTCACGCCGTCGTATTCGCCCGACCCGCAGGCACGCCTCCACACGTTCTGCCACGCCGTGCCGGATACGTGGCACGCGATGGGCGTGATGCTCTCGGGCGGCGGCTCATTCGCGTGGCTGTGCGACCTCTTCGATGAGGATGCGGCCGACCTCGATCGCGAGGCCGAGCGGTGGCCGCCGGGATGCGAGGGGCTGCTGTTCGCGCCGTATCTCGCGGGCGAGCGGACGCCGCACTCCGACCCGAACGCGCGCGGCGCGTTCACCGGGCTCTCGCTGCGCCACGACCGCGGCGCGCTCGCGCGCGCCACGCTGGAGGGTGTGGCCTACGGGTTGCGCGACTCGCTCGAGCTACTGCGGGAGGCCGGCGTGCGACCGGAGGTCGGGCGGATCTCGGGGGGCGGCTCGCGCAGCGATCTCTGGACGCGGATCGTCGCCTCGGTGCTCGACCTACCGCTCGAGCGGACAGAGTGCGACGCGGGATCGGCCTACGGCGCGGCGCTGCTCGCCGGCGTCAGATCGGGGACGTTCGCAGATGCCGCCGAGGCGGTCGCGCGCTGTGTCCGCATCACCGAGCGGATCAACCCAGACGCGGAATGGGTCGCGGCCTACAGTGAAGGTTATGCGCGCTTCGGCGCGCTCTATCCGGCACTTCGACCACTGGAGGAGGCATGAGCTTGGAAGGCAAGACGGCCGTGATCACGGGGGCAAGCCGCGGGATCGGCGCGGCCCTGGCGCGGATGCTCCACGAACGCGGGCTGAACCTCGGGCTCGTCTCGCGCGCCGGCGACGACCTCGGCCTCGCGGGGGCGATCGCCTCGGGATGCGACGTCCGCGATGCCACGGCCCTCGCGGACTTCTGCAACGAGGTGGCGTCGCGGTTCGGCGGGATCGACATCGTGGTCGCGAACGCCGGGGTGGGCGCCTACGGCCCGTTCCTCGAGCTCTCACAGGAGCATCTCGACGAGATGGTCGACACGAACCTGAAGGGCACGCTGTACCTCATACGGGCGGCGCTGCCGCACATGCTCGGCCGGGAGGCCGACGTTGTGACGCTCGCCTCCGAGGCCGGGCGGCGGGGGCTCCCACTCGAAGCCGTCTACTGCGCCTCGAAGTTCGGGCAGGTCGGGTTCACGCGCGCCCTTGACCACGAGCTCCGCGAACAGGGGATCCGCTGCACGAACGTGTGCCCCGGTGGAGTGGCCACGGACTTTGCGCTCGACGACGGCCGCGGCCGTACACCCGATGTGCTGCCGGGGATGATGACCGCCGAGGACGTGGCCGAAGTTGTCGTGTTCGTGCTCGAGCGGCCGCGCCACCTGCGGATCCTCGAGACGGCGTTCCGGCCGATGAGCGAGGGGGCATGGGGCTGATGGATGGTTCATCGAGGGCTGTCCGCTGGGGAATCGTCTCGACCGCGGAGATCAACCGGCTCGTGATCCCGGGGGCGCACGCCTCGCCGAAGGTCGAGCTCGCCGCAGTCGCGAGCCGCGATCTGGCGCGCGCCGAGTCCTATGCGCGGGAGTGGGAGATCCCGCAGGCATACGGCTCCTACGAGGAGCTGCTCGCCGATCCGGGGATCGAGGCCGTCTACATCTCCCTGCCCAACAACCTCCACTGCGAATGGTCGATCAGGGCTGTCGAGGCCGGAAAGCACGTGCTCTGCGAGAAGCCGTTCTCGCGGCACGCGGCTGACGTCGAGGCGGTATTCGATGCTGGTGAGCGAGCGGGGCGGCTCGTCTCGGAGGCGTTCATGTACCGCCATAACCCGCAGACTGCGCGGCTGCGCGAGCTTGCCACGGGCGGCGCGATCGGTGAGCTGCGGCTCGTGCGCTCCACGTTCAGCTACTCGCTTTACGACGCCGGCAATATCCGCCTGCGGACCGACGCCGAGGGCGGCTCGCTGATGGACGTCGGCTGCTACTGCGTGAGCGGGACCCGCCTGCTCGCAGGGGAGCCCGAGTCGGTGTACGGCGCGGCCTGGACCGGCGAGAGCGGGACAGACTGGGTGTTCGCGGCGACGATGCGCTTTGCCGGGAACGTGCTCGCGCAGTTCGACTGCGGCACCGCTCTACCCGAGCGCGACGAGCTCGAGGCGATCGGGAGCGAGGGCTCGCTCTTCCTCGATGACCCGTGGCACTGCAAGCGACCCGCGATCGAGCTGCGCCGCGACGGCGGGGTCGAGCGGATCGAAGTGGAGACGGTCGACTCCTACCGGCTCGAGCTCGAGAACGTGAGCGACGCGATCAGAGGCGAGGCCGAGCTCCTCCTCGGCCGCGAGGACGCCGTTGCGCAGGCGCGGGCGCTCGAGGCGCTGCACGACTCGAGTGAGAGGTCGCAGCCGATCTCGCTCTAGCACCTCGTCGTCTGCGTGGAACCGTCGGCAATTGCGGCGGGGATCGCTCGCTACCGCGCCGGCGCCGGCGCGGGAGCCGCGGCGCCCGCGATCCGGGCCATCGCTGCCCACTCGGGCTCGTAGATGTGCGCGGTCTTGACATGCACGACGAGCCGACCGACGTCTGCGCCGAGCTCGCCGGCGACGTGCTCCTGAAGGTGGGCGAGCTCGACCAGGTTGCCGTAGGCCTTCTTGCCGAAGTCGAGGCCGTGCGCGTAGACGACGAGCTCGACGCCCCCGTCGCGCAGCCAGAAATCGAGCAGGCTCACGCAGGGGATGTAGGTCGTGTCCGTCAGTGGCTGAAAAGTCGTGATCGCCGCGTCGCGGCATTCCGGATCGGCGCGCAGCCTCTCGACCACCCAGGCGATCTGGTCACGGCCCGCTTCGCCATAGTCGAAGAGCCGCATCGCGTAGCTCTTCGCGCGGCCGAGCTCCGGCACTTCCTCGCTCACGAAGAAGTTGCGATGCATCCAGTCGAGCCAGGCCGGATCTCCGAGCTCGGCGATCAGCTCGTCGCGCGAATCGGGCCGTTCGACCACGAGCGAGAGAAGCGCGAGCTCCCGCGTCGGCGCCCCGCCCCAGGTCGCATCGTCGCCGCTCTCGAGGACAGCGCGCGACACCGCGAGCCACCCCTCGCCGAGCGACTGCGCCTCGATCGCAACGAGCCCCATGCCGCGAAGGTATCACTCCGGGGGAGGACTGCCAGACTGGGGAAAGTGCCAACACCGTGACCGGACTGCGACCTCGTCGAGCGAACGCTGCCTCGGAGGGGTTCCAAGCTCGCGCTCCGTCGCGAGCAGGCCGTTTCGACAGCTGTTTCGATCCCCACGGGCCGCCTTCCGCTACCCGCTCGTGAGCTCCCGCGCTACCGGAGCTCAAGTTCCGCGAAGTCCTCGCGCGTGATCGTCCACGCGCGGAGCTCCTCGAGCTTCAGGCCGTAGATCAGGAACGGCTTGCCGGCCCACAGGCCCGACCGCTCGCGGTCGGTGCGCGAGGGGCGCGGCTCGGTCTCCGGGTGGGAGTGGAACACCGCCAGCTCGTAGCCCTCGTCCTCGAGGAACCACACCTCGGGGTCGATCTCGAGCTCGTAGCGGTAGGGCGAGGCGAGCCGGTTTCGGCCGCGGAGGTAGCGCTCGGCGATGCCGTCGCGGAGCACGATCACGCCGCAGCACTCGTTCGGCGCTTCCGCGGCGGCATGGGCGTGAAGCTCCGAGCGGATCGCGGCCGGGATCACCACCAGAGCGTCGACTCCATCGACTCCTCGACGTTGTCGGCGTGCCAGAAATCGCCCGAAAGGTACTTCCAGCCTCCGTCGGCGAGTACCGCGACGACGATCGACCCGGCGGGCAGCTCGTTCGCAAGCTTCCGCGCCACGTGGACGACCGCGCCTGCGGAGACACCCGCGAAGATCCCTTCGCGATCGAGCAGCGCGTGCACCGCGGACACCGACTCCGCGTTCGAGACGAGGATCTTGCGGTCGAGCTTCGACACGTCGAGGATCGGCGGCACGTAGCCGTCCTCGAGCGACCGCAGCCCCATCACGGGGTCGCCGGGCAGAGGCTCCGCAGCGGCGACCACCACGTCGGGGAAGGCCTCGCGCAGGCGCGCGCCGGTCCCCATCAGCGTCCCGCCCGTCCCGAGCCCGGCGACGAGTGCGTCCACGCGCGGCAGGTCGCGCACGATCTCTGCGCCGGTGCCCTCGTAGTGCGCGCGCGGGTTCCATTCGTTCGCATACTGGAAGAGCATCGTGTACCCCGGTTCCGCGGCGGCCATCTCCTGCGCGAGCCGCACCGCCCCGTTCGAGCCCTCGTTGGCGGGCGAGTCGACGATCTTCGCTCCGTACAGCTCGAGCACGAGGCGCCGCTCGGGCGTCGCGTTTGCCGGCATCACGCAGGTGAGCCTCAGCCCGTGCAGCTTGGCGACGAGCGCGAGGGAGATGCCGGTGTTGCCGCTCGTCGGCTCGAGCAGCTGCGCGCCCGGCTCGAGCCCGGCGGCCTCGACCATCGCGAGCGCGACCCGGTCCTTGATCGAGCCGGTCGGGTTCTGCCCTTCGAGCTTGGCGTAGATCGTGACGCCCTCGGGCGACAGGTGCGAGAGCTTGACGAGCGGCGTGTTGCCGATCAGGTCGAGCAGTGAGTCAGCGACCATCCCCGCCCGCCATGGCGGGCAGGAGGACGACGGTCGCGTTCTCGCGTACCGGTGCGTCCAGTCCGCCGCTCGTCCGCACGTCCTCGCCGTCGACGTACACGTTCACGTAGGGGCGGATCTCCGACCCGTCGTAGACCTTCTCGCCGAGCTCCGGCACGCGGCTCGAAAGGTCCTCGAGCAGCTCCCTGACGGTGGCGCCGGACGCCTCGACCTCGCGCGCGCCCCCCGCCTCGTCCCGGAGCACCGGCGGAACGCGTACGACACTCACCGGGTGCAGAACTCGACGTAGTCGATGTAGGAGTCGATCGTCGGGTTGTCCCCGCAGACCGGGCAGGCCGGGTTGCGCCTGATGTGCACCTCGGTGAAGTCGGTCGCGAGCGCGTCGAAGAGCAGCAGCCGCCCGATCAGCGGGTCGCCGATCCCGAGCGCGAGCTTGAGCGCCTCGTTGGTCTGCAGCGTCCCCACGATCCCCGGGAGCACCCCGAGCACGCCGCCCTCGGAGCACGACGGCGCGAGCTCGGGCGGAGGCGGCGAGGGGTAGAGGCAGCGGTAGCAGGGCCCGTCGCCGGGCTTGAAGACCGTGACTTGCCCTTCGAAGCGGTAGATCGACCCGTGCACGACCGGGATCCCGTGCCACACCGACGCGTCGTTCACGAGATAGCGGGTTGGGAAGTTGTCGGCGCCGTCGAGGACGATCTCCCAACCGTCGTCGAGGATCCGGTCGATGTTCTCGGAGGTCAGCCGCTCGCGGTAGGTGGTCACCGCTACGTCGGGGTTGAGCGCCTCGATCGCGCGCTTCGCGCTGTCGACCTTGGGCGTTCCGAGCGTGTTCAGCGAGTGAGCGATCTGCCGCTGCAGGTTCGACTCGTCGACGATGTCGGCATCGATGATCCCGAGATGCCCGACGCCCGCGGCAGCGAGATAGAGCGAGGCTGGCGAGCCGAGCCCGCCCGCACCGATCAGCAAGATCTTCGAGTCGAGCAGCTTCTGCTGGCCCTCCTCGCCGATTTCGGGGATCAGCAGATGGCGCGAGTAGCGCGCGCGCCGTTCGGGCGACAGCTTCTTCGGGATCGCGATCTCGTAGCCGTTGCGCTTCCAGTCGGTGAAGCCGCCGGCGAGTGAGACGGGCTGCTCGTACCCGAGCGCCTTGAGGCTGTCCGCAGCGAACGCCGAGCGCGACCCGGACGCGCAGTAGATGACGACGGGCGTCGTCCGGTCCCCGACGATCCCCTCGATGCGGGACTCGAGATTGCCGCGGGGGACGTGCACGGAGCCGGGGATGTGGCCCTCGTCCCATTCATCCTGCTCGCGGACGTCGATCCAGGCCGCGCCCTCGAGCGCCTGCGCCTCGCGGGCGTCGAGCTCCGCGATGCGTTCCTTGACGTGCTTGAGAAGTTCCCTGTAGGTCGCCATGACTTCAAAAACGATAGTAGCCGTCATCAGCATTCCCGCTACCGTTTGTTCAGCACGTGACGAGTCGCGCCTACCTGTATCTGAACCTCGCAATCGCGGCGATCGCCGCAGCCGGAGTCGTCGTCGGGCTGACGCTCGACACCCGAACGACCCCGCGCCAGCCGCTTGCGCAGGTCGGAAAGCCTCCCGTCCCGCACGGGCTGCCTGCGCCTGCAGGCCCCCAGATCGAAGCGGCGTTCCGCGACTGGCCGAACGGGAGCATCGATGCGATGCAGCGCCTCGGGCTCGAATATTCGGGTGGCCCCACCGCGGCCGAAAGGCGCACAGGCGCGATCGTCCAGTACTACCGCGGCATCGCGCTCTTCTGGGCCGGCTACCCCTCCGATGCCCAGAACGCGCTCGAGTTCGCGAAGACGCTCGGCAAGAACACGATCATCCAGGGCCGCGCCGACAACTTCCTGCACCCGGGGTTCTTCCAGGACCCGAACGGCCCGGGCTATCCCGTGTTCGCGCCGACCGAGAAGAACGCCCTGCTCGAGCAGGGATCGCGGCTCCAGGCCGAGGGGCACCAGGAATCGGCTGAGTCCGTGTACCTGCGCGCCGCGCGCGCAGCCCCCGGCGACGCCGAGGCGCAGGTCGCGGTCGGCGTCGCGCTCTTCAACGAGGACAATCTCACGCCCGCGTTCTCACAGCTCGGGCCGCTGATCGCGCGCTTCCCGAAGAGCCAGATCGTCCGCTTCTATCTCGGCTACCTGCTGGCCTGGACGGCGCAGGGCGGCAAGGCGCTCGTTCAGTTCAAGGACGCGGTCGCGCTCGGGCCGAACACGGAGATCGGAAAGGCATCGGAGAGCT
>DATKRX010000134.1:0-2931 GCA_035531915.1 Gaiellaceae bacterium | reverse complement strand
GAACTCGCCCCGGTACTTCGAGCCCGCGACCAGCGCGGCCAGGTCGAGCGTGTAGATCTGCTTATTCTTCAAAAGCTCCGGTACGTCTGAGTTGGTGATGCGCTGGGCCAAGCCCTCGACGACGGCGGTCTTGCCCACGCCGGGCTCGCCGATCAGCACCGGATTGTTCTTCGTACGGCGTGAGAGGATCTGCATGATCCGCTCGATCTCCGTCTCGCGGCCCACGACCGGATCGAGCTTGCCCTCGGCGGCTAGCTTGGTCAAGTTGCGCCCGAACTGGTCGAGCAGCTTCGAGGACTTCTTGCCCTCTCCGGGTGCCGCGCCCGAGCCGGAGCCGCCACCGCCCGATTGGCCCTGGCGGCGACCGCCTGGCCCAGACAGCATGCGGATCACCTCGTTGCGGATCTTCTCGGAATCCGCGTCGAAGTCGAGCAGGATGCGAGCGGCCACGCCCTCGTTCTCGCGCACCAGCCCGAGGAGGATGTGCTCAGTACCGATGTAGTTGTGGCCCAGGCTCAACGCCTCGCGCAGCGCGAGCTCGAGCACCTTCTTGGCCCGCGGCGTGAACGGGATCTGCCCGGAGGTGACCTCCTCACCAGAGCCGACGATCCGCACGACCTGCGCACGCACGCGCTCAACGGTGATGTCGAGACTCTCCAGCACCCGGGCAGCCAGGCCCTCCTCCTCCCGCAACAGCCCCAAAAGGATGTGCTCGGTGCCGATGTAGTTGTGCTTGAGCGTTCGCGCCTCCTCCTGCGCAAGAACGACCACCTGCCGGGCCCGTTCTGTAAATCGCTCAAACATGGTGTGCTTCCTTCCTCGAGGGTCGTGCCTCAAGCCCTATTTTGATCCCGGTTATGCCTCTTGGGCAGTCTACCAACCGGCTACCTTGGCTCCGCCGGGTGCAGTGCGGCCCGGGTCTTCTTTGTTCGGCCCCGAACATGTGCATCCTCTCCGGAGGATCGAAGATTGGCCAGTTGCGCCACTCAGAACAGCATCAATCGCGCATCGCCGGGAACAGCACGACCTCGCGGATCGAGTCGCGCCCGGTGAGCAGCATCACGAGGCGGTCGATGCCCAGCCCGACGCCGCCGGCCGGCGGCATGCCCTGCTCGAGCGCCTGCACGAACATCTCGTCGTAAGGCTGGGCCTCATCGTCGCCCATACCGGCCAGTCGCGCCTGGGCCTCGAAACGCTCGCGCTGGACGTCCGGGTCGGTGAGCTCGCTGAAAGCGTTCGCGATCTCCATACCGCCTGCGAACGCCTCCCAGCGCTCGACCAGGCCCGGCTCGGAGCGATGCGCGCGCGCGAACGGCGAGAGCTCGACCGGGTAGTCGAGCACGAACGTCGGCTGGATCAGGGCCGGCTCGACGAACTTCGACAGCAGCGCATCGGCCATCTGCGCCCAGCTCGCTCCCTCGGTATCCACCTCGACGCCTTGCCCGCGAATAGCCTCAGCCAGCGCGGCGTCCTCGCCGGCGACCGCTCTCAGGTCGATCCCGGTGGCCTGCGCGATCGACTCGACGAACCCGACCCGCCGCCACGGACTCGCGAAGTCCAGCTCCCCGGCGTACCCGGCCGCCGCGGCCGCGCCGCGAACCAGCTCTTCCAAGCGCGAGGACGCGACGGTGTAGTCGGCGTAGGCCTCATAGAACTCGACCATCGTGAACTCCGGGTTGTGTTTGGTCGAGACGCCCTCGTTGCGGAAGTCCTTGCCGAGCTCGTAGACCCGCTCGAGGCCGCCGACGATCAGGCGCTTGAGGTACAGCTCGGTCGCGATCCGCAGGTAAAGGTCGCGGTCCAGCGCGTTGTGATGCGTCGTGAACGGCCGCGCCAGTGCCCCGCCGTAGAGAGGCTGCAGCACCGGCGTCTCCACCTCGACGAACCCTTGCCCATCGAGGTAGGCGCGCACCGCGGAGATGATCTTGGCGCGATCGACGAACAGCTTGCGCGCGTCCGCGCTCGAGATCAGATCAAGCTCGCGCCTTCGGTAGCGCGTTTGCACGTCGCTCAGGCCGGCATGCTTATCGGGTGGGGGGCGCAGCGCCTTGGCGAGAACCTGAAATGTTTCTACCCGCAGCGAGATCTCGCCCCTGCGACTGCGCAGCGCCGAGCCGTCCACCCCGATCAGGTCGCCCACGTCCAGGGAGGTGAGGCGCTCGAAGTCCTCCTCCCCGAGGACGTCCACGCGGGCGTGGAGCTGAAGCTTGCCCGTCCGGTCGACCAAGTCCAGGAACGCCATGCGCCCCGCCTCGCGCCGCGCCGCGATTCTGCCAGCGACGCGATGGCGCTCGTCGGTTTCCTGGCCGCTCTGAAGGTGCTCATAGCTGCTCAGCACCCGCTCGATCGGCTCCACGTCCTCGAACGAGTATGGAAACGCGCCGGGGTCGCTCGCCCGCAGGCGCTCGGCCTTGGCGCGCCGCTCGGCGATCAGCTCTGCCAGGCCGTGGCGGGCACCGTCCGTCTCGGGCGTCGTCTCGCCGCTCACAGCGGCGAGACTACTTGAGACCGACGTCGATCTTCGTGATCTTCAGCTTGCGTGCGGGGCCGCGCGGCACCTTCACAGCGACCGTCTCGTTGCGCTTGCGGCCGATCAGCGCGCGCCCCACGGGCGACTCGTTGGAGAGCTTGTTCTCATCAGGCTTGGCCTCCGCCGAGCCGACAATCGTGTACTTCACCGACTTGCCCGTCTTTTCGTCCTTGACGTGCACCACCGAGCCGACCTGCACCATGTCGGTCGACAGATCCTTGGTCTCGATGACGGTCGCCATGCGCAAGCGCTCCTGCAGTTGCGCGATGCGGCTCTCGACCATCGCCTGCTCGTTCTTCGCGTCGTCGTACTCGGAGTTCTCGGTGATGTCCCCGAACTCGCGCGCCTCCTTGATGCGTTCAGCCACCTCGCGACGCTTCACGGTCGACAGCTGCTCCAGC
>DATKRX010000133.1:0-11547 GCA_035531915.1 Gaiellaceae bacterium | reverse complement strand
TCGATTGCGTGTCTGGCCATCAGGATGCCCTTTGCCTGCTCGATCGTGGCTCGGCGTCCGAATGCGCCTTGCAGGCTGTGGTATTCGGCAAAGCGTTCCAGGGTGATGTCGATCGCGCTCTGTAGCTGGTCGGGAGTGATGTCGATGATGTAGGCGAAGACGCCGCGTTTGGCCGCCTCGCGGACATAGGCAGGATCTTCTTCCGCGAGGAGGGCAATCACGGGACAGGAGGCCTCGCGAATGATCTTCGCGATCAGTTCGAGCGCATGTTCGGAGGTGAGGCCGAGTCCGACGAGCGCGACGTCGGGATGCTCTCTTGCCGTCATTGCCCCGACCTCCTCGACGTCGATCGAGTCGGCGATCACTGCGTGCCCGAGAGCGGAGATGACCTCGCCGAGCAACGCGAGCCGATCGTGTCGCTCGTTGGCGACTAGGACGCGAAGATGCTCGATTCCGTTTTCGGCCATCGCCCGACAACCGCCGATCAGACGAGGTAGCGACCGTCGGCGTCGAGCAGCACGTCGCGACCTGTGATCCTGTAGAGCCGCTCCTTGACCCTCACGAGCGGGTCGTCAGGATGGTCGACGTCGATGTTCTCCAGCCATCTGGCGATCGCCTCGGCCTCATCGTCGCTCCAGATAAAGGTGATCACGTGCATGTGGTCCCATCTCTCCGCCGGGGTATCCGGTCATCGGCGTGGATCTCTGAGTTCCGTTCGACATCCCGACCGATAGCCGACGCCTGCTATCGGTCGCTCCTATCAATAGGACTCTGCGTACACACGTCAAGAGCTGAACAGAAGCGTCTGTGTCGATCGACTACTCGCCGAGTTCGGGTTCGATCGGCTTGAACGCGAGCATGCGCGCCTAAGCTCCAAGTGGTGATGCGTGGCGCGATCATCTCAGCCGTGGAGGGAAATCATGACGCGCCGGTGGGCGAGGCTCTCGGCATCGCGCGCCCCCGCGGTAGTCGCGAGGCGCCGAAGAAGCTCGTGGACACGTTAGATCGAGGCGACCGCGGCGACACGAACGGTGCTCTGACGATCGTGGGTTTCGAGGAGGAAGTTGATGAAGAGGCAGCCCTCGTAGCTTTTCGGCCCCGAACCAGCGGTCGAGAGCATCGGAGAGCGCGACCAGCGAAGCACCGCCAACACCTTGCGCGGCCCTCTGCGTCGCGCTCGAGCCACCCCGGGCGTCGGTTTAGACCTGACGGGGCGGGGCGTTTGGCACCGTGCCACTCTCACCCGCCAGGCGTGTCGGTGACAACTCGTGAGCAGACAACTCGTGAGCATCCGCATGACAATCGACTGAGCTTCTATACGCCCGGTGCTCAGCCCTTTGGGCCTCGTCTTCTACGATAAGCGCGCGTTGGGACTCGAGCCGCTGAATCGTTCGGAGGCCGATTCGTCATCTCCCTGGTGGCGCTCTGCCGTGATGTATCAGATCTATCCGCGCTCGTTCGCGGACGGGGATCTGGACGGGATCGGCGACCTCGACGGCATTCGTTCCCGGCTTGGCTATGTGGCCCAGCTCGGTGTCGATGCGATCTGGCTCTCGCCGATCTACCGATCTCCGATGGCTGACTTCGGCTATGACGTCAGCGACCACACAGCCGTCGATTCGATCTTCGGTGACCTTCGGAGCTTCGACCGCCTACTCTCGGAGGCGCACCGCCAAGGGTTGCGGGTTCTCCTCGATTGGGTGCCGAACCATACGAGCTCGCAGCATCCGTGGTTTCTCGACTCTCGGTCGTCTCTGAGCTCGCCCAAGCGGGAGTGGTACATCTGGCGCGACGGCCACGGCGACGAGCCGCCGAACAACTGGCGTTCGGCATTCGGAGGGCCGGCCTGGACGCGAGACGAGGCAACCTCGCAGTGGTTCCTGCACCTCTTCCTGCGCGAGCAGCCCGACTTGAACTGGGGTAACGCCGAGGTCGTTGCCGCGATGCACGACGTCCTCCGCTTCTGGCTCGACCGGGGCGTTGATGGGTTCCGCGCGGATGTCGTCCACCTGATCGGAAGAGATCAGCTGTTGCCGAACCAGCCCGAGCAGCGCGCGCACCTTGACATCGTCGGCAGCCACGACCACCCCCGGACACACGTGCTGCTACGAGGCATCCGCTCCGTTTTGGAGGAGTACGGCGGAGATCGAGTCATGGTCGGAGAAGTGACTCTTGAGAGACCCGAGCTCCTCGCTCCCTACTACGGGCTCGATGACGAGCTGCATATGGTCTTCAACTTCGGCCTGATGCACGTGCCCTGGTCGGCCGAGGCATTCGGACGCGTGCTCGACGACGCTGAGCGCGCGCTCCCGGAGCCCGGTCACTGGCCGTGTTGGGTGCTGTCGAATCATGACCAGCCTCGCCACCGCTCACGCTTTTCGGGGTCGGAGTCGCGCGCGCGCGCAGCGGCGCTTCTCCTCCTGAGCTTGCGCGGCACCCCTTGCCTCTACGCCGGGGAAGAGCTGGGACTCCTCGACGCTGCCATTCCTGCCGCATCTCGCGTCGACCCTGGTGGTCGCGATGGCTCGCGCGCGCCAATCCCGTGGGAGGCGACTGCGGGCCATGGTTGGCCCGCTCGTCCCTGGCTGCCGTTACCGCCGGACCCCGAGCGCTGGAACGCCGAAACCGAAGCTGCGGATCCCGATTCGACTCTCGCGCTCTACAAGCGCCTGCTCGCCCTGCGACGCATGGCTCCGGCGCTCAGGCTCGGGAGCTTCCAGCGGCTCGGCTCACCCCCCGACACGCTTCTCTACGAGAGATCGTGGGGCGCCGACGTCCGCCGGGTCGCCGTGAGCTTCAGCGATCAACTCGTGATGGAGGTCTCCGCAGCTGATGGCTGGCGGATCGAGGTCGCAACGACCTCAGGCCGCGAGGGCCTGCTGTGGGACGGGGCTTTGGCACCGTCCGAAGCCGTCATCCTGTCCCGGTCTTAGCGCGACTCCCGGCGCTACTCCCGACCCTGGCCCGGTGTAACTCGACGACGCGGCCGTAGAGGTCGAGATAGTCCTGCACCATCCGGTCGGAAGCGAACCGTTGTTCGACCGAGGCACGGATCGTCGCTCGCTTCAGGCCTTTCGCAGAATCAACTCGGTTGACCGCCTCGTCGAGCGAGGCAACCAGGAAGCCGTTCGTTCCGTCCTCGACGATCTCCGGCATCGAACCCCGTCCGGTCGCGATCACCGGAGTTCCACAGGCCATCGCCTCGACCACACTGAAGCCGAACGGCTCGTCGAAGTCGATCAGGTGCAGGAGGGCCCGGGCGCTCCCCAATAGCTCGCTCCGGAGGCCGGCGTCGACCGGGCCGATGTAGGTGATGAGCTTCCCGTCGAGCCGCGGTGCGACGAAGTGGTCGAAATACTCCTGATCCTGGACGATTCCGGCGATCACGAGCGGCAGACCGCATCGGGTCGCTACCTCGATCGCCTCCGCGGTTCCCTTGTCTGGGTGGATTCTCCCGAAGAAGAGGAGGTTGTCGCCCGCGCCCGTTCCCAACCCAAACGCATCCATCGCGATCCCATGGTGGATCGTCGCGGTGTAATCGAGCCCCGGGTGCCGGTCGGCGTCGCTGATCGCCACGTAGTACCCGAGCGCGTTGTACTTCTCGAAGACCGGCACGATCAACTCGCTCGAGAATCCGTGAATCGTCGTGACGACCGGCGTGCGCACCAGAGCGCTGTAGGTAAGCGGCAAGAAGTCGTAGCTGTTGTGAATGAGATCGAACTCGTCCGCTCGCTCGAACAACGCCGAGATGTGGAGGCACTCCCAGACCTTCGCATCCAGGCGTGGATCCTCCGAGTATCCGGTCGGAGCCGTTCCGACCAGGCGCGCACGTGAGATCGAGTCAGCCGTAGCGAAGAGCGTGACATCGACCCCGCGGTCGACCAGCCCCTCGGTCAGGAGTGAGACGAACTGCTCCCACGGCCCGTAGTGGCGCGGCGGCACGCGCCAGGAGATCGGGGCGAGGATCGCCACGCGGAGTCGATCGGGGCGGAGAATCGGGGACGGCGACATCGCCGAACCGAGAGTAGCTCCACCTCGTCGAGCGGCTGGGCCGGGGAGCACCTCAGCCCGCGCTCGGCTCGAGGGTGTTTCGCGTCAGCTATGAGACCCGACGGATTCACAGGGATGAGTCCGAAAGGACGCTGCTCATCCTGCTGTGCGAGCCGGGCGACCGGCTACCGCGTCGCGGTCGCGCACAGGAGCGCGGCTCGGCTGGGCCGGCCCGATCGCCCTCGACGCCGATCCCTGGAGATCCGGGTGCCGATCGAACGAGCTTCGACCGTGGAGGGGGCGGCTGCAGGGATACTGGGTTTCGACGGGCACATCGAGCAACCGGGGGCACGGGAAACGACAATGACGCGAACGACTTTCGACGGCCTGTTCATCGCGAGTAACAGACTCCCGTCGGTCGTCTCTCTCGACGGCGACAGAGTGAGTCTCGAGTCGAGCACCGGCGGCCTCGTCGCCGCTCTCCGCACGACCTCGGAGCCTCATCTCTGGGTCGGCTGGCCGGGCCGCGTCATCCCGGACGAGCTCGAGGGGCCCGTCACCGAGGCCCTCGCGGCCGAGAGCTGCCGTCCCGTCTTCCTGACCGCCCACGAGGAGCGCAACTTCTACGAGCGGATGTGTAACGACGCGCTCTGGCCGCTCTTCCACTACTTTGTCGACCGCTTCCGGTTCACCGAGGCGGCCTGGCGCAGCTACGTCGAGGTCAACGAGCGGTTTGCGGCCACGATCGCGGAAGCGGCCGCTCCCGGGGCCCGGGTGTGGGTGCACGACTTCCACCTGGCGCTCCTGCCCGAGGCCCTCCGCCGCCGCCGCCCCGACCTCGCGATCGGGTTCTTCCTTCACATCCCGTTTCCCTCCTCGGAGATCTACCGGCTCCTGCCGGCGCGTAGCGAGCTCCTGCGGGGGATCCTCGGGGCCGACTACATCGGATTCCATACGGGCGACTACGCACGCCACTTCCGCTCCTCCTGCCTGCGCGTCCTCGGGATCGACTCGAAGCCCGACACGATCGAGCACGAGGGGCGGCTGATCGGGATCGGGGCGCATCCGATCGGGGTGGACGTCCAGAGTTTCCGCGAGACGCTCCGTGAGCCCGAGACCGCGATCGCGCAGGTCGACCTCGACGAGCGCTACCAGGGCAAGCGGCTCGTCCTCGGGGTCGAGCGTCTCGACTACACGAAGGGGATCCCGCAGAAGCTCGAGGCGTTCGAGCGCTTCCTCGAAGCCGACCCGGAGCGGGCCAAGACGACAACGATGTTGCAGGTGCTCGTCCCCTCCCGGCTTCAGAGCGCGGAGTATCGGGCCCAGCGCGACGAGATAGAAGGCCGCATCGCACACGTGAACGGGCGCTTCGGCCAGCCGGGCCGCACGCCGATCGAATACCTCCACCGCAGCCTCTCACGCACCGAGCTCGCCCTGCTCTACCGGCGAGCGGACGTGATGATGGTGACGCCGCTCCGTGACGGGATGAATCTGGTCGCCCAGGAGTTCGTGCTCTGTCAGGCTGCAGAGCCGGAGCTGCCGGGCCGCTGGCGCGGTGTGCTGCTTCTGAGCGAGCTCGCCGGAGCGGCGCACGTTCTCCCGGGTGCGCTGCTCGTCAACCCCTGGGATGCCGACGAGATGGTCGAGCGGCTCGTCGAAGCGCTCGCGCTCGATCACCTCGAGCGTCACCGACGCCTCGATCTGATGGCGGGCCGGGTGGAGCAGCTCGATTCGATCCGCTGGGCGCACGGCTTCCTGCAGCGGCTGACGCGGTTCGCGCACCACAAGAAGCCGGGCTCGCTGACAGCGCTCAACGATGGAGCGCTGAGCCGCATCGAGAAGAAATTCGGGAGCGCCCGCGAGCGAACGCTGCTGCTCGACTACGACGGCACGCTCCGCGAGCTGACCGACCATCCCGAGCTGGCGGCTCCGACCGCCGAGATCAAAGACCTGCTCGTCGATCTCGCCTCGCTTCCGGAGACGACCGTCCATCTCGTGAGCGGCCGTAAGCGCCAGACGCTCGAGGCCTGGTTCGGCGACCTGCCGATCCACCTCTGCGCCGAGCACGGCTATGTCGTGCGGGAGCCTGGAGGCAGTTGGCAGACGGTGCTTGACGTCGACGTCTCGTGGGTCCCACGGATCGAGCGGGTGCTGCGCCGGGTGGCGCGCGACGTTCCGGGGACGCTGGTGGAGCGGAAGGCCAGCAGCGTCGCCTGGCACTACCGCCAGGCCGAGCCGGAATACGGCATGTGGAGGGCACGCGAGCTGCTCGACACCCTCGACCAGCTCCTGCCGGGAATCCCGGCGGAGCTGCTTCACGGCCACCGGGTGGTCGAGGTGCGCGCTCGGGGAGTCGACAAGGGCACCTACGTGCGCAGGCTTTTCCCGGGAGGGAAGGTTCCCGCCCATCTCGTTCTCGCCGCCGGCGACGATGTCACCGACGTCGATCTCTACCGGGAGCTGCCCTCTGGCTCGATCGCGATCCATGTCGGACGCGCCCGGCCCCAGGCGCGCGGGCCCGCGCTGCGGGACGCCTACGTCGTTGCCTCGCCCAAGGCGCTTCGCTCAGTCCTCCGTTCCCTAGTCACGAGCGATGTCGCGGCGCGGACGAGCCCGGCTGAGCTTCCTCGTGACGGCGGTGGCGGTGGCGGTGATGGAGTCCCGGTTTCGCATCGAGGAGTAGCGCGGTCTCCACGAGCGCAAGGTGCGTGAAGGCCTGCGGGAAGTTTCCGAGCTGGCGGAGGCCGACCGGGTCGTACTCCTCGGAGAGCAGCCCGACATCGTTTCGCAGGTCGAGTAGGCGCTCGAACAATTCGCGCGCCTCGGCGTGTTTCCCCTGGAGCGCGAGGACGCCGGCGAGCCAGAACGAGCAGGGAAGGAAGACCCCCTCGCCTCCCGGCAGGCCGTCGACGCCGGTCTCCTCCGGCCGGTAGCGGAGGACGAGCCCGTTGACGGTCAGCTCGCGCCGGATCGCCTCGACGGTGGAGCCGACTCTCTCGTCGGTGGCAGGTAGGAAGCCGACGAGCGGCATCAGCAGCACGCTCGCGTCGAGCTCACCCGAGAGGTACGACTGCGCGAAGGCCTGCTTCTCGGCGTTCCAGGAACGGTCGAGCACTTCGGCGTGGATCTCGTCGCGAATCGACCGCCAACGCTCGACCGGACCTTCGCATTGGAACTCGTCGTGGAAGCGGACGGCACGGTCAAAGGCGACCCAGGCCATCACTTTCGAGTGGGTGAAGTGGCGTGCGGGCCCCCGAACCTCCCAGATCCCCGCATCCTCGACGCGCCAGCCATCCTCGAGCCATTCGAGCATCTTCTGGGTCAGCGACCAGAGGTTCGGGTCGTCGGGTGCGCCGTGCGCCCGAGTCTGATAGAGCGCGTCGAGGATCTCGCCGTAGACGTCGAGCTGGAGCTGGGTCGAGGCGGCGTTCCCGACCCGCACCGGCCGCGATCCCTCGTACCCCGCGAGCCAGTCGAGCTCGCGCTCGTCGAGCCGGCGCTCGCCTGCGATCCCGTACATGATCTGCACGTCCGCGGGGTCACCGGCCACGGCACGAAGCAGCCACTGCCGCCACATCGTCGCTTCTTCGTGATACCCGGAGCGCAGCATCGCGAGCAGAGCCAACGTCGCATCGCGAAGCCAGCAGAAGCGGTAGTCCCAGTTGCGGATCCCGCCGATCGACTCCGGCAGGGACGTCGTCGGTGCCGCGACCATGCCCCCGGTCGGAGCGTAGGTGAGCGCCTTCAGGACGAGCAACGACTGGTGAACCTCCTCGTGATAGGCACCTCCGTGCTCGCACTGTGCCGCCCAGGAGTGCCAGTACTCCTCGGTCTCTCCGAGAGCCGCCTCGCTGTTGGTCTGCTCTGGGCGATGCTCGTGCGACGGGAACCAGCTGAGCACGAACGGCACCCGCTCCCCCGGCGAGACGGTGAACGTCGAGACCGTCTTCATCTCCTCGCCGTGCGCCTCGACCGGGGTGCGGTAGCAAAGCGAGTCGGGCCCCGCGGTCGCGATGTGGTCGCCGCCGCTCGTCTGCATCCACGGGACGATGCTGCCGAAGTCGAAGCGAATCACGAGCTCGGACCGCATCTCGATCTCGCCGGTGAGGCCCTCGACGATCCGCACGATCTCCGAGGCCTTGGCGAGCGGGGGCATGAAGTCGATCACGCGGACGCTCCCTTCGGCCGTCTCGGCCACCGTCTCGAGGATCAGCGTGTCGTGCCGGTAGCGGCGGCTCACCCGCTCGGTCTTCGAGCTCGGTGCGAGCAGCCAGCGCCCGTCCTGTGGCGAGCCCAGGATCGCGGCGAAGCAGGCCCCGGAGTCGAAGCGCGGAAAGCAGCACCAGTCAATCGACCCTTCGCGGCCGACGAGCGCCGCCGTTTGAAGGTTTCCGAGCAGTGCGTAATCCTCGATCGCGGCCATCGCTCCACGCTACCCGGCGCTGCGGCAGGCGAGCGTCACGGCGGCCAGGGCTCGCGCCAATTCGGGCCGTCTCCGAGGATCGTGTCGGCGGCGGCCGGGCCCCAGCTCCCGCGCCGGTAACCGTGAACGCGCTGGTCGGCGTCGAGCAGAGGCTGCACGATGCGCCAGGCCTCCTCGATCGTCTTCTGACCGGTGAAGAGCGTGCGGTCTCCGGCCAGGGCGGCTTCGAACAGCGTCTCGTAGGGGGTTGGTCCCTCGCCTCCCTGCTCGGCGAACTCCATTTCGAGCGTGATCGGTTCGGGACCGTCGGCGTCGGCGCGGTGCGCTTCGAGGATCATGCGAATCCCGGTCCCCGGATCGACCCTGAGTACGAGCTCGTTCGCCCTCGGCTGCTTGCGTGCGGCCAGGAAGGCGAGCGGTGAGGCGTCGCGGAAGATCAGACGCACCTCGGTCTGGGTGAGGGGGAGGTGCTTCCCGGTCCGGATGAAGAAGGGCACGCCGCGCCAGCGCTTGTTGTCGATCCGGAGCTCGAGGGCCGCATAGGTCTCGGTGCTCGAACGCGAAGAGACTCCCGGCGTCGCCCGATAGCCCGCGTACTGGCCGCGGACGTAGCGGGCGGGTTCGGCGTCGACGACGGCCTCTAGGAGCCGGCGGCGCGCATCGTCAAGGGTCTCTCGCTTGCGAGGTGCGTCCATCGTCGCCGCCGCCAGGAGTTGAAGGAGGTGGTTGACGACGACGTCTCGGAGCGCGCCGACCGCATCGTAGAAGCGGCCGCGGTCTTCGACCCCGAAGGATTCGGCCATCGTGATCTGGACGCTCGAGACGTGAGTGCTGTTCCAGACCGGGCCGAGCATCGTGTTCGCGTAGCGGAGGTAGAGGAGCTCCTCGAGCCCGAGCTTGCCGAGGAAGTGATCGACCCGGAAGATCTGCTCCTCGCCGATCGACCGATGAAGTTCGGCGGCGAGTGCGCGGGCGGAGGCGAGGTCGTGCCCGAAAGGCTTCTCGATCACGACGCGCGCGTTCTGGGTGAGCCCGGCTCGGGCAAGCCCCCGGACGACCGTCGCGAACAGGGCGGGCGGCGTCTCGAGATAGAAGACCGGAGCGCTCAGCTCTCCGATCGCCGCTGCAAGTCGCGTGTAGGTCGAGGAATCGCCGAAGTCGCCCTGGAGGTATGAGACACGTGCAGCGAGCCGGTCGAACACCTCCCGCTCGAGCTTCTCCCCGCGCGCCCTGATCGAGTCGCGCATGTGCCTGCGGAGCCGGGCGATCGTCCAGTCGTCGACGGCGACGCCGACGATCCGGCAGTGCAGGAGACCGCGGCGCTCGAGCCGGTAGAGCGAGCGAAACGTCATCTCCTTCGCGAGGTCGCCCGTAATCCCGAAGACGACGAGCACGGCTTCAGCCACGCCGGCCACAGTGTCCGGGCGAGCTCTCGTGCCTGCCGGGCGGCCTCGCGTATGGTTCGGCGGGCCGGGCGATCCCGGCCGGCAAGGGGGAGCGATGATCGAGGAACGAGCTGTTCTCGTGGTTGACGTCGGCGGGTCGCACGTGAAGGTGCTCGCGACCGGCGAGACGGAACGCCGTCGCGCTCCGTCGGGGCCCGCCTTGACGCCGGACGAGATGGTCGCGGCCGCTCACGAGTCCGCGCTCGGCTGGCGTTGGGAGGTCGTCGCGGTCGGAGTGCCGGCCCCGGTGCACGGCGGACGCGTGATCGCGGAGCCCTTCAATCTCGGCACGGGTTGGGTCGGCTTCGACTTCGAGGCGGCGTTCGGGGTGCCGACCCGGGTGATCAACGACGCCGCAATGCAGGCGCTCGGGAGCTATGACGGCGGGTCGATGCTCTTCCTCGGCCTCGGCACGGGACTCGGCTCGGCGCTCGTCGTCGACGGGATCGTCGAGCCGATGGAGGTCGGGCACCTTCCGTTCAAGAAGCGGACTTTCGAGGACTACCTGGGCGAGCGAGGCCTCAAGAGGCTCGGCAGGAAGCGCTGGGAGAAGCTCGTCGGCGAGGCGGTCGCGCACCTCGTCGCAGCCCTCGAGCCGGACTCGATAGTGCTTGGCGGAGGCAACGCCGCCAAGCTCGGCGAGCTCCCGCCGAACGCGCGGCTCGGCGGCAACGACAACGCTTTCACCGGCGGCTTTCGCCTCTGGCAGTCCGACGGGCACGAGCTGGGCTCAGGCGATCGATCGTCTGCCGAGGGTCGCGATCACGATCGCGACGATCAGCATGATGGACAGGAACTTGGAGACAAGCAGGCCTCCGATCGAGAGCAGGAGAAGGACGAGTAGCAGTAGTTCAGATCATTCCATGACCTCTCCGAACGAGAGTGCTGTGACCGTTCCCTACGCGCTACGGGCGAGCCGCTGACGGACGGCGCTGCTCCAGCCCCCGATCGAACGCGGAACCGCAAAAGCCTGCGCGGGCGCCGGATCGAGCGGGTTCGGCGAGGGCTCTGTCGGACACCAGGCTGCGGAGGGCTCGTGGCCTTCGACGAGCAGCCAACCCGCCTGGTTTTCAACCATTGTGTCGAAGTCTGTGACCGACATCCAGACGATCGAGAAGCAAACGGGGTTTCGGCATTCGCAGAAAAACGCGGTCGGCTCGGAGTGACCGAGCTCCTCCGACAGCCGCCGGAGATTCACGTTCGCGCTCCGCATCAAACCCGCCGCGCGGACGACCTTCATCGCCGCGGCCGAGCCGCGTCGATCCGAATCCGCTGGATCTGCTGCCATCGTGTCCCTCCAGACGAGTCGACGTTCGGTGCCGGCCGGAGATCCGGTCGACGAGCTTCGACCCACGCTTTTGAGGGAAGGCACCACTTTGCGAGATCGGGCGCTGAGATCCCGCAGGCGATTCTGCGACGCCGGAGGCTCGCCGCCGCCCCAAAACTCTACCATCCGTGACCTCTCGCATCCACCGGCTCGAGCCTGCGAGAACGGCGGCTTCGCGATTGGCCCTAGGGAGGGGTCGTGAGAGGGGACAGCCGTGGGATCGTGGGTGGTAGAATCGCGGTCGCAGTCGTCACCGCCCGGCGACGCTTCTCGGCTCGGCCAAAACGATTCGGCCCGGCGATACGTGACCCCTCAGCAAACAGGGTTCACATCGAGTCATTGGCCGAAGCCGGCCGGCTCGA
>DATKRX010000132.1:0-4326 GCA_035531915.1 Gaiellaceae bacterium | reverse complement strand
CTCGACGGTGTGCGCGGTCGGGTACCCCTCGGCCGTACTCGCGCGCCAGGGCCGCCCGACGTAGCGAACGGGGACGCCGGCGGCGGCCTCCTCGAGCCGGTGCCGGATGCTGCGCCACGCGCCCATGTTCTGGGGTTCCTCCTGCGCCCATACGACTTCGCGGAGACCCGGGTAGGAGACGATCAGCGCTCGGGCCGACTCGACCGGGAACGGATAGAGCTGTTCGAGGCGCGCTACAGCGACCTCGTCGGCCTCCCGCGCCGCCTCGTTGTTGACGATGTCGTAGTAGACCTTCCCGGTGCAGATCACAAGCCGGCGGATGCGCGACTTGTCGGCAACGTCGGCGTCGATCACCCGCTGGAACGTCCCGGCGGTGAGATCGTCGAGGGTCGACGAGGCGTCCTTCAGACGCAGTAGCCCCTTCGGGGTCATCACGATCAGCGGCCGCGCGACCGGGTCGAGCGCCTGCCGGCGGAGCAGGTGGAAATACTGGGCCGCGGTGGTGCAGTTCACGATGCGCAGATTCTCCTGCGCGGTCAGCTGCAGGAATCGCTCGAGCCGGGCGCTCGAGTGCTCGGGCCCGTTCCCCTCGTAGCCGTGCGGCAGGAGGAGCGTCAGCCGGGAGGTCTGCCTCCACTTGGCGAGGCCGCTCGAGATGAACTGGTCGATGATCGTCTGCGCGCCGTTGGCAAAGTCGCCGAACTGGGCCTCCCAGAGCACAAGCGCTTCGGGCGCCGCCGTCGAGTAGCCGTACTCGAACCCGACGCAAGCGTACTCGGAGAGCGGCGAGTTGTAGACCTCGAACGACGCCACGGCGTTGTCGAGCTTCTGCATCGGGATGTCGATCTCGCCGGAGACCGAGTCGTGGAGCACGAGGTGGCGGTGCGAGAACGTGCCGCGCTCTGTGTCCTGGCCGGTGAGCCGGATCGGGACGCCGTCGAGGAGGAGCGAGGCAAACGCGAGCGACTCGGCGTGGCCCCAGTCGATCCCGCCCTCCTCGAGCGCGGCGCGGCGCCGTTCGAGCTGCTTGCCGAGCTTCGGGTTGATCGTGAACCCCTCGGGAGTGCGCAGGAGCTGCTTGGTCAGCCGCCGCAACCGCTTGGGCCCGACCCTGGTCTCGACCTCGCTCGTGCCCTCGCGCGGAACCGCCTCGTCGGGGGACTTGGCGGGGACGTCGTGTCCGAACGAGGCGCGCAGCCGGTCGTGTGCTGTCCGTAGACGGGTTTCCACCTGGTGGGCCTGCTGCTCGGCCTCCTCCTCGGTGAGGACGCCTCGTGCGACGAGATCGGCGCCGTACAGCTCGCGGACTGTCGGGTGGTTCTCGATCTGGGCGGCCATCATCGGCTGGGTGTAGGCCGGCTCGTCCTGCTCGTTGTGGCCGAAGCGGCGGTAGCCGACCAGGTCGATGACGACGTCGTGGCCGAAGCGTGCGCGGTAGGCGAGCGCAAGGCGGACGGCCGAGACCGCCGCCTCGGGATCGTCGCCGTTCACGTGGATGATCGGCGTGTCGAACCCCTTGGCGAGGTCGGAGGAGTGGCGGGTCGAGCGGCCCTGCGCGGGGTCGGTCGTGAAGCCGATCTGGTTGTCCGTGATCAGGTGAAGCGTGCCGCCGGTCGAGTAGCCCTCGAGCGCATACAGGTTGAGCGTCTCGGCGACGATGCCTTGGCCCGCGAACGCGGCGTCTCCGTGGAGGAGGACCGGCATCGCTGCCGACGGCTCGTAGGCGCCGGTGCGCGACGAGCGGTCGGTCTGCACGGCCCTCGTCATCCCTTCGACGACGGGGTCGACCGCCTCGAGATGGCTCGGGTTGGCGGCCAGCGTGACGGCGATCATTCCCGCGACGGTCGTGCGGACGCCCTCGGCCCCGAGGTGGTACTTGACATCGCCTGTGCCTCCCTCGGCGTCCGAGCCGACGACCTCGATCGTGCGCTCGCCCTCGAACTCGCGCAGGATCTGCTCGTAAGGCATGCCGATCGTGTGGGCGAGAACGTTGAGGCGGCCGCGATGAGCCATCCCGATCACGACCTCGCGCGCTCCAGCGGTGGCGGCTAGCTCGATCGACTCGTCGAGCATCGGGATCAGCACGTCGAGGCCCTCGAGCGAGAACTGCTTCTGGCCGAGGAACGAGCGGCGCAGGTAGCGCTCCATGCCCTCGGTCTCGCAGAGACGGGCATAGAGGCGGCGCTGCTCGTCGGGCTGCAGCGGGCCGCGGAACCGCCCCGACTCGATCGCCTTCCGCAGCCAGACCCGCTGCTCGTGGTCACCGATGTGCTCCATCTCGTAGGCGAGTGAGCCACAGTAGGTCTCCTGGAGCCGCGGGAGCGCCTCGGCGAGCGTGTCGCCGGGCACGTGAATGCGAAGGACGGACGCCGGGATGCGCGCCTGGAGCTCGGGGGTCAGCTTCGGCTCGAGCCGGAGCGGGTCGAGAGCCGGGTCGCCGACCGGCTCGGAGCCGAGCGGATCGAGACGAGCGGCGAGATGCCCGTGCATCCGGTGGGCCTTGACGAGCGCCATCGCGGCCGCGACTCCGCCTAGGAGCTCGGTGTCGGGCGGGGCGGGCGCAACCGGAGGGGCCGCGGCAGCAGGTTGAGCCGGCAGCGCTGGCGCAGCGTCTGAGGCAGCCGCCGGGGGCGGTGCGGCGGGGGCGTGCCCGTTCCCTTCGTGGTCGTCACGCGGCAGCCGTTCGAGCAGCCGCGCAAGGCCGGGCAGGCCTTCGAGCACGGCGGAGTCGCCGTCTTCGAATAGGGCGCGCCACTCGGCGGGAACGGCCTCGGGGTTATCGAGATACTCCTCGAGAAGCAGACGCGCGTAACCGGCATTCACGCCGTCAACGTCATGCATTGCAATCCCTTGTTTTGTAGCAGCGCCGATCTTCCTGCGGCCGAGCGTTCAGAACGTGAAGCTCGTCGAGCCCACCGGGCGGTTGAGCCGGGCAGTTGTCAGGTCCGCCGGAGGGGAGAGATCGCGGCGAGTTGTGGCGCCGCTCGCTGCTTGCGCGCAACGGGAGAACTGGCGCCTGAGCGAGGAAACTCGAGGATTTCGGTGCGCGGGCCGCCTCAGTAGAGGGCGCGCGAGTTCCAGACAGCGATCGATGCGCCGATCACGAAGCAGACCGTGACGATCATCGTCGTCGCGAGGCCCAAGCGACGGTTCTTGCCGCTGATCGCGGCGCCAACGAGCGCGGCCACGAATGCCGGCGGTGCGACGCCGAACGGGCGGTCGAAGAGCATCACTACAGATCCGATGAGCGCGAGCACGAGCAGGACCCGTGCGGCCAGATCGCGGCCGGAGCCGTTCATGCCCGCATCCCTCCGATGCGTTCATGGCGGCGTTCGCCGCGAGAACGGCGGTAGGGGCCGCCGCGGTAGGACCCTACGGGCGAGCCGCTCGGCGACGGGCGCCGCCACGGGCTCCAGTTCACGCTCTCGTTGCCGCCCTGGGTCCCGATCTCGGGCTCGGCTTTGATCGCCCACCAGATCACCCAGCCGACGTAGGCGATGGGGATCTTGAGCAGCACGAGCATCAGGACGATTTCCCAGACCGACAAGGTCGCAAGTGTAAATGACGCAGAGGCCGACTGGCGGCGGTGCCCGCCGGTCAGGTCAAGGAGCTCGCACGAATCGGCCGGGCTTGATCCCGTCCTCTCCAACCAGTGAGGCCGATCCCCCGCCCGGGACGCGTCATTAGGAGCTGGGGCTGGCGCCGGCGCGTTGACGCTCGCGGAAGACGCGCGCCTTCTCGCGGTTCCCGCAGACACGCATCGAGCACCACGCGCGCGAGTGGTTCTTCGCACTGTCGATGAAAGCCCACTCGCAGTCGGAGGCCCGGCAGGCCTTGAGGCGCCCCCACGAGCCGTCACTCATCGCCCCGTGCACGCCGATCACGATCCGGCCGAGCGCTGCGGTGATGCCCGCGGCGGCTGGGTGCAGCTGCCCCGCGCACTCCTCGAAGCAGAGCTCGATCCGCGCGCGGTGCGCCGCGCGGTCGAGCACTGCGAACGCGCCGACGGTGTCGATCGGGAGCCCGGTGTTCGCGAGCAGAAGCTGCCGTAGCGCCTCGCGCAACTCGATCGCCGCCCTGAGGTCGGCGGCGGATGCGCTCGCCTCACCGCGGGTCAGACCGTGCTGGTCGAGCCACGTCGTCAGCTCGGGAGGACCGGCGAGAGCTTCTGCTCCGTCGAGGATGTCCCTCGTATTCACAAAATCGCGAATCAGCTCGGCTCCGACCATCAAACTCCTAACCGGTTAACTTGCTTTAAAGGTTACGTAACCGGTAACATCGTAACACGAGTTACGGGCAACGGGACAAGGGAGGACTGAACGATGC
>DATKRX010000131.1:0-3571 GCA_035531915.1 Gaiellaceae bacterium | reverse complement strand
GCCGCCCTGAGGTCGGCGGCGGATGCGCTCGCCTCACCGCGGGTCAGACCGTGCTGGTCGAGCCACGCCGTCAGCTCGGGAGGACCGGTGAGAGCTTCTCCTCCATCGAGGATGTCCTTCGTATTCACAAAATCGCGAATCAGCTCGGCTCCGACCATCAAACTCCTAACCGTTTAACTTGCTTTAAAGGTTACGTAACCGGTAACATCGTAACACGAGTTACGAGCAACGGGACAAGGGAGGACTGGACGATGCATCGGGATTTCCAGCAGATGGTGTTGCGCGATCGGCAGCGGGAGCTCGACCACGACCTGCACATGGCCTTCCTCCGCCGGACGGGCTCGGGGAACGAGACATCGCGCGCCCCGAGCGAAGCGGTGGTGCTGCGGCTCTGCTGCGTCTGCGACGACGAGGCACTCGACCGCCTGGGGAAGCTCGAAGGCCGGCCGGTATCGCCCGGCCGCCACGTGGTGGCCGAGGTCGGTGGGACGGTTGTCGCCGCGCTGCCGCTCGGCTCCGGCGAGCTGCTCGCCGATCCCTTCCGGCCGACCGCACATCTGATCCCGCTGCTCGAGCTCCGGGCGAAGCAGATCGGAACCGACTGCCCGCCCCGGGGACGCTTCGGGATCTTGAGCGCCGTCCGAGCGCTCACTCCGGCGCGGCGCTGAACGTGCTCACCGCAAACGGCGGCCACGAGCGCAAGCGCCGCGAGCGCCCCGGGAATGAACGAGATCACAATCGCCGTGCGGACGCCGGCCGCCTAGACGAGCACGAGCAGCGGCCTCCGATCGCCCCGAGATTGCCCATCGCCCGTTCGAAGCCGTACGCTCGGCCATAGGCGGCCCTCGGGATGATGTCGGCGAGGAGCGCGTCACGCGAGGAGCTGCGCACGCCCCACGCAGCCCAGGCGATCGAACGCAACATGCAGACCTGCCACACCGCACCGGCGAGGCCGATCGCGGACGAGAACACCGCCGTCGACAGGTACCCGCCGACAGCCGTCACCCGTTGCCGCGACGGGTCGTCTGCGAGCGGCCCTCCAGCGAACGCCGCGCCCGCCGACAGGTTGGCGATCCCCTCGTTCAGCCCGAGAGAGGAGGCGGGTGCATGGAGCGTCGAGCTGAGGAAGCTCGGCAGGAGCGCCGTCGTCACCTCATGCCCGAGGTCCGAGAGGAGGCTTGCGGCCCCGATCGCCCGTATACCCGGAACCAGCCAGGGCTGCTCGGCGACCTCGACTCCCCTCGCCACGGGCATCGACACCGGGCGAGAATAATGGCATGAGAGCAACCCGGATGTACGCAGCCCTCCTCCGCGGGATCAACGTCGGCGGGAAGAACACGCTCCCGATGGAGGAGCTTCGCAGGCTCTGCCACGACCTCGGGCACCTCGACGTCGTCACCTACCTCCAGAGCGGGAACGTCGTCTTCGCGAGCGGCGGCGACCCGAAAGCGATCGTGGCGGGCATGGAGGGATCGATCAGCGAGCGCTGCGGACTGAAGGTCGCGGTTCTCCTGCGCACCCATCCGGAGCTCGCGAAGGTCGCTGCGGGCAGCCCGTTCGACGAGGACGACCCGAAGAAGCTCCACGTCCTGTTCCTGAGTGACCGGCCGAAAGCCGCGTCACTCTCAACGCTCGACCACAACAGGTCGCCCGGCGACGAGTTCCACGCGGCCGGACGGGAGCTCTACCTCCACTTCCCGAGCGGGTCGGGACGGACAAAGCTGACGCTCGACTACTTCGAGCGGCGGCTCCGCGTCAACGGCACCGCCCGCAACTGGAACACGCTGCTCAGGCTGGTCGAACTGACGGCCCCGTGAACACGAGCGCCTGCGAGCCCTCGAGCCCGCCGACGAGATCGGCGACATCGAACCCGTTCCGATGGAGCAGGCTCGCGGCGATCGAGGACCGGTAACCGCTCGAGCAGTGGACGACGATCGGGCGGGCGCTCGGCAATTCGCCGAGCCGCTCGGTCAGGCGGCCGACCGGGATGTTGACGCTCTGCTCGATCCCGGCCGCCTCGTGCTCCGACTCGGTACGAACGTCGAGCACGAGCGGCGGGTCTGGCTCCTCGAGCTGCTCGAGGAGTGTCGCCGCGGTGATCCGCTCGATCCGCTCGACCAGGTCGGGCCGCGATTCGAGCGCGAGCATGCCGCCGCCGAGGTAACCGGCGACGTTGTCGAAGCCGATCCGGCCGAGCCGGGTCGCCGCCTCGTGCTCACGGCCGGGCTCGACCACGAGCACGATCGGCTTCGCGTGATCGAGCATCGTCCCAGCCCAGGTCGCGAAGCTCCCGTCGAGGCCGATGTTGATGCTCTGCGCGAGGTGCGCCCCCGCGAAGTCGGCGCTCGAGCGCCCATCGAGGATCTGCGCCCCCCGCCTGGAGAGCTCGACGACTTCGTCGAGAGACAGCGACCTCAGGCCCTCCTCGAGCGCCTGGTCGAGGGTCGGATGCTCCTTCGCGTTGAGCACCGCGTCATAGGTGAAATACGCAGGCGAATCGGGCTGGTCGGCGGTGACGACACGCACGAACTCGTCCCGGCTCATCGGCTGGAGCGCGTAGTTGTAGCGCCGCTGGACGCCGATCGTGGAGACAGTCTCCGTGCTCAAATGCTTGCCGCAGAGCGACCCTGCTCCGTGCGCCGGGTAGAGCAGGGTGTCGTCGGGAAGGGGCAAGAGTTTCGTTCGCACCGAGTCGTAGAGGAGGCTGCCGAGCTCCTCGGCGCTCCACCCGAGAGCTGCCCGGAGGTCGGGGCGGCCGACGTCGCCGATGAAGAGCGTGTCACCGCTCAGCACCGCATGGGGATGGTCTGGATCGGCGGCGAGGTCGTAGACGAGGATCGAGATCGATTCGGGCGAGTGGCCGGGGGTCTCGAGCGCCTCGAGCCGCACCTCGCCGAACTCGACCGACTCGCCGTCCGCGAGCGGTGTGAACTCGTACTCGGCGCTCGCGCGTGCTCCGAGATAGATCCGCGCTCCCTCACGGTCGCGCAGCTCGAGGTGTCCTGCGACGAAATCGGCGTGGAGGTGCGTAAGAAAGACGTGTTCGATCCGGCAGCCGTGCCGGCGCGCGTCGGTGATGTACTGCCCGATGTCGCGCTGCGGGTCGACGATCGCCGCCACCCCGGCAGCCTCGTCGGCAATCAGGTACGAGGCGTGTGCGAGACAGCCGAGGTAGTACTGCTCGAGGATCAATCCGCGGCCTCCTTCCTGGCATTCGGCATCCTCAACGAACGGCATCGTTAGCGAGCGGCATCGTTCGCTATCCTCGCATGAGCGACGGCTCAGGCGCCGAGCCTGTCGGGCAGCCGGCGCGAGGCGGGTGACCATCCCCCTTCTGGGCGGGGTCCTTGTAGACCACGCTGTGCTACGGTCCTTCTTGTGCGCCCATACGGGCGCATGCGGGATTGAAGCTTCTCGTTCCTCCTTCCGGGGCGTTCGAGTTTCTTGCGTCTCGAACCCTGAATCGAAGGAGTCGAAAAAATCTATGAGCTTCTCTGACCTTGGCGTCAGCGCGCCGCTTGTCGCGGTGCTCGCAAAACACGGGATCCACGATCCCTTCCCCGTCCAGACA
>DATKRX010000130.1:0-8769 GCA_035531915.1 Gaiellaceae bacterium | reverse complement strand
GGCCTTGCGATCGCGACCATCCCGCCGACGATCCCGACCGCGATCACCGCCGCCACCTCGGTTTGCGCGGCCGTGAGGCTGAAGATCGAGCCGAAGAGCGTCCGCGAGGCGATCACGCCGTTCGACCCGCCCGCGCCACGGTTGAAGAGGTCGAGGAAGAGCACGCCGAGGCCCAGTACCCAGACGAAGACGACGCCGATCGGCGCATCATCCTCCCGCACGCGGCCGCCGAGCGCCGAGAAGGCGACTCCGACGAGCACCGTCGCTGCGAACAGCCCGAGACGGAGGTCGACGCCGGCCAGAGCCGCGGCGAGCGTGCCCGTGAACGCCACGTGGCTCAGTGCGTCCCCCGCGAATACCTGCGCCCGCAAGACGAGGAAGTAGCCGACGAACCCTGAGGCGAGCGCGGTCGCGGACCCTCCGATCAAAGCGTTCCGGACGAACTCCTGGGTCACGCGAACCTCCTCGCGAGCCACCGTCCGGCGCAGGCCGCGAGGTAGATCCCGAAGGCGAGCGTCGTCACGTAGAAGCCGCTCGAGCGGTCGGTGAAGTACGCGAGCCCGAGGCCGACCCAGGTGACCACGAGTCCGATCGCCGCCGTCAGCGCCAGGCCGAGCCCGATCCGCGCCGTGACCTGCCTCGCAGCGGCCGCCGGCGCAACGAGCAGCGCGAACACGAGCAGCACGCCCGTGATCTGCGCAGTCGCGGCGACCGCGAGCCCGAGCACGAGGAGGAAGGCGACGTGGAGCAGGCGGACGGGCACTCCGTGGGCCCGCGCGAGTGGCTCGTCGACCGAGGCGTAGAGGAGCGGCCGCCCCGCAACCGCGAAGAAGGCGAGCGTGCCGAGCCCGACCCCGAGCAACGTCTCGACCTGGCTGCGCGTGATGCCGAGGAAGGAGCCGAAGAGCAGCGACTCGAGGCTCTCGAGCACGCCGTTGTAGCGGCTGAGGAACACGAACCCGAGCGCGAACCCGGCCACCTGAACGGTGCCGATCACCGCAGACTCCTGCCGCCGGTCACGTGCCCCGCGCCTGAGCGAGCCGCCGGCGATCGCGACCGCGGCGACCGCGCAGGCGACGAAGTAGCCGACGGGGAGCGGCCACCCGGCGAGCGCCGCGCCGCTCGCACCCGGAAACGACATCACCGAGAGCGTGTGCCCGGCGAAGCTCTGCCGCCGTAGCACCATGAACCAGCCGGCAACCGCGGCGACGACGGCGACGATCGTCCCGGCCTCGAGGGCGCTGACCATGAACGGGTAGACGAGCAGCTGCTGCACGTCGGAGACGGGGTCAAGGGAAAGGTGAGGATTCAATGCGCGTGGTGGGCGCCGTGGTGAGCCGGGGCTTCCGGCTCGCCGACGACGACGAGTCGTCCGTCCGAGGCCCGGAGCACCTCGACGGGGACGCCGTAGAGGTCGCTCAAGGTCTTGCTCGTGATCACCTGCTCCGGCGCACCGGCGACGACCTTGCCGCGCGCGATGTAGACGACCCGCTCGACGTAGGGGAGGAGCGGGTTGACGTCGTGCGCCACGAGCAGGACCGTGACGTTGTCGGAGCGACTGATCCGGGAGAGGAGCGCCGAGACCGCCGTCTGGTTCGGCAGGTCGAGCCCGTCAAGCGGCTCGTCGAGGAAGAGCAGCTCCGGCGCTCCGACGAGTGCCTGCGCGATCAGCAGCCGCTGCTGCTCGCCTCCCGAGAGCTCGCCGATCGGCCGGCGAGCGTAGGCGTCGGCGCCGACACGCGCGATCGCCTCGCTCACGCGCTCCCGCGCGGCGGCTCGTCCGGAGAGCGGCAGCCCAAAACGGTTTCCATCCAGCCCGAGCCGCACGATGTCGACGCCGCGGATCCGTATCGCCGTGTCGACGCCGTGCCGCTGCGGCAGGTAGCCGATCCGCTCGTTACGAGCTCCCGGCTCGCCTCCTAGCACCCTCACCGATCCTGCCGACAGCGGCTCGAGCCCGAGCAGGAGGCGCAGGAGCGTTGACTTGCCGGCGCCGTTCGGCCCGAGGACGGCGACGAGCTCGCCCGGTTCGATCTCGAGCGTCGCGTCGCTCCAGACCGTCTCGCCGCCGCGCCGGACCGCCGCGTCCCGGAGCTCGATCGCTGCCACTATCGGCCCGTCGACTTATGGAGTGCCGCGAGCAGTCGCTCGAGCCGGCAGACCCGTGACTGCTTGACGCCGACGCCGATGCCGACGATCGTGAAGAGCAAAGTGAGAAGGGCGTGCACCGCGCGCAACTTTAGCAGATAGTGAGACTAAATCTCACTATCATTCGGTGCTCACCCACGGGAAGCCCTCCGCAATACTGGCGAGCATGCACGTGGATGTCTTGCCGTTTCTCGCGCTCTCGGTGCTCCTGATCGTGACCCCGGGACCCGACACGGCGATGGTGACCAAGAACGCGGTCGTCGGCGGCCGCCGCTTCGGGGTGTTCGCGGCGGTCGGTGTGTCCGTCGGACTGACGATCTGGACGGCAGCGGCGGCGCTCGGGATTGCGGCGCTCCTTCGGGCCTCGTCGGTCGCCTTCTTCACCCTCAAGGTCGTCGGTGCGGTCTACCTGACCTGGATCGGCATCCAGATGCTGCGCTCGCGCGGGCTGGCGGGCGGCGACGATCCGTCGAGCCGGGCCGCGAGCGGCTTGCGCGCGCTCCGCCAGGGTGTCCTCAGCGACCTCGGGAATCCGAAGATCGCCGTCTTCTTCACCAGCCTGCTGCCGCAGTTCGTGCACGGCCACGGGTCGGCGTTCTTGCCGCTGCTCTTGATGGGCGTGACGTTCGCGGTGCTGACACTCGTCTGGCTGGCGGCGTACGCGCTGGCCGTCGGGCACGCGAGCGGGGTGCTTCGCAGGCCCGCCGTGCGTAAGGCACTCGACCGGTTCACTGGCCTCGTCCTGATCGGTTTCGGCGTCAGGCTCGCATTCGAGCGTCGGTGAGGGGGTTTGACTTTCTCGCGGCGTGCGTCTACAAGAGGGGCATGAAGGGTAGGCGTATAGCTCTCGCACTCGGGCTCCTCGGTGTGCTTGTCGCGCTGACGGCCTTAGGCGTCTCGAAGGTGATCGACCCCGTCGCGGCGGCGGCGGCGACCAAGACCGAGAACGCCGGCGGCGCAAAACTGGCGATGTCAGTCGCGATCACCGATCCGAGCGGCGGGACGGTCACGATGACCGGACAGGGCGTGTTCGACCAGAGCGCGGGCGACATCACGATGGGCCTCTCCTCCCTCCCCGGGAGCGTCGAGCTGCGTTACCTGCAGGAAAACGGCGATCCGGTCCTGTACGTGAACGCCCCGATGCTCGAAACGATGCTCCCCAGCGGGGCCCCGTGGATCAGGCTCGATCTCGAGCAGGCCGGCAAGAGCCTCGGCCTCGACCTGAACCAGCTGATGGGCGGGTTCGATCAGAATCCGACCCAGGCGCTCGACCTGCTGCGCGCGAGTGGTTCGGTCGACGAGCTCGGCGCCGAGACGATCGACGGCGTCGCCACCACGCACTACACGGCATCGATCGACCTGCAGAAGGCCGCGCAGCTCGCAGGGCAGGCCGGGGAGGCGCTCGCGAACCAGCTGATCGCGTCCGGTGCGCCGAGCCAGATCCCGGTCGATGTGTGGATCGGCGCTGGCGACGGGCTCGTCCACAAGCTGACGATCGACGAGCAGGTGCAAAGCAACGGGGGCAAAGTCGGCGTGGCCGTGATGCTGGACATCAGCGACTACGGCACCGCCGTCAACGTGGTCGCGCCGCCGTCGGATCAAGTGTTCGACGTCACCGACCTCGCGTCAAAGCTGGCCGGGGCCGCGGTGCCGGCGAAGTCCTGACCTGAGGCGTAACCGCCGGGTCTGATGTCATCCCGGCGTCGGCCCCGAGGTCGTGACCGCCCCACGAAACGACGTGAGGGGCTTTCACCCCTCACGTCAATCAGGCCGGCTCTCCGAGCTTGCTAGCCGCAGCCGGTGGAGGTGCCACAGTCGCGGCAGGTGTAGCAGGTGCCGGCGCGGACCATCCGGCCGCCGCAGCGAGAGCATTCGATCGCGTCCTCGTGCGTGTTGAAGAGCGCTGTCTGGCCAGGGGTGGGCATCTCGAGCACCGGGAGCTCCGGTGCGCCTGCGGCGTAGGCGGCCGAGAGGCGCGCCCGTACCTCGGGTGAAAGGATCCCGACCTCTTCCTGCTGGTCGACGGTGAGGAACTTCTTGCCCATCCAGCGGAAGACGTAGTCGACGATCGACTTCGCGCTGCGGATGTCGGGGTCGTTCGTGAGGCCGGAGGGCTCGAAGCGCATGTGAGCGAACTTCGAGACGTACACCTCGAGCGGCACGCCGTATTGCAGCCCGAGCGAGACCGAGATCATGAACGAGTTCATCAGGCCGGCGAGCGTGGTGCCTTCCTTGGCGATGTCGACGAAGATGTCGCCGGCGGTGCCGTCGTCGAACACGCCGACGTGGATGTACCCCTCGTACTCGCCCACGCGGAACTTGCGTCCGATCTCGGTGCGGTCGTCGGGCAGCCGGCGGCGACGCGGCGACACGGCACCCTGGCCGGCCGCGGGGGCGAGCGTTCCCTGTGTCTTGTCGGACTTGCCCGACAGCGGCTGGGCGACCTTGCAGTTGTCGCGGTAGATGGCGATCGCCTTCACGCCGAGCTTCCACGCGTCGAGGTAGACCCGGGCCACTTCGTCGATGGTCGTACTCTCGGGCAGGTTGACGGTCTTCGAAATCGCGCCGGAGATGAACGGCTGGACCGCGCCCATCATCTTCACGTGGCCGCTGTGGTGGACCGCACGCTCGCCGATAGCGCAATCGAAGACCGGGTAATGCTCGGTCTTGACGTAGGGCGCGCCGACGGTCGTGTTTCGTTCGTCGATGTAGGCGACGATCTCGGCAACCTCGCTCGGCGCGTACCCGAGTTTCTCGAGGCCGAGCGGCACGGTCTTGTTCACGATCGTGATCTCGCCGCCGCCTACGAGCTTCTTCGACTTGACGAGCGAGAAGTCGGGCTCGACGCCGGTCGTGTCGCAATCCATCATGAAGCTGATCGTGCCGGTAGGTGCGAGCACCGTCGCCTGCGCGTTGCGGTAGCCGTGCACCTCGCCCAAGTTCAGGGCATCGTCCCACGACTTGCGTGCCGAAGCGAGCAAGTCGCTCGGGACGGTCTCCTGCTCGGCGATGTTCCCGACCGCGGCGCGGTGCTTCGCGATCACGCCAATCATCGCCGCCGCGTTCGCGCGGTAGCCGGCGAACGGCCCCATTCGCGAGGCGATCTCGGCCGACTTGCGGTAGGCCCGCCCGGTCATGAGCGCGGTGATCGCTGCTGCGTATGCGCGGCCCTCATCGGAGTCGTACGGAAGCCCGCGCGCCATCAGCAGGGCACCGAGGTTGGCGTAGCCGAGCCCGAGCTGCCGATAGGCCTTTGCGTTGCGCTCGATCTCCGGCGTCGGATACGACGAGTTCCCGACGAGAATCTCCTGCGCGAGGAAGACCACGTCGCAGGCATGCTCGAACGCTTCCACGTCGAGCTCGCCGTCCTCCCGGCGGAACTTCATCAGGTTGAGCGAGGCGAGGTTGCACGCACTGTCGTCGATGGACATGTACTCGGAGCACGGGTTCGACGCGTTGATCCGCCCGGTGTTCGGGAGTGTGTGCCACGAGTTGATCGTCGTGTCGTACTGGACTCCCGGATCGGCGCAGCGCCATGCAGCATCGGCGATCTGGCGGAGCAGGTCGCGCGCCTTCATCGTCTCGACGACCGAGCCGTCGACGCGCGCGGTGAGGTTCCAGTCGCCGTCGGCTTCCGCGGCCTGCATGAACGAGTCAGAGACACGGACCGAGTTGTTGGCGTTCTGGTACTGGATCGACGACCAGTCCGGAGAGTCGAGGGACATGTCGTAACCGGCAGCCTCGAGGACGCGCGCTTTTTCCTCTTCTTTTGCCTTGCACCAAACGAATTCGACGATGTCGGGATGGTCGACGTCGAGCACGACCATCTTTGCGGCTCTCCTCGTCTTGCCACCCGATTTGATTGTTCCAGCGGAGGCGTCGGCACCACGCATAAAAGACACTGGCCCGGAGGCGTACCCGCCCTTCGAAAGTTGCTCCTTCGACGAGCGCAAACGCGAAAGGTTTATCCCCGAACCAGAACCGCCTCTAAAGATGATTCCTTCACGTCTAATCCAATCGAGAATTGAGTCCATGGAATCATCGATAGAAAGAATAAAGCACGCTGAGCATTGTGGACGCTCTTCAAAGCCGACATTGAACCACACGGGGGAATTAAAAGCTGCGAGTTGGTTCACGAGAATCGCCTTCAATTCGTGTTCAAATGTCTGTGCCTCTTCTTCGTTGGCGAAATAACCCCCTGCGCGGCCCCACGTTCCCGTCGTCGTGACGACGCGGCCGATCATCTGGCGCACCGAGTTCTCGCGCTCGGGGGAACTCATCCTGCCGCGGAAATACTTCTGCGCGACGATGTTCGTCGCGGTCTGTGACCAGAACTTCGGGAACTCGACGTCCTTCTGCTCGAAGGCCGGCCCGTTCTTTCCCGGGATGTGCGCGTCGCGGATCTCCCACTCGACCTCGTCGTAGGGGTCGCGGCCTGGGATCGTGAACAGGCGCTTGACGGCGAGGGTGGCATCCTCGTCGACAACGTGATTGACGAGCTCGTCGGGATGGATCTGGACGGTCTGGTCGTGCTCTACGGACGCCATCTTGTCGCCTCCTCTATACGCACGGTCTCCGCGTGCGAACCTCGATAGTTCGGTGATCCGAAAGGGAGACGGAGCGTAGAGCGGTCCTCGGACGGCACATGGTACCGCCGCCCAGAAGAGTTAAGAAGCTCTCACAGAATGAGCCGTTGTGTCACCCGGCCGCACCCGGACCGACGAACCTCATCCTGTGAGAGCTTCTACGACGCGCGTTTTCGGGCCTGGATCCGCTTCGCGACGAGCCCGGCGCCGCCGGCGGCGACGAGCAGGAGCGCGAGGCCGCCGAGCACGAGCAGCGGCAGCGGCAGCGACGAGGCGCTGGACGGGTTGAGCTGGTCTGCGATCCCGCCGAGGCCCTTGCCGGGCTTGCGGCCGACCGGTGCGACGGCGCTCGTCGTCGTTCCGCCCTTGCCGCCCTTGCCCGGCTTGACCTTCGGCGGCACGACGAGACTGTTCGGCCCGACCTTGTGCCCGGCCCGCTTCTGCAGGGCCTCGGCGCTCTGCAGCGCGCGGAGGATGTCGTCGTGCGCGCTCGAGTAGGTCTGCACGTCGGCCGGCAGGTGGTGCAGCGCGTCCTGGTAGCAGTGGACCGCGTAGGTGTGGTCGATCCGGCCGTCGTACCAGTCGTTCAAAAGCAGCTTCCAGCAGGGCGTCGCGGCAGCGGCGGGCGACGCATGCGAAACGGCGGCGACGAGGGCGGCGGCGACGATCGCCATCCGGACGAACAGCTTCAGCGACGGCACGGCGAACGCGAGCGTACGACGGCGCTGTAAGGCTTTTGTGAGCGTTCCGGACACGTCGGCGGGGGATGGTAGCTTCGCGCGAGATGCGGGCGATCCGGGAACTGCCGCTCGCCGCTCCTCTCGTCCTCGCCGGGCTCGCCGTCTTCTTCGGCGGCGGCGTCGGAAACGGGTCGCTGATGTGGCTCGGCGGCGGCGCGCTGGCCGTGCTGCTCTACCTGCTCGCGACCCGTGGCCTTCCCGGAGGCGTCGCCTCGCTCGCTTCGCTCGCGGCGCTCGTAGGGTGGCTCGCGCTCTCGATCGCGTGGTCGTCGCTGCCCGACCGCTCGTGGGACTACGCCGACCGCGGGCTCGTCTACCTCCTCTTCGCGGCGCTCGGGCTGTGGCTCGCTTCGCGCACGCGACAGCTCGCCCTCGGCCTCTGCGTGCTCCTCGGGGCGGTCGTCGTCTGGTCGCTCGCGGGCAAGGTGCTGCCGTTCCTCTACCCCGACTACGGGAGGCTCGCCCGCTTGCGCGGGCCGGTCGGGCTGTGGAACCAGCTCGCGCTCCTCGCCGACATCGCGTTGCCGCTCGCGCTCTGGCGCCGGGGACGCGGCGGGACGCTTCTGGCTTACGGCTGGATCGTCGCCCTCGTGCTCACCTACTCGCGCGGCGGTCTGCTCACGGGGATCCTCGTCCTCGCAGCGTGGTTCGTGCTCACGGACGAGCGCCTCGAGAGCGCGATGACGCTCTTCGCGGCCGCGGCGCCCGCAGCTGTCGTTCTCGCGGTGTCGTTCACGCTGCCCGGGGTGACGAGCGACGGCGTGTCGTCGCATGAACGCTGGCGCGACGGCCTGATCTTCGGCGCGCTGCTCCTTGCCGGCGCCGCCGCAGCGCTCGCACTCGAGCGTGTCCCGCCCCCGCGCGTCACACCGGCCCTGAAGCGCAGCCTGCTCGCCGCCGGGGTCGCCGCCGTCGTGGGCGTCGTGGCCGTGGTCGCGCTCAAGGGCGGCGGCACGGGCGAGCTCGGGAACGGCGGCGGCCGGATCGCCTCGACGAGCTCTAACTTCCGCTTTGCGTGGTGGAATCAGGCGCTGCACGGCTGGAGGCAGCACGAGCTCCTCGGCACGGGGGCGGGGTCGTTCAACCTCACCAACCTGCGCTACCGCGCGAGCTACCTCGACTTCACGATCGAGCCGCACAACCTGCCGCTGCAGTTCCTCACCGAGACCGGCGTCGTCGGCCTGGTGCTGTTCCTGTTCGCCGCGGCGAGCCTCCTGCGCGGCAGCTTGCGTCGCCGCGGACATGAGCTAGCTCTCGCGCTCGTTCTGCCCGCATACCTCGTGCACTCGCTCGTC
>DATKRX010000129.1:0-38331 GCA_035531915.1 Gaiellaceae bacterium | reverse complement strand
GGTAGCCGAGGCGCGGCCCGGAGGGAATGTGGATCTCGACGCGGTCGAGCCTCACCTGCTGCTCCTCGGCGAAGAGCTTGTCGTAGGCGCCCAGGCGGGCCTTCGATTTCGCGTGGCGCGCGCGCGGGCTCATGCGCACCCACTCGAGCTCGCGTGCGAGGGTGCGGCGGCGGGCCGATTCCTGCTTCTCCTCCACCGCGAGGCGCGCCTCCTTCTGTTCGAGCCAGGAGGAGTAGTTGCCCTGGAACGGGATGCCGCGGCCCCGGTCGAGCTCGAGGATCCAGCCCGCGACGTTGTCGAGGAAGTAGCGGTCGTGGGTGACCGCGATCACGGCCCCCTTGTAGTCGGCGAGGAAGCGCTCGAGCCAGGAGACCGACTCGGCGTCGAGATGGTTGGTCGGCTCGTCCAGGAGCAGCAGGTCGGGCGCCGAGAGCAGGAGGCGGCAGAGCGCGACGCGGCGGCGCTCGCCGCCCGAGAGCGTGGTCACGTCGCGCTCCCCCTCGGGGAGGCGCAGCGCGTCCATTGCGCGGTCGAGGGTCGCCTCGAGTGACCAGGCGTCGCGCCGGTCGATCTCGTCCTGGACCTTCGCCTGCTCGGCCAGCAGGGTGTCGTAGTCGGCGTCGGGCTCGGCGAAGGCGTTCGAGATCGCGTTGAAGCGGTCGAGCAGGTCGCGCAGCTCGCGGACGCCGTCCTCGACGTTTCCGCGCACGTCCCTCGCCGGGTCGAGCTCGGGCTCCTGCTCGAGCAGCCCGACGGTCGCGCCCGGGGCGAGCCGCGCTTCGCCACTCGAGGTCTCCTCGCGCCCCGCCATGATCCGAAGCAGCGTCGATTTCCCGGCTCCGTTTGGCCCCAGCACCCCGATCTTCGCCCCGTGGAAGAACGAGAGCGAGATGTTCGCGAGCACCTGCCGCTCGGCCCCGTAGAACTTGTCTGCCCGGTACATCGAGTAGACGAACTCAGACACTCACGCCTCCCGTGGCGAGGACAGGAGCCAAAAGCGTCACGAACTGTCCCCAGGCGGTGGAAAACTCACGGTCGCGGCACGATAGTCACCAGGCAACGGCCCGCGAAGGCGCCTCGGTACAGTGGTTCCATGGCGCTTAGAGTCCAACCGGTGCTTGACGCCGCGCGCTTGCGCGCCGACTTCCCGATCTTCGAGCAGACCTTTCACGGCAAGCCGCTCGCATATCTGAACTCGGCTGCGACCTCGCAGAAGCCGCGCCAGGTGCTCGAAACGATGACGGAGTTCTACGAGACGTCGTATTCGAACGTCCACCGGGGCGTCTACGAGCTCGGCGAGCGCGCCACGGCCGGCCTCGAGGGGGCCCGCGAGAAGGTGCGCGCGTTCGTCAACGCGCCCTCCGAGCGCGAGATCATCTTCGTTCGCAACGCCACCGAGGGGCTCAACCTCGTCGCGTATGCCTACGGCCTCGCCCGGCTCGGCCCCGGAGACGTCGTGCTCGCGACCCAGCTCGAGCACCACTCGAACTTCGTCCCCTGGCAGTACGTCGCCAACCGCACCGGCGCCGAGTTCCGGATCATCCCGATCGACGACAACGGCGACCTCCTGCTCGACGAGGTGTCCGAGCTCGAGAACGTGAAGGTCGTCGCCGCGAACATCGTCTCGAACTCGCTCGGCACGATCGGCGACACCAAGCGCCTCGCGGAGTGGACGCACGAGCGCGGCGCGATCCTCACCTGCGACGCGGCGCAGGCGGCGCCGCACATCAGGCTCGACGTCCAGGCGCTCGGCGCCGACTTCGTCGCCGCCTCCGGCCACAAGATGTGCGGGCCGAGCGGAATCGGCTTTCTCTGGGGCCGCACCGAGATCCTGCTCGAGATGGAGCCCTTCCTGCTCGGCGGGCACATGATCAGGAACGTGGGCGACAAGAAGACGAGCTGGGGCGAGCTCCCCGCCAAGTTCGAGGCGGGCACCTCGCCGGTTGCCGAGGCGGTCGGCCTCGGCGCTGCGATCGACTATCTCGAGGCGGTCGGCCTCGAGGCGATCGAGGCGCACGAGCACATGCTCGCCGCCTACGCCCTCGACGTCCTCGCAGACGTCCCGGGAATCGAGCTCTACGGCCCGGCGCCGGAGCGCCGTGCGGGCATCGTGATGTTCAACGTCGAAGGCGTCCACCCGCACGACATGGCGCAGATCCTCGACCTCGACGGGATCGCGATCCGCGCAGGCCACCACTGCTGCCAGCCGCTGATGCGCAAGCTCGGCGTCAGCGCCACCAACCGCGCCAGCTTCTACCTCTACACGGTGCCCGAGGAGATCGATCGCCTCGGCGTGGCCGTCCGCAAGGCGCGGGAGCTGATGAGCTAGATGGGCGAGTTCGAAGACTTCTACCGGGAGAACATCCTCGACCACTACAAGCACCCGCACAACTACGGGCTGCTCGAGCCGCACGATGCGCGCGCGGAGGGCCAGAACCCGCTCTGCGGTGACGAGGTCACGGTCTCGATCAGGTTCGGCGAAGACGGCGAGACGATCGAAGAGATCGGCTTCGAGGGGCGCGGCTGCGCCGTCTCGCAGGCGGCCACCTCGATGCTGACCGACCTCGTCAAGGGAAAGAAGGTCGCCGAGGTCGCCGCGCTGCCCACGGAGGAGATCCTCGAGGAGGTCGGGATCCCGCTCACTCCGGTGCGGATGAAGTGCGCGATCCTCGGGCTCGGCGTGGTCAAGGTCGCGCTCAACCGCTCCAAGGGCACGCCGCTCCCCGAGGAGTGGCAAGGCCTCGACTTTGAGTGAGGTACGAGTGGGGCCGCTCGAGCAGCTGCCCCCCGGGGCGATGCAGCTGCTCGAGCTGGAGCCGTACCGGATCGGCGTCTACAACTGCGCCGGCGAGCTTCGCGCGATCGAGGATCGCTGCTCGCACGACGACGGCCCGCTCTGCCTCGGCAACTGGGACGAGGAGGCGTGCACGGTCGTCTGCCCGCGTCACGGCGCCAGCTTCGACCTCGAGAGCGGGCGCGCGTTGTCGCTCCCGGCCTACCTGCCCGTGCGGACCTTCCCGGTTCGCGTCGAGGACGGGATCGTCGTGGTCGAGATTGACGCCTGAGCTCGTCCGCTGCTGGTCGACGCCCGACGCCGAGTACGTCCGCTACCACGACGAGGAGTGGGGCCGGCCGGTGCGCGACGAGCGCGGGGTCTACGAGCGACTCTGCCTCGAAGGCTTCCAGTCCGGCCTCTCCTGGCTGACGATCCTGCGCAAACGCCCGGCCTTCCGCGAGGCGTTCTCGGGCTTCGACCCGGATCGGGTCGCGCGCTTCGGCCCGGCGGAGGTCGAGCGACTGCTCGCGGACGCCGGGATCGTGCGTCATCGCGCGAAGATCGAGGCCGCGATCTCCAACGCCCGCGCGACGGTGGCGCTGCGCGAGGCCGGGGAGCCGCTCCAGGAGCTCCTGTGGGCCCACCGCCCCGAGGGCCACTCCGCACCTGCGAGCCCGTCCGACTGGCAATCGTCGACTCCAGAGTCGGTCGCGCTCGCCAACCGGCTGCGGCGCGCCGGTTTCCGTTTTGTCGGCCCGACGACCGCCTACGCCGCTCTGCAAGCATGTGGCGTGGTCAACGACCATCTGGCGAGCTGCTGGGTGCGCGACGAGGTCGAGCGGGAGCGGACGCGCTGATGCTCGAGGAGCGCGTCCGTTCGGTGCTGCGCCGGCTCGAGGAGGAGAACGCGCGCGAGGCGGCTGCCGGCCTTCCCAGCTCGGAGCGCTCGCTCCAGATCGAGCCTTCGAGCGGCGCGCTGCTCTTCGCCCTCTGTGCCGGCCGCCCGGCCGCACAGGTGCTCGAGATCGGCGGCTCGCGCGGCTACTCCACGATCTGGCTCGGCGCGGCCGCGCGCCTGCACGGCGGGCACGTCACCTCGCTCGAGGCCGACCCGGTGAAGCTCGAGGCCTCTGCCCGCAACATCGCCGAGGCGGGCCTCTCCGAATCGATCGACGTGATCCCGGGCGACGCCTTCGAGTCGCTCGCGCGGTTCGAAGGGCCCTATGACCTCGTCTTCCTGGACGCCTGGAAGGACGACTACGAGGCGCTGTTCCAGCTCGCGCGGGCGCGGCTCGGGCCCGGCGCTGTGATCGTCGCCGACAACGTCGTCTCCCACGAGCCGTTGCGCGCGTACTCCTCTGCCAGGCAGGCCGATCCCACCCTTGTGAGCGTCACCGTGCCGATGGACAACGGGTTGGAGGTCACCTCCGTCTTGACCGGCTGGCTACTATCGGATTAACCGCGGAAAGGAGGTGGTCCGGTAGATGGAGATTTCCAGTACGGGCAGTGGAGGTACCAGCTCGTAGGGGCGTGTCCCCGAGACCTGAAGGGGAATCGTCTAGCCAGCGTAGGGGATGTCGCGCAAGCGCGCCGCCGACGAGGTCGGCCGGAAGCGCTCCTACGAAATCCAAGCTGGTAACCGAGATCGAGGCCGCCCTAACCAGGCGGCCTCGATCGTTAACCGTCGGGAAGAGCGAGCCAGCAGGGGTGCTAAACGAGCTACCTCCACGAGGCTCCCAGGTCGGAGCGGTGAGCTGCCTCTGCCAAGGTGTGAGATCTCGGCTCTGGCAGAGTGGCCGGAGTGCTGTCGAGACCGAGCCGCGCGGCTCCCCGCGCTCGGAAAGAGCCTCGGGTGCGTCCGGTAGTCTGGCTCTATGGCTGTGACGCGGACGATCGAGCTCAAGACCGAGATTCCGGGGCCGCGGTCGCGGGAGATCGGGGAGCGGATCGCGCGTGCCGTTGCGAAGCCGCTCGCGCTCACGTTCCCGATCGTGGCCGAGTCGGGGCGCGGCGCCACGCTGACCGACGTCGACGGGAACACCTTCATCGACTTCACCGGCGGTGTCGGGAGCCTCAATGTGGGGCACAGCCATCCTGACGTCGTGGCCGCGGCGCACGAGCAACTCGACCGGTTCAGCCACACCGACTTCACGATCGTCCCCTACGAGCTGTACGTCGCGCTCGCCGAGCGGCTCGCCGAGCGGGTCCCGATCGGCGGCCCGGTCAAGGCCGCATTCTTCAACGCGGGCACCGAGGCGGTCGAGAACGCCGTCAAGTTTGCGCGCGCCTACACGGGGCGCCCGGCGGTGATCGCCTTCGAGGGCGCCTTCCACGGGCGGACGCTGCTCTCGCTCTCACTCACCTCGAAGGTCCATCCCTACAAGGCCGGGCTTGGCCCCTTCGCGCCCGAGGTCTACCGCGTGCCGTTCCCGAACGCCTACCGCGGCATCTCCGCCGCCGATGCGCTTGCGGCGCTCGAGCGCACGTTCACGACGACCGTGGCCGCTGAGACCGTGGCGGCGATCGTGCTCGAGCCGGTGCAGGGCGAAGGCGGGTTCATCGTCGCTCCGCGCGAGTTCGTGGCGGGCGTCCGCAAGGTGTGCGACAAGCACGGGATCGTGTTCGTGGCCGACGAGGTGCAGACAGGCTTCGGCCGGACCGGGCGGTTCTTCGCGATCGAGCACTCGGGCGTCGAGCCGGATCTGATCTGCGTCGCGAAGTCGATCGCGAACGGCCTGCCGCTCTCGGGCGTGCTCGGCAAGGCCGAGATCATGGACGCGCCCGTGGCCGGCGGCGTCGGCGGGACCTACGTCGGGAACCCGGTCGCGCAGGCCGCGGCGCTCGCCGTACTCGACGTGATCGACGACGAGGGCCTCGTCGAGCGGTCGAACACGATCGGCGAGATCATTCGCGCCCGGATGCTCGCCTGGCAGGAGCGCTGGCCCGCGATCGGAGATGTGCGCGGCCTCGGCTCGATGCTCGCGATCGAGCTGGTCGCCGACCCCGCGACCGCGAAGCCGGCCAAGGCGCTGGCCAACAGGGTGACCGAGGCCGCCCTGCAGCGCGGGCTGCTCTTGATCACGTGCGGCGTCTATGGCAACTGCATCCGAGTTCTCGTTCCGCTCGTGATCGCGGATGCGGAGCTCGAGGAAGCGCTCGGCGCATGGGAAGAGGCGCTCGAAGCCGTACTCGCCTGAGTTTCGGCCGGGAGGTAGCACGACCTTGATGCCCGGCGAGCTCGTCGCGGATCGGTACGAGCTCGAGCAGCTCGTCGGATCCGGCGGTATGTCGAGCGTCTACCGCGCCCACGACCGGGTGCTCGAGCGCGACGTCGCGCTCAAGGTGCTCCATGAGCGGCTGAACTCCCAGCAGGACGTCGTCGACCGTTTCGGCCGGGAGGCGAAGCTCGTCGCCGGACTTTCCCACCAGAACATCGTCGCGGTGATCGATCGGGGCGACCACGACGGCCGCCCCTTCATCGTCTTCGAGTTCATCCCCGGCGAGAACGTCAAGCAGCTCGTCAGCCGCACCGGCCCCCTGCCGATCGAGCGTGCGCTCGAGCTTGCGATCGAGATCGCGCGCGGGCTCTCCTTTGCCCACCAGAAGGGCTTCGTGCACCGCGACGTCAAGCCGCAGAACGTGCTCCTGAACGGGAAGGGCGAGGTGAAGGTGACCGATTTCGGGATCGCGCGTCCGCTCGAGTCGCAGGGGGACGAGACCGCGACCGGGACCGTGCTCGGCACCTGCGACTACATCTCGCCCGAGCAGGCCCAGGGGCGCCGCGTCGACGAGCAGACAGATGTCTATTCGCTCGGGATCGTCCTCTACGAGCTGCTCACCGGCGAGGTGCCGTTTGCGGGCGACAACTTCGTCGCGGTCGCGATGCAGCACATCAACTCGCCGCCGCCGCCGGTCAGTTTGAAACGCCCGGAGGTGCCGCGCCGGGTCGAGCAGGCGGTCGAGAGGGCGCTCGCGAAGAACCCGGCCGGCCGCTTTCCGTCGATGGCGGCGTTCTGCGCCGAGCTCGAGGCGTGTCTCGCCGATCTCCGCACGAGCGAGACGACCGGTGCGACAGGTGTGCTTCGGGTCGTCAAGGCCGATCGCTCGCATCCGGCGCGCTTTGCCGGCGCCCGCCAGCGGCGCTGGCTGCTGGTGGGGGTGACCGTGATCGCGGCTGGCGCCGCGACCGCGCTCGTCCTTGCGCTGACTCGCGGAAGCCCTGGGAACGGCGTCGCGGGTGGCGGCGGCGGCGGCTCGACGCCGATCAGGCTCAAAGCCGTGCGCTCCTATGACCCGTACGGGAACAACCACATCGAGAATCCCCGCTTGGTCCCGAATGCCACGGACGGGAACCCCTCGACCTACTGGAGCACCGAGCAGTACTACGACCGGGTGCTCGGCAAGCCGGGCGTCGGGATCGTCCTCGACGCGGGAAGCGCCCGCAAGGTGCACACGATCACGGTCCTCTCCGCCACTCCCGGCTATACGGCGGTCATCCAAGCGGGGAACAACGAGGCAGGGCCGTTCGCCGACGATTCGAGCTCGCAGGTCGGCCGCAGGTCGACGACGTTCCGGCTGAACGGCATGCAGGCGCGCTACTACCTGATCTGGATCACCGACCTCGGCAACCGCGAATCCGTCCTCGTCAACGAGGTCACAGCGACCTAGGAGAATGCCACCGTGAGCTCTGCAACGCGATCTGACGGAGCATCTGTGAGCTCGGCGCGCGACCGCCCTGCGCGTGCTCGCGAAACCGGGTTTCGGTGGCGGCGGAGCAGGCGCCTCACGCTGGCGGGCGTCCTCGCCGCCCTTGCCCTCGCGGGGGGAAGCGGCGCGACCCCGGCCGGCCCGACGCTGACCTTCTCGACCTTCGCGCAGACCGATCTGCCGCTCAGCGGGGTCGTCTGGACGGGCACCTCCTTCCTCTACCTGCCCGAGAACGCCTCCCAGATCGAGGCGGCCGACGCGACCGGCGCCGGTGTCCACCAGTTCACGTCCTTCGCCGGCGGCCTCGGCGGCGAGGAGGTGCGCTGCGCAGTGCCCGTGATCGCCTACTGGCCCGATGGCGTCTACTGCCATCTTCCCGACAACCGCATCTACCGGATCGCGCGCGACGGCTCTTCGATCACCCTCCTTGCGACGCTTCCCGGAGTCGCCTCCGACGGCGGGCTCGTGTTCGACTCGAGCGGCCGCTTCGGCTACGCGCTTCTGGCCTCGACGGGCGGGTCCAGCTCCGAGGGCGGTGAGATCTATGCGGTCCGAACCGACGGCCGGGCACAGGAGATCGGCGCCTACCCGGGACCGGGGGGTGCCGACGAGCTTGCGATCGCGCCGCCCAAGTTCGGCCCCGCCTCCGGGCAGCTCCTGCTCTCCGTGGACCAGGACTCGGTCTCCGGCCGGGTGCTCGCGATCGACCGCTCCGGAAAGGTGCGGGTGGTCGCCTCCGGGCTCGGGAACGGCGACAACCCGATCGCGGTGGTCGCTGCGCCCCCCAGGCAACCCTCGAGCGGGCAGCCCGCGCCGGGCCTCTATGTCGGGGACACAAACAGCATGGCCGTCTACTTCGCTCCAGCCTCCGCCCTCGCTGCCTTCGTCGGGGGGGTGGTCGTCGGCAGCGAGCTCGGCGCCGACTTCTGGACGATCAAACCGAACGCCCGCGGCACCGGCTTTGTCGTCCAGCAGGCGGCGGTCCACCTCCCGGACGGCAACCCGAACCTCGAGGGCGCCGCATACGTCCCCTAGCCCGGCGGCGAGCCATGTCCGCGTGAGCGGCCCTCTCAGCAGGTCAGTAGAGGAGCCTGCGGCGGCGCTCGTGGCGTTCGAGCGCGAGCTCGACGAGCCGTTCGAGCAGTTCGCCGTAACCGATCCCGGAGGTTTCGAACAGCGTCGCGTACACGCTTGTCTCGGTGAAACCGGGAATCGTGTTGAGCTCGTTCACGAGCACCTCGCCGCCGGAGCTCACGAACATGTCCACTCGGGCCATGCCCTCGCATCCAGCCGCACTGAATGCCTGCACCGCGAGCTCCTGAGCGCGTGCGCTCTGCGCGGGTGAGATCCGCGCCGGGATCAGGAGCTCCATCTCGCCCTCCTCGTACTTGGCTTCGTAGTCGTACCATTCGTTGTGGGCGACGACGATCTCGCCCGGGACCGAAGCGACCGGCGCCAGGTTGCCGAGTACGCCGACCTCGACCTCGATTCCGTCGACGAACTCCTCCACGAGCACCTTTTCGTCGTGGCGTAACGCGAGCGCTACCGCGGCCTCGAGCTCGGCCTCGTCGTGGGCTTTCGAGATCCCGACCGAGGAGCCGAGCCGTGCCGGCTTGACGAACACGGGGTAGCCGTACGGGTTCCGGGGCGCCTCGCCCGCGAGCAGCGTCTCGTGGCGCGTGACCGGTATCTCCTTCGCCCGCAGGAGCGACTTGAACAGGTCTTTGTCCATCGCGATCGCGGATGCGGCGACGCCGGCTCCGACGTAGGGGAGATCGGCGAGCTCGAGCAGGCCCTGCACCGTCCCGTCCTCGCCGAAGGGGCCGTGGAGAACGGGGAAGACGACGTCGGCCTCGCCGAGCATCTGCACGACCGCCCGGCCGGGAAGGCGCATCGCGAGCTCCGTCCCCGGCGTGTCGTCGGTGGCGGGCGGCCCGAGCGCCCATTGCCCGCCGCGACCGATCTCGATCGAGATCACCTCCGCACCGCGCGCGCTCAGCGCTCCGGCGACGCTCCGGGCCGAGGCGAGCGAGATCTCGCGCTCGCTCGAGCGTCCGCCCGAGAGGACGGCGATCCGGTACCTCAAGGAGCCTGCTGGGACGGTGGCCCCGGCGGAGTGGTCGTCGTCGTCGAAGTCGAGGTCGTCGAGGTCGTCGTCGAGGTGGCGGTCGAGGCCGAGGTCGAGGCCGAGGTCGAGGCCGGTGTGGTGGTCGGTGTGGTGGTCGTCGCCGGTGTGGTGGTCGTCAAGGGCGCCGTCGTCGCCGAAGCGGTGGTCGTCGGCCCGACGACAAGGCGCCCGACCGTGATCGTCACCGTCGATCCCTGCCGGTGCAAGCCCCCGGCCGGGAACTGCGTGAGCACGAGCCCGTCCTGGGTCGGCTCGGTGACGTCCTGGTAGACGACCGAGGGTGTGAAGCCTTCCTGCGTGAGGATCTGCACCGCCGCCTGCACGAGGTCGCCGGTGACGTTCTGGATCGGCGACAGCTTCGGCCCCGTCGAGACCGAGAGCGTGATCGTCGAGCCCGCCGCCACGGAGGCGCCGGCCCCGGGCGACTCGCCGACGACCTGACCGATCGGGGCCGGGTCGGACACGTCCCTCCGGGTCGGCGCGAACCCCTGGCCCTTGAGCGCGCTGACCGCGCTCAGGTACTGGTCGCCGGCGACGTTGGGCACGAGGATCTGCTTGGGCCCCGAGGAGACGTTGAGCGCGACCTGCGAGCCGACGAACACCCGTGCCCCCGACTTGGGTGCGGTCGCGGTGATCGAGCCCGACGGCTTGTCCGAGTGGACGTAGCGGATCCTCTGGTGCAGGCCGGCGTTGGAGAGATCGGAGAGCGCCTGCTGGAGCGTCTCGCCGATCAGGTGGGGCGGCACGTTCGTCTTCGGCTTCCCGGAGGAGACGTTCAACGTCACGACCGTCCCTTTCGGCACCGGCACCCCGGAGCTCGGGTCCTGGCTGATCACGAAGTTCGTCGTCACCGAGCTGCTCGGTTCGAGCGCGATCCGGTACTTGAGCCCCAGCTGCGTCAGCTTGAGCTCGGCATTCCTGTACTGGATGCCGCCGACGTCGATCACCGTCACCGGCCTGTTCTTGTTGATCGCGGCGTTGATCTTGTTGTAGAGCAGGTAACCGCCGATACCGGCGATCGCGACCGCGAGCAGCGCGAGTGCCAGCGGCCAGCGCGAGTGATGCCTCGTCTCCTCGTAGTAGGACGGCGGCCGGTAGGCGGGCGGCGCAGGCGGTGGAGTGGCCACGGCGGGGCGGGGGACGATCGCCGTGAGCGCGGAGGTTTGCCCGACCCCGGCGAGCACCTGGGTCATCGCCTCCTCGGTCTGGTGGGAGACCGAGCCCCCGCGTGCGACGCGTGCGAGGTCGGCGTCCATCTCCTCGGCCGAGGCGTAGCGCTGGTCCGGGTCCTTCGCGAGCGCCCGCATCACGATCGCATCGAGGTCGTGCGAAACCTCGGGCCGGAGCTTCGAGGGCGGGTCGGGTATCGCGGAGAGATGCTTCATCGCGATCTCGACCGCGGCCTCGCCCGTGAACGGCACCTTCCCGGTGAGCATTTCGTAGAGGACGATCCCGAGCGAGTAGAGATCCGAGCGCTGGTCGACCGGCTTACCGCGTGCCTGCTCGGGCGAGAGGTACTGCGCCGTGCCGACGATCGAGCCCGCCTCGGTCATCTGCGAGGCGCCCGACCGCGCGATCCCGAAGTCCGTGACCTTGACCTCCCAGTCGGGGCTCACGATCACGTTGTGCGGCTTGATGTCGCGATGGACGATGTCGTGCTTGTGCGCCTCGCCGAGGGCGCTCAGGATCTCCCGCGCGAACTTGATCGCGGTCAGCGGCGGCGTCGGCCCCTTGCGGACGAGCAGCTCCTTGAGCGTCGGCCCGTCCAGGTACTCCATCGAGATGTAGTAGGTGCCCTCCGCCTGGCCGCGGTCGTAGATGCGAACGATGTGCGGATGGCTGAGGCGCGCCGCGTTCCGGGCCTCGCGCTTGAACCGCTCGACGAACTGCTCGTCGCGCGCGTGGCGCTCGTTCAGCATCTTGAGCGCGACCTGGCGGCCGAGCTCGTCGTCCTCGGCCAGGTACACCTCGGCCATCCCGCCCGACCCCAGCTTGCGCAGGATCGTGTAGCGGCGGTCGAACCGTCTCCCGATCAGCGGGTCCTTGGGATCAGCGGCCATGCCTCACCGTTTTCTGATTCGACGGCGCGGGCAGGATCGCCTGCATCAGCTGCTTCGCGATCGGCGCCGCGATCGTGCCGCCGAAGCCATTGTTCTGGTATTCGACGACGACCGCTCCGGCGACGACCGGGTTGTCGGCGGGGGCGAAGAAGATGAACCACGCGTCGTAGAGCTTGTTGCAGGAGCACGTCTCGGCGGTGCCGGTCTTGCCTGCGACGACGACGCCCGGGATCTGCGCTGCGGTGCCGGTCCCCGCCTGGACGGCTTCGACCATCATGTTTGTGAGCTCGCCCGCCGTGCTCGCCTTGGTCGCCTGCCGGAGCACCTGCGGATGGGCGTTCGCGACGGTGGAGCCGTCGGGCGCGACGATCTTCTGGATCAGCGTCGGTGTCATCTCGACGCCCTTGTTGGCGACCGCGGCGGCGACCATTGCCATCTGGAGCGGTGTCACGAGCAGGTTCCCCTGCCCGAATGCGGTGCGGCCCGGATCGACCGAGGAGTACTGCGCTGCCGTCTTGGGGTCGAAGAGCTTCCCGTTCATGTAGAGCCCGGATGGGGAGCTCGCGTCGGCGGGAGTCTCGAGCGGGGGCACCGTGTAGAAGCCGAACTTCTTCGCCTCGTCGAGCATCCGCTGTGCGCCGAGCTTGATCCCGATCTTGCAGAAGACGGCGTTGATCGAGTGCTGGTAGGCCTCGACCAGGTTCACGACCCCGAAGGCCTCGGGGCCGCTCTGGTCGAGCGCGTTCGAGATCTTCTTCCCGTATTCGGTGCAGTAGCCGGGGTCGAAGAAGGTCGAGTTCGGCGTGTAGATCCCGTCGTCGAGTGCCGCCGCCACAGTGATCGTCTTGAACGTCGATCCGGGAGGGTAGAGCCCTTGCGTCGCGCGGTTGAGAAGCGGCGCCGCCGTTTCGGGCGGGCACGGGCTCTTCGTCGCCGCCACCTTCGCGTACCCGGCCGGCTGCTCGATCAGGTTCGGGTTGTACCCGGGCGTCGAGGCCATCACCTGGATCGCGCCGGTCTTCGGGTTGAGCACGACCGCGGCGCCGCAGGTGCCCGCCAGCAGCTTCTGGGCGAGCTGCTGCGCCTTCGAGCGGATCGTCAGCACGATGCTGTTGCCCTTGATCGTCGTCCCCTTCAGCCGCTCGCCGACGGTGTCGAGCAGCGTGCTGATGTCCGCGTTCGCCCCGGTCAAGTACGCGTTCTCCGACGCCTCGATCCCTGTACGTGAGCGGCTCTGCGTCGAGTAGCCGACCACCTGCGAGGCGAGCCCGTTCGAGGGGTAGGTGCGGAAGTAGAGCGTCTGGCCGCCGACGGTCTTCTTCACGTTCGTCGCCAGCACCGTCTTGCCGTTCGCGGCGAGGATCTGGCCGCGGTCGATCTCGAACTGCGCCACGCGTTGGATCTCGTTGTCTTGCTGCGCGGCGAGCCCGCCCGCGGCCCACGTCTGCCAGTAGGTGGTCGCGACGATCAACGCCGCGAGCAGGACGAGCGTGGCGAGCGCCACCTGGGAGATCTGCTTGTTCACGTCTCGCTCACCGCGTTTGCGAGTTGGCGCGATCGGAGACGAGCAGCAGGCCCGCGAGCAGTAAGAAGTTGGACACGATCGACGATCCGCCGTAGGAGACGAACGGGAGCGTGATCCCGGTGAGCGGGATCAGGCGGACGATGCCGCCCACGATCACGAACGTCTGCAGGCCGAAGCTGAAGGTGAGCCCGACGGCGAGCAGCTTGGAGAAGCCGTCGTCGACCTGGAGCGCCACCTTCATCCCGCGCGCGACGAACACCATGAACACGAGCAGCAGCGCGGAGATGCCGACGAGCCCGAGCTCCTGCGCGAGCGCCGAGTAGATGAAGTCGGTGTTGACCTCCGGGATCAGCGCCACCCCGTTTGTGGTCGTGAAGGTGCCCTTGCCGAGGCCGGTGCCGGCGAAGCCGCCGTTCGCGATCGAGTAAAGGGACTTCACGAGCTGGTAGCTCTGGCAGTCCTGGCGCAGCGCCAGCCCGCTGGCGGCCTGTGCGCAGGGGACCATCTGGGTCGTCCAGGGGTGGAGCCAGATCGTGACCCGCTCGGCGACGTGCGGGATCGTGCGGTCGGCGAGGAACGAACCGGCGGCGAAGAGGACGAGCCCGACCAAGACGAAGGACAGCCGCGCAGTCGCGACGTACAGCATCGCGATGAAGATCCCGAAATAGAGCAGCGCCGAGCCGAGGTCGTTGGTGGCGACGATCACGAGTATCCCCGCCGCCCAGATCACGAGCAGCGGCCCGAAATCCTTCAGCCGCCCCTGCGCGAGCACCTCGCGCTTCTCGCGCAGGTAGCCGGCGAGGAAGACGATCAGGAAGATCTTCGCCAGCTCGCCCGGCTGGAACTGGAAGCCGCCGAAGTGGACCCAGAGGCGCGCACCGTTCACCGTCTCGCCGATGCCCGGCACGCGCGGCAGGAAGAGCAGCGCCACCGCCCCGACGCCGAACAGGTACTTGTAGGACTCGAGCACGCGGTAGTCGAGACGGAGCCGGATCAGCACGAGCGCAAACAGCACGATCCCGATCACGAGCCACAGCCCCTGCTTGAAGGCATCGCTCGGGCCGAGGCGGTAGATCTCGGTCAGCCCGACGGCGGTCAGGAGGCCCGCCATCGGCAGCAGGTACGGGTCGGCGTGCGGCACCGTGAACCGTGTGACCACGTGCGCCGCAAGGTAGAGGCCGATGAACAGGGCCGCGTAGCTCAACGATCCCCACCCGACCACCGCCTGCCGGGCGATGTAGACGCTCGCGAAGCCGAGGCCGGTCAGCGCCCCGACGACTATCAGGTAGCCGAGCTCGCGGTTCCGGTAGGTCATCGGCTGATCCCGCAAGCGAGACAGTTCACCGTGGCAGGGCCTCCAGCACGAGCAGCACGATCGCGGCGACGAGGATTGCGATCACGAGGAACGCGACCGTCAGCCGGGCGGGCGATACCTTCTCGACGGGCTCCTGCTCGGATGTGACCTCCTCGCCGGCTGCCTCCCCGGCGAGTGCCTGGTCTGCCGCCGGCGAAGCAGCGGTGTTCGGATCCGCGGCCGGCGGCGTCTCGGCAGCCGGCGTTGCGACCGGCAGCGGCGCGGTCGCCGCGGAGCTCGCCGCGAGCGCTCGCGCGACCTCCTCGGCGGAGACGACCATCGTCACCTCGGCGGCCGGTGCGGCCACGGCATCGGGCAGCCAGACCTCGTCCTCCGGGTGGAGGGTCGTCTCGTCGTCTCGCCGATCGTCGACCACGGGCGGCGGCCGCTCCTCGGCCGGGTCGGGTTCGCCCTCGGCGACCGCGAACAGGATCGCCGTGATGTTGTCGTCGCCGCCTCGGTCGTTCGCGGCCTTGATCAGCGCCGCTGTCGCCGAGGCGAGGCTCGAGCGGTTCCGCTCGAGGATCCTCGTGATCGTGTCGACGTCGACCATCGTCGTCAGCCCGTCCGAGCAGAGCAGGAACAGGTCGCCGTCCCTGGCCTCGACCGTGAAGGCGTCGACGTCGACGTCCGAGTCGGTGCCGAGCGCACGCGTGATCACCGACCGCTGCGGATGAACCGCCGCCTCCGCCGGCGAGAGCTCACCGCGGCGGACGAGCTCGGCGACGAGCGAATGGTCATCGGTCAGCTGCTCGAGCTGCCCGTCTCGAAGCCGGTAGGCCCGGGAGTCGCCCACGTGGCCGATCGCGACCTTGCCGTCGTCCTGGAGCAGGGCGACGGTCATGGTCGTCCCCATCCCCGAGGCCGCGGCATCGGCGGCCGCCCGCTCGTGCACGCGAAGGTTCGCGGCCTTGATCAGCGCGACGACGCGTTTCTCGCCGCTCACGCCGGGGTCCTGGTTGCCCTCGCGCACCGTCTCCGCGGCGAGCCTCGAGGCGACCTCGCCGGCCTGCGCGCCGCCCATCCCGTCGGCGACCGCGAACACCGGCGGCGCCTCGACATACGAGTCCTCGTTGTGCCGGCGCTTACGTCCGACGTTCGAGTTCGCTGACCACTGAGCAATCCTCATTTCTCGAACCTCAGGTCGGTTTCTCCGATCCGGACGACGTCGCCGGGCGCGAGGCGCCTGTCTCCGCTCAGCCGGATCCCGTTGACGTAGGTGCCGTTCGTGGAGCCCACATCCTCGACGTAAACGCCGTCGCGGCGCGGCTCGAACCGCGCGTGGCGCGACGAGGCGTACTCGTCGGCCTCGAGCGGGAGGTCGTTGTCGCCACCTCGCCCGACGGTCAGCGCGTTCGAATCGATCGAGTAGACGTCCCCCTCGGCAAGCGTGCTGCTCTCCACGACAACGAGCCGGCCGAGCTCGCGCGCGATCGGCTGGGCGAGGAGGGCCGAGGCCTGTTGGGGCGAGAGGATCATCGATTCCTGAGGCAGCCGTAGGTCCCGGGCGGCGGAGCGGACGATCCGCCAGATGAACAGATACAGGAGAACGAGGAATGCGATCTTAAGGACAAGGAGAGCGGTCTCTACCTGAACTGAGGCCAGAGGCACTAGTCGCGGGTTCCCAGTGAGAAGACGACCTCGGTCGACCCGAGCGTGAAGGCAGCCCCGTCGGTCAGGTCGAGCGTCTTCACCCGCTTGCCGTCGACTTCGATCCCGTTCGTCGAGTCGAGGTCGACGACCGTGTACCCGTCTCCGCTCGGGCGAACCTCGGCGTGGCGGCGCGACACGTTCGAGTCGGAGAGCCGGATGTCGGAGTCCTTCGAGCGGCCGAGGACGATCGGGTGCGAGCCGAGCTCGTGCCGCTGCCCCGCGACCGTCAGCGCGGCGACAGGGAGCCAGGCGTCCTCGGCGCTGGCTTCCGCCTCGGGCTCCGGCTCGGGTTCCGCCTCCGCCTCCGGCTCCGGCCTGTAGATGGTGGTCACGCCTGCACGCTCCGGCGGTGCCGTCGGGGGCTCGCTGCGCGGCCCGCGCACGAGGCGCGTCGCGATCCCGAACTCGCCGACCGCGAGCTCGTCGTCTGTCTCGAGCTTCACCTGCGGGGTCGTGAGCAGCACGTAGCGCTCCCGGCGCGCATGCTCGGCGAGATAGTCCTGCAGCTCCTCGCACAGCTGTGGCTCGTAGTCGGCGAACTGCTCGCGGTCGCTCGGCGCGAGGTAGACGCTGTACTCGTTCGGGACGTACACCCGCGACACCGACACGCTGCGGTGCTCGTCCATCTCCTTGACGAGTTTGCGCGCGAGCTCGACCGGCTGCACGTTCGATCGGAACGCGCGGCCGAAGACCCCCTCGAAGAGGGCCTCCAGTTTCGACTCGATGCTGCGCAACACGCTCATGACGGGAACCCTGTCCTCAGCGCTTCAGTCTAGTGGGCGCTGCCGTTGGCTCCCTCGCTTGAGGGTCACGCTCCCGAGCGGCCCGTGAGCTCGTACGCGGTGATCGGCTGCTCAAGCACAGCGTTGTTACGGCTCGCGTGTGAAGCGGAGCTGCTCGATCAGGAGCCGCTCCTGCCGGCGGGTCGGCTCGAGCCGGAAGGTGTAGCTCTGTCGAGGCACCCGTCGAGCCTCAACCGTGCACCGGCCGAACCTCAAACGAGCCCTTGTCCGAAAAGGGCTCAGCAGAGCGAGCGCCCGACCAGCCGGAGCCAATCGTCGCTCAGCCCAAAAGACACCATCTGCGCACCTGGATACGCTCGGCGAGTGGGGTCGAGGCGGTGATCAAGTACATCGGGTCGAAACGGACGCTCGTGCCGCTGATCCGGAGCATCGTCGAGCGGCTGCCGGTCAGATCGGCATGCGATCTCTTCGCCGGCACGACCCGGGTCGGTCAGGGGCTTCGAAGCCTTGGCGTCGAGGTGCACTCGAACGATCTCGCGACCTACTCGGAAGCGCTCGGCCAGGCCTACATCGTGGCCGACGAGGGGCTCGACCGTGCTCGGCTCGGTGGGATCCTGCGCGACCTCGAAGCGCTCGAAGGCCACGACGGCTACTTCACCGAGGCGTTCTGCCGGCAGGCTCGCTACTTCCAGCCGCACAACGGCCGCCGGATCGACGCGATCCGGGCTGCGATCGATCGCTACGACCTCGCCGAGGTCGAGCGCGGTTGCCTCCTCACCTCCCTGCTCGAGGCGGCCGATCGCGTCGACAGTACGACCGGGTTGCAGATGGCGTTCCTGAAGGGGTGGGCGCCGCGGTCCTTCAAGGAGCTCGAGCTGCGGCTCCCGGAGCCCGTCGCCGGCCCGGCGGGCACCGTCTCGCGGCTCGACGCGAACGAGCTCGCCCCGCTCCTCGACGTCGATCTCGTCTACGTCGACCCGCCGTACAACCAGCACTCGTTCTTCTCCAACTACCACGTCTGGGAGACGCTCGTCCGCTGGGACGCGCCCGAAAGCTACGGCGTCGCCAACAAGCGCCTCGATTGCCGCGAGCGTCGGAGCCGCTACAACTCCAAGCGCGACGCCCCCGCGGCGCTCGGGGAGCTTCTCGGGTCGCTGCGCGCGCCCTGGCTGCTCCTCTCGGCCTCGGACGAGGGGTTCCACGACGCTGCGGAGCTGCGCGGGCTGCTCGGGGAGCTCGGCCACGTCGGCCGAGTCGAGATCGACTTCAAGCGCTACGTCGGTGCCCAGATCGGGATCTACAACCCCTCGGGCGCCAAGGTCGGAACCGTCTCGCGCCTCAGGAACCGCGAGTACCTCTTCCTGGTCGGGCCCGACAGAAGGCTTGTCGAGTCGGTTGCGGCTGCGAGCACGAGTGCGCTGAACCAGGCTGCCGCGGCCAGCGGGAGGAAGGCCGCCGCCGGCGCGACGATCGCGGTGGCCGCGAGCAGCCCGGCTCCCGCGAGCGCGGCCGCCCAGGGGCCGCGGCCGCGCAGGTAGGGGAGCGCGACCGCCGCCGCCGCGAGCCCGACCGTCTCGGCGATCACGACCGGATGGGCCGAGAGCGTGCGCCAGAGGGCGAAGGCGACCGCGGTGGGGCGGTTGCTGTCGGTGATTCCGAGCCCCAGCGGCGCGGGGGTGCCGTCGAACGGCAGATGCGTGCCGCGCAGCCCTGCGAGCAGGACCGCGAGCAGCACCGAGGCCCCCGCCTGGACACCGCGGCGCATGCCGCCGCGCGCGAGCTGGGCGACGAGCGGAATCAGGCCGAGCCCGGCAACGAGGCCGAGCAGGGGGCCCGCCACGAGGACGGCGTTCCCGCGCGGGTCGGTCCACGTGAACGCGGTCCACGCCGCTGCGAGCGCCGCGAACAGGAGTGCCAGGCCGAGCGAGATGTTCGCGAGGGGGAAGAACGTCGCGACGAAGGCGAGCACGAGCGCGGCGCGCGGGAAGGCGACGCCGACGGTGGCGGCGGCGACCGTGAGCCCGACCGGCCAGCCCGCCGGATAGAACGGGAGCGCGGTCGTCACCCACCCGGTCCAGACCGCGGCGGCGGCGCCCGGCAGGAGCCGCTGCTCGGCGGTCTTCAAGAGCTGCCTCCCGGGAGCGTTTTCGCGCTCAGGTTGAGCGACCTCCCCGGGGAGACGGCGCCGTTTCTTCGGCTCGCCGCGGAGCTCCGCGGCGAGCTTCGCCGCAGTCGGCCGCCTGGCGGGGTCGGCAGCAAGAGCGCTCGCGATCGTGCCGCGGAGCCGCTCGGGCAGGTCCGGCCGGATCGCTTCGAGCGGAGGCACGCCGGCCTTGATCCGGCGCGCGGTGCCGGCGGCGTCGCTGCTGCGGAAGGGATGGCGCCCGGCGAGGGCCTCCCAGAGCATCACGCCGACCGCCCAGACATCCGCGGCTGGGGTCGCGATCTCGCCGTGCAATCGCTCCGGCGAGACGTAGGTGAGCGTGCCGGGGACGTCGCCGACCGCGGTCAGGGTGTCGAACTCGTCCATCTGGGCGAGGCCGAAGTCGAGCAACCGCACGTCGATCTCGTCCGACTCCCCGAGCAGGACGTTCGACGGCTTGACGTCGCGGTGGACGATTCCCTTCGCGTGGGCGTGCGCCAGCGCGTCGAGGAGCTGCGCGGCCGCCTCGACGGCCTCGCCGTCGTCGAGCTCGCCGGCGGCGAGCGCCTGACGCATCGTCCGGCCCGGGACGTACTCGTAGGCGATGTAGATGTGGCTCGGGTCGCGCGCGAGCGCGTAGATGCGCTGGCAGCGGGGATGGCGGAGCGAGGCGGCGGCCCGGGCCTCGCGTTCGGCACGTTCGGCAACCTTCCCCTCGCGTACGACCATCTTGAGCGCGACGTCGAGGCCGTTGCGCTCGTCGCGGGCGAGCCACACGTGGCCCATTCCCCCGGAGCCCAGTGGCCGGAGAGGGCGGTAGCGTCCCAGGATGAGCTCTTGTGCGAGGGCGGATGAGGTCACCCTCGGTTCTACTTCACCCCGAGGAGAAGTCCTCTCTCCGACGAAGGAGGCCATACTTCCGGCCTAGGCATGGACCCGCCCGACGACGACATCCAATTCGATTTTTTCGAGGACGAGCCGGTAACCGTCGAGGCTGCTGTGCCGCGGCGAGGGATTCCGCAGCGCCGCCGTCCCGCTCGTCCGACTCGCCCGCCCCGCGGACCGGCGGGTCCGACGCCGCCGCTGAAGCCGGTCGTGACGCTGGGCGCCGGTGTCTTCCTCCTGATCTTCATCTTGCTCTTCTTCGCGGCCGTGATCTCCTCCTGCGCCGGCGCGTCGCGGGGCTCAACCTACGCGAGCTACATCGACAAGGTGACCACGATCGCGTCGCAGTCGACGACCGACGGGAAGCGGACGGTGCAGGCGCTGACGACGCCGGGGCTGACGGTGGCGAAGATCGTCAACACGCTCAACAACATCGCCGCTGCGGAGCAGCAAAACGTCCAGGCCGCCGAGGGGATCAACGCCCCCGGCCGGCTCCGTGATGCGCATCTGCATCTGATCGAGGCGCTCCAGCTGCGCGTCAGCGGCGTCGGCGGGCTCGTCAAGGCCTTTCAGAGCGCGACCGGCTCCAAGGCGAAGCCGAGCGCCGAGGCGAACGCGCTCTCCGGCCAGGCCTACCGCCTGCTCGCAAGCGACGTCGTCTGGGACGACCTGTTCCAGAAACCGGCGCAGGATCAGATCAACCGCGACGGCGTTCGCCAGGTGACGGTGCCGGGCTCCACCTTCCTCGCCCAGCCGGACGCGTTCGCGAGCCCGCACGCGATGTCGTTCGTGCTCACCCGGATCGCCGGGAACTCCGGCCCGAGCAAGACGCCGAGCGGCCTGCACGGGACGAATCTCGTCTCGGTCCAGGCGCTCCCGAAAGGGGCCGGCGGGACGGCGGAGACGTTGAAGGTCGGCGTGTTGAACACGGTTAGCACGAGCTCGAGCCTCGTCTTCAAGGTGACGATCCACGACGGAGGCACCTTCCAGGAGGTCGAGATCCCGATCACGCTGACGATCCCCCAGTCCTCGGGCACGCCGATCACGCGGACGGAGAAGGTGCAGCTGATCGATCCCGGCGGCGACGCGTCGGTGACGTTCAGCGACCTCGGCCAGGTGCCGTTCGGGGCGACGAAGTCGACGTTGAGGGTCGACGTCGCCGGCGTGCCGGGCGAGACGAACCTCGCCAACAACTCCGCGGCATTCGACGTCATCTTCTCGCTCCCGGGGTAGGCGCTAGAGATCGTGCACCTTTCCGGGAACGCCGCCGCGCTGATCGCCGTCTTCGGCGTCGCGACCGGCGCGGTCGCTCTCGTGCTCGCGGGTATCGCGTGGACGCGCGTCCGCCGGCTCCGGGAGGCCCAGAAGACGCTCGTCGGCGGGGGTCGCAAGGACCTGGTGGAGTTCGCGATCTCACTCCAGGCCCGCATCGACGACCTGCACCGCGCGGTCGACGAGGTCGCCGCGGGCCTTGCACGGGTCGACCGGCGCGTCGACGACACGGTCGCGAACACCGCGATCGTCCGCTACGACGCCTACGAAGACACGGGCGGGCACCAGTCGGCCTCGGTCGCGCTGCTCAACTCGGCCCGAACGGGCGTCGTGATCACGGCGATCCAGGGCCGCGACTACGCCAGGATCTACGTGAAGGAGCTCGACCGCGGTAACCCCTCGGTCGCGCTCTCGCCCGAGGAGCAGGAGGCCGTCGAGCGCGCGATGGGCCGCTAGAGAGGGTGCCGGTCTCGCCGCGGGAGCCCGCTCCCCCGCGGCCGAGCTCCGAGCGGTGGCTGAAAAGCCCGGAGCGGGCATTGCTTTGCTTCGGCCGGCGCAAAGCAGGCGTTTTGCCGGAGCCGTTCCTCGCCGCAAGCCCCGTCGGGGCGCGCGGCCGGCCGATTCGGGCGGCCTGCGGCGAGCCTCCGGGTGAGGCGGGTACATTTCAGGCACCGTGCAGCAGGTTCTGGTCCTGAACGCCAGCTTCGAGCCGCTCAATGTCTGCTCGCTGCGGCGTGCGCACGTGCTTGTCTACAAGGGAAAGGCGGAGGTGGTCGAGCAGCTCGACCGACCACTCTGCTCGGCCACGAGGCGGTTTCCGTGGCCCCACGTGATCCGGCTCCTCAGCTATGTCCGCGTGCCGCGCATCGTGCAGCGGAAGATCTCCCGCCGTGCGCTCTTTGCCCGTGACGGCTGGCGCTGCGTCTACTGCGGCACCGCCAGCGGCCGCCTGACCCTCGACCACGTGATCCCGCGCTCCCGCGGGGGCGACTCGGTCTGGGAGAACGTCGTCACCTCCTGTGCGCCCTGCAACCTCCGCAAGGGCAACCGTCTTCTCCACGAGGTGTCGATGGAGTTGGCTCACCCGCCACGGCCGCCCGCGCCGGTGCTCTTCATCCGCCTCGCGGCGCCGAAGATCCCCCAGCGCTGGGAGCAGTACCTGGCGGCCTTCGGCGCCGCCTCCGCCGCGGCGTAGGCGCATGACCACCACGGCTCGCGCTCGCGAGCGCCCAGCCCGGCGCGGTAGCGCCTGGGCGCTGGCGGGCTACTGCCTGGTGTCGTTTCTCTATTTCGGAGTGCCCGTCGCGACCCACCCCGGCCGCGTGGTGGTGGGAAGCGACAACGACCCGAAGCTGTTCATCTGGATGTTCGCGTGGTGGCCTCATGCGATCGCCCACGGCGAGAACCCGATCATCACCCACGCGCTCTGGGCGCCCTCCGGGTACGACCTCGCCTGGGCGACCTCGATCTCGGGCCTGGCGCTCCTCTTAGCCCCTCTGACGGCGCTGGCCGGTCCGGTCGTCGCCTACAACGCTGCCGCGATCCTGCTCCCCGGGCTCGCCGCCTGGTCGGCGTTTCTCCTCTGTCGTCGCGTGACGCAATCTCTGTGGGCCTCGCTCGTCGGCGGCTACCTGTACGGGTTCTCGAGCTACATGCTCGGACACAGCGAGGGACACATGCACCTGACCGCGGTGTTCGTGCCGCCGCTCGTCGCGCTGCTGCTCCTGCGCGCGCTCCGGGGCGAGGTGACTCACCGCGGCCTGGCGGTGCGCCTCGGCCTGCTGCTCGCCGCTCAGATCTCGCTCTCCACCGAGGTCTTCGCGACGCTCACGCTCGCGCTGGTCGTGTCGTCTGCGCTCGCGTTCTGCCTCGTCCGAGCGTTCCGCGAGCGCGCGGGGAGGCTCGTCGGGCCGGTCGTTTCCGGGTTCGCGATCGGGTCGCTCCTCGCGAGCCCCCTGCTCTACTACGTTCTGACCGACTTCATCTCCGGGCGGTTCAGCCCGACGGGGCTCTTCTCGGCCGACGCCGTCAACCTCGTCGTGCCGACTCCCACAACAGCGATCGGCGGCGCTGCGTCTGCGAATATCTCGGCGCACTTTCTCGGGAACGAGCTGGAGCAGACGGCGTATTTCGGGTGCCGCTCCTGCTCTTGCTCGGCTCCTTCTTCCTCGAGCGCCGGAGGGACCCCGTCGCGCGATTCCTGCTCGCGGGGTTCGTCGCGGCCCTGATCGCGGCCTTCGGGAGCGGGCTCAATGTCGACGGCCACCGGCTGATCGCGCTCCCCTGGGCGCTCGTCGCGAACCTCCCGGTGTTCGACAACCTCTACACGGGGCGGCTGACGCTCTACGCCTGGCTCGTTGCGGCGGTCGCCGTCGCGCTCTGGATCGGCTCGAGCAAGCTGCCGCGGCTGGTGAGGATCGCCTTTCCCCTCCTCGTGGTGGCCTCACTGGCCCCGAATCTCGGGCATCACCTCTGGGACGAGAAGCTGGACGTTCCGCCTTTCATCTCCGGCGGGGACGCTTCCCGTTGCCTCACGCCGGGCGAGAACGTCCTCACGCTCCCGTACGGCTACATGGGAAGCTCGACCCTGTGGCAGGCGCTCAGCGGGTTCCGGTTCCGCCTCGCCGGCGGCGAGGTCGGGAACGAGATCCCTGCCGCCTTCTCGGATCCCGTCGTTACCGCGCTGCGCTTCGACGAGATCCCACCCGAAGGAGGGGTGGGGGTGATCGCTTTCGTGCGCAGTTAAGGGGTGAGCACGATCCTGGTCGACCCGAACGATCCCGTCTCCTGGAGCTCCATCCTGACCCTCGCCGGGCCGCCGAAGCAGGTCGGGGGCCTGCTCCTCTACCGGATCGGGGCGACCCGCACGGCCTCTCCAGGGTGCTGAGCGGCAGGGTCGTGGGCTCAGACGCCGGTCAGGCGCGGGAGCTCTCCGTGCTGCTCCCACTCCGACCAGGAGCCGGGATAGAGCCGACCCTCCCGCCCACCGAGGTGCAGTCGGTGCAGCGTCACACACGCGGTGATGCCCGAGCCGCAGTAGGCGACGAGCTCGCCGGAGGGCAGCTCCGGCGGCGTTTCGTTCCAGGGTGCGCTGAGCGCGCCCGGGATGCGGCCCGGGACTCGGTCGATCGGGTTCGGCTCGCCGCGGAAGCGCGCCGGTAGGCGGGCATCCACGACGACGAGCTCGCCGAGCCGCCGCTCGAGCTCGGGGGCCTCGATCAGGTCCCCGCCTCGCTCCTCGGGCTCGAACTCCGCCCGCTCGACCGGCTCCTCGCCGCGCGCGAGCGGGCCGCGCCAGGCGTCGAGGTCGATCACCGCGCAGGCTTCGTGCCCGAAGTGGCGCAGGAGCCACCAGAGCCGCTCCGCGCCTCCGAGTGCGCCGTAGGCGACCACGAAGCGCCCCGACCCGATCCCCGCTGCCCCGGCCGCCCGTGCGAAGTCGTCGGCCTGGGGCAGCGGATGGCGCCCGCGAGCTCCGGCCGGCCCGGCGAGGTCGCGACCGACGTCGAGGAACGCCGCGCCCGGGATGTGGCCGGCCTCGTACTGGCGCCGCCCGAGCCCGGGGTCGTCGAGCGCCCAACGGCAGTCCACGAACACGTAGCGCATCACTCCAACCTAATCGAGGGGCGCAGGCTCCCGGCCGGGAGACCCGGCCGGGAACCGACGGAGGCAGCATGCGGAGAGCCGCGGCCGGCCTTCCGCCCTACGCGTCGTAGTAGAGGGCGAACTCGAGCGGGTGGGGGCGCAGCCGGATCGGGTCGACCTCGTGCTCGCGCTTCCACGCGATCCACGTCTCGATCAGGCCCTTCGTGAAAACGCCCCCCTTGAGCAGGAAGTCGTGGTCGGCCTCGAGCGCGTCGAGTGCCTCGGCGAGCGATCCCGGAACCTGCGGCACCTCCGCACCGGCGTCCTCGAACAGGTCGTAGTCCGAGGGGGCGCCCGGGTCGAGCCCCTTCTCGATCCCGTCGAGCCCGGCGAGCAGCATCGCGGGGAACGCGAGATACGGGTTCGCCAGCGGGTCCGGGCACCGGAACTCGATCCGCTTGGCCTTCGGCGAGGAGGAGTACACCGGGATCCGGATGCACGCCGACCGGTTGCGCTGCGAGTAGACGAGGTTCACGGGCGCCTCGTAGCCGGGCACGAGCCGGCGGTAGGAGTTCGTCGTCGGTGCCGCGAAGGCGAGCAACGCAGGTGCGTGCGCGAGTAGGCCGCCGACGTAGCCGCGCGCGGTCACAGACAGGCCGGCGTAGCCGGAGTCGTCCGCCATCAGCGTCTTGCCGTCCTTCCAGAGCGACTGGTGGCAGTGCATGCCCGAGCCGTTGTCGCCGAAGATCGGCTTCGGCATGAACGTCGCGGTCTTCCCCGCGCGCTTGGCCGCGTTGCGGACGACGTACTTGTAGGTCATCAGCTGGTCGGCCATCCGCGTCAGCGTCGTGAAGCGCATGTCGATCTCGCACTGCCCCGCGGTGGCCACCTCGTGGTGGTGGTATTCGCAGGCGATCCCGAGGCTCTCGAGCGTCAGCACCATCTCGGTGCGCAGGTCCTGGAGCGTGTCGTGCGGCGAGACCGGGAAGTACCCGTGCTTCTCGCGGACCGTGTACCCGCCTCCCGGGGTGCCCGAGTTCCAGTAGCCCTCGGCGGAGTCGACCTCGTAGAACGCGCGGTTCGCGCTCAGCTCGAAGCAGACGTCGTCGAAGACGAAGAACTCGGCCTCGGGGCCGAAGTAGACCGTGTCGGCGATCCCCGTCGAGGCGAGATACGCCTCGGCCTTCTGGGCGATCAGCCGCGGGTCCCGCTCGTAGGGCTCCCGCGTGATCGGGTCGACGATCCCGCAGAGGAGCGAGAGCGTCGAGACCTCGGTGAACGGGTCGAGGATCGCGGTGCCCGGGTCCGGGACGAGGAGCATGTCCGACTCCTGGATGCCCTTCCAGCCGCGGATCGACGAGCCGTCGAACCCGAGGCCCTCCTCGAACGCGTCCTCGTCGATCGCCGTGAGCGGCAGCGAGACGTGCTGCCAGGTGCCGAGCAGGTCGGTGAACTTCAGATCGACCATCTTCGCCCCGGCCTTGCTTGCGAACTCGAGCGCCGCCGCCGGTGTCTGTCTGGCGGCCTCCGACGAGTTCGACAGGTACTGCTTTTTGTCCGACATCCGATCCTCCCGCGGATTGGTCCAATGAAAAAGACCCCACGACCAGATGAGTCGACGACTCAGGTCGTGAGGCCTCGTTGCCTCCGCAGGCGCACTGAAAGCGCCTCGCGTGCCCGAAACGTTAGCCGCGCCGAAGGCTCGGCGCAACCGTTTCGCGAGGAGCGGCTAAAGGAACGTGCGGATCGACTCGCGGTCGATGCGCAGGCCGATCACCTTGCTGCCGCCGTCGATCTGCTCGATCGTCTCGGCGGGCACGAGCCGGCGGCGGCGGGAGAAAAAGCCGGAGCGGACAGAGAGCGCGTCCGGCTCCTCGGGCGAGGTGCCGTACATCGGGCACTCGACCTTCCCCACGATCCTCCCGCGGGCGTCTGCGACGAGGTAGCCGGCGGTGTAACGGAGATCGAGGGCGAGCGCGCTCACGTTTCGACCTTATTCCCCGTCCGTCGCGAAAATCCCCTGCCCCGGGTAATCAGTTTGTAAAACGTCGACGGTGGTGGTGGACCACCAAACTGGACCACTACCTTCGACGGTGGTGGTGGCTCATGTTCAAACTGAGCGCTACTTCGGCTGCGCCCCGCGGTCAGAGGGTGACGACGAACGAGGCGGCCTTGCCGCCCTGGGAGGCCGACGCTCGACTCCCACGGGAAGCCGCTCTCCACCCTCAAGGCGGGCCTCGACGACATCGTGGTCGAGGACGCCTCGCGCCACGGCGGGGGACGGTCGCTTTGAGCGCGCCCCGGTAGGGGACGATCCCGGAGCCGATCAGGCCCGGCTGCGTCGACCCGCTCGCGCGACTCCCTGGCAAGCTCGCGTCGAGCGCAGCGCCGGGTGCATCCCCGCCGACACCGTGGGGGCGAAAACAAGCGACGCCCCCTGAGGCGGGTGCGAGCAGCGAGCGAACTGCGCTCGAGCGGCTGTACGTATCGTTCGGGGATCGACCGTCGAGAGCGTCACCTGCGACTTTTGACCGACACGATCGAGGCGGTCAACTCGACGCTTGACCTCGAGGAGGTGCTCTCGCAGGTGGCGACGAAGGTTGCCGACGCCCTGCGCGCGGATGCCTGCTTCGTCTACCTGTTCGACGATCGCGCCGCGGAGCTCGTGCTCCGGGCGACGCACGGCACCGCGGTCGAGCAGATGACCCAACGGCCCCGGATGCGGCCCGGGGAGGGGATCACGGGCTCCGCCGCCGAGGAGCGTGCGCCCGTGATGATCGCGGCCGCGGCCAACCTCGACCCGCGTTTCAAGAACTTCCCCAACCTGCCAGAAGACGAGTACGAGTCGATCCTCGCTGTGCCGATCCTCGCGCGCGGCGAGCGGCTCGAGGGCGCGCTCAACGTCCGCACGCGCGAGCCGCGCCACTTCTCGGACGACGAGATCGACCTCCTGCTCGCGATCGCCTCGCAGGTGGCGCAGTCGATCGAGCACGCGAAGCTCTACGAGGAGGCGCAGCGGCGCGTCCACGAGCTCGAGGCGCTGGCCCGGATCTCCGTGGCGGTCTCCGAGTCGCTCTACCTCGAGGAGTCGCTCGAGGCGATCGTGAAGACGACGATGGACGCGCTCTCGGCGACCGGGGCTGCGCTCGTGCTCGAGGACGGGGCGGTCGCCTGGCCCGAGGGGCGCGCCGACGCGCACGCGATCCGCCAGCCGCTCCGCTGGCGCGGTCGCCAGATCGGGGAGCTCGTCGCCGACCGCGCTTCGCCGTTTACCCAGTACGACCGCGAGCTGCTCGCCTCGATCGCCCAGCAGGCGGCGGTGGCGCTCGAGCACGGTCGCGCCGTGATGCGGGGTGTTCTCGCCCAGGAGATCCATCACCGCGTCAAGAACAACCTCCAGACCGTCGCCTCGCTCCTGCGCCTCCAGGCCCGTGACGCCGAGAACGTCGACCCGCGCAAGGCGCTCGAGGACTCGGTCAACCGGATCCTCGCGATCGCCGCGGTGCACGAGGTGCTGACCGAGCAGCGCGACGAGGACGTCGACCTGGCCGATTTGCTCGGCCGGCTGCGGGCGATGCTCGTCCAGGGCGTCGGCACCGGCCGCGAGGTCACCGAGGACTTCGAGCCCGTCCTGCTTGCCGGGGCGCGCGCCACCGCGCTCGCGCTCGTCTTCTCGGAGCTGCTCGGGAACGCGCTCGAGCACGGCGGGATGCACGTCAAGGTCGGCGTGCACGCGATCGGCGGCGAGGTGGTGCTCGAAGTCGCCGACGACGGTCCCGGTATCCCGGCCGATCCGCGCCAGGGAACGGGTCTTTCGATCGTGCGCGCGCTCGTTCGGGACGAGCTCAGGGGCACTCTTGCGTTCGTGGCCGATGCCGGCACCCGCGCCGAGGTTCGCTTTCCCGCTTAGTATCGCCTCGATGCGGATCCTGCTCGCAGAAGATGAGACGATCATCCGCCTCGACCTGCGGGGTTTCCTCGAGAGCGCCGGGTACGAGGTGGTCGCCGAGGCCCGCGACGGCGAGGAGGCGGTCGCCCTTGCGCGCGAGCTCCAACCCGATCTCGCGGTGATGGACGTCAAGATGCCCCGGCTGGACGGGATCGAGGCGGCCCGCAAGATTCTCGAGGAGCGGCCGATCCCGATCGTGATGCTGACCGCGTTCGGGCAGCGGGAGCTCGTCGACCGCGCGGCCGAGGCCGGCGTCTACGGGTACCTGGTGAAGCCGTTTCGCGAGCAGGACATCGTCCCGGCGATCGAGACCGCGAGGGCGCGCCACGAGGAGCTCGTCGCCGTCCGGGCCGAAGCGGACTCGCTTGCGGAGGCGCTCGTCGCCCGCAAGGCGATCGAGCGGGCGAAGGGGCTCCTGATGGAGAAGGAGAAGCTCTCGGAAGCCGATGCCTTCGCGCGGCTGCGGCGGGCGAGCCAGGTCTCCGGTCGGCCTCTCCGCGTGATCGCGGAGGCGGTGATCGATACCTTTGAGCCGTCATGACGACGGCGACGCCCCCGAAGGAGAAAGTACGGAAGCGCACGGGATCGGGCACCGGCGATGCCTGGCGCGTGATCGTTCTGAACGACAGCCACAACACCTTCGAAGGCGTAGCCTTCGCACTGGCGCAGGTGATCCCCGGCGTCGACTACGACCGGGGCCTGCAGCTCGCGAACCGGATTCACCGCTCGGGCCAGGCGATCGTCTGGTCGGGGCACCGCGAAGCGGCCGAGCTCTACCACTCCCAGCTCGAGGGTTCCGGCTTGACGATGGCGCCGCTCGAGTCCTGACTACGGCGCCTGGGCTTCTTCGAACAGCCGCTCCCAGCGCGCGAGCAGCGCGGTCAGGTCGTCCCGGGCGCCCCGATGAGCCGAGACGAGGTCGACGTCCGTCCAATCCTCGGCGAGCTTTTGCTCGAGCTCTTTGACGCGTCCCTCGGTGCGAGCGATCTCGCGCTCCAAGAGCTCGAGCGGGCTCGCCCCGCTCGAGCGGGGCGCGCGCGGTCGCTCCTTGTGCGGGCTTGAGGGCTTGGGCGGCGGCTCGGCGGCGAGGTCGCGGAGCCGCAGGTACTCGGCCCAACCGCCCGCGTAGGGCTTGAGGCGGCCCGACTCGATCGCGAGCACCCGTCCGGAGACCGCATCGAGGAGGGCGCGGTCGTGCGTCACGAGCAGCACCGTCCCGGGGAATGCCTCGAGCGCGGCTTCGAGTGCCTCGCGACTCTCCAGGTCGAGGTGGTTGGTCGGCTCGTCGAGCACGAGCAGGTTCGCGCCGCTCGCGACGACGAGCGCGAGGGTCAGCCGCCGACGCTCGCCGCCCGAGAGGGCGGTGACGGGCTTCTCGTGCTCTTCCCAGCCGGAGAAGAGGAACCGGCCGAGCAACTTTTGCGCGTCGGGCCGTCGCAACCCGGTGGCGGCGACGGTCGCGTCGAGCACCGAGCCCCGCTCGTCCAGCTCGGCCTCGTGCTGGGAGAAGTACGCGACCTCGACGCTGTGGCCGAGCTTGACCCGGCCCGAGAGCGGGTCGCGCCGCCCGAGAATCGTCTCGAGCAGCGTCGTCTTACCGGAGCCGTTCGGGCCGATCAGCGACACGTGCTCCCCGCGCTCGAGCGCGAACGACGCCTCGCGAAGCAGCTGCTTTTCGCCGGCGCGTAGGTCGAGCCCCTCGACCTCGACCACGACCCGGCCCGAGCGCGTCGGCTTCAGGAACTCGAAGCCGAGCGAGCGGCGCGGGCCGGGGCCCGCCTCGACGATGTTGGCGCGGAGCTTCGCGATCTCCTTCTGCTTCGACTTCGCCTGCTTCGCCTTCGTGTTCTTCGCCCCGAACCGCTCGACGAACCGCTCGAGCTGCGCGATCTTCTCGGCGTCTCGCTCTGCGCTCCTCGCCGCGTGCAGTGCTCGCGCCGCCTGCTCGCGCCGCCAGAGATGCCACTTGCCGGGAAAGAAGACCGAGCGGCCGCGGTCGAGCTCGAGCACCGCGGTCGTGACGGCCTCGAGGAACCAGCGGTCGTGCGCGACCACGATCACGCCCGCGTCGATCGTCCGCAGCAGCTCTTCGAGCCACTCGATCGTCTCGATGTCGAGGTGGTTGGTCGGCTCGTCGAGCAGCAGGAGATCGGGCTGTGCCGCGAGTGCACGCGCCAGCGAGGCGCGGGTCAGCTCGCCGCCGGAGAAGGTGGACACCGGCCGCTCGAGGTCGCCGTCGGTGAACCCGAGCCCGCGCACCACCGAGGCGGCGCGGTCGCGCCAGTCGTATCCGCCCGCATGCTCGAGCCGCGCCTGCGCGCTCCCGTAGCGGGCGATCGTTCGCGGGTCGTGCGCGCCGCCTGCCATCTCGGCTTCGAGCCCGCGCAGCTCGAGCTCGAGCGCGACGAGGTCCGCCGTCCCGGCCAGCACATACTCGCGTAGCGGCCGCTCACTCGCCCCCGGCGGCCGCTGGTCGTGGAGCGCGACGCGCGCGCCCTTCTCCCAGGCGAGCTCGCCGGCTTCGAGCGACACCTCGCCGGTCAGCGCGCGCAGGAGCGTCGTCTTGCCGGCGCCGTTGGGGCCCGCCAGCGCGAGCCGGTCGCGCCGCTCGACCTTGAACGAGACGCCGTCGAAGAGCGGTGCGCCCGACAGCTCCTTGCGGAGATTGGACGCGATCAGGACTGCCACGACCCGTATTCAAGTGGACGGCCGCTACCTGGCATGATCCAACCATGCAGGTTGCCGTCGCGTTCGACCATCGCGGCGTCTCGCTCCGCGAGGCGGTGATGGGCGCGCTCGCCGGGCACGAGGTGCTCGACCTCGGCACCCACGACCCGACCGTGCGCGTCGACTACCCCGACAAGGCGCAGCAGGTCGGCGAGGCGATCCGCTCCGGCATGGCCACCCGGGGGATCATCGTCTGTGGCTCCGGGGCCGGCGCCGCGATCGCGGCCTGCAAGATCGCCGGGATCCGCGCCGCGATCTGCCACGACCTCTACAGCGCCCACCAGGCGGTCGAGCACGACGACATGAACGTCCTCTGCCTCGGCTCCGAGATCGTGGGCGCGTCCGTCGCCTGCGAGCTCGTCGGTGTGTTCCTCGCGGCGCAGTTCGACGGCGGCGAGCGCTACGTCGCGAGGCTTGAGAAGGTGGCCAAGATGGAAAGAGAGATGAGAGATGGGTGAATCGAGGCTTCAGAAGCTCCACGACCAGGGTCAGTCGATCTGGATCGACCTCCTCTCGCGCAGCCTCGTCCGCTCGGGCGAGCTGAAGCGGATGATCGACGAGGATTCCGTCACCGGCCTCACGTCCAACCCCGCGATCTTCCAGAAGGCGATCGCCGGCGGCGAGGGCTACGACGAGCAGATCCGCGAGTGCCTCGAGGAGACCGACGATCCGCGTGCGATCTTCACCCGCCTCGCGATCGACGACGTCCGCGCAGCGTGCGAGGAGTTCCATCCCGTCTGGCAAGGGACGGGTGGCCGCGACGGTTACGTCTCGCTCGAGGTCGATCCCGACCTTGCGGCCGACACCAAAGGCACCTTCGACCAGGCCGTCGAGCTGCACGCGCGGGTCGACCGGCCGAACATCTACATCAAGATCCCGGCGACCAAGGAAGGGCTTCCTGCGATCGAGGACTGCATCGCGCGCGGCATCCCGATCAACGTGACGCTGATCTTCTCGCTCGCGCGCTACCGGGACGTCGTCTCTGCCTACCTGCGCGGGCTCGCGCGCCTGATCGTCGGCGGCGGCGACCCCGCCAAGGTCAGCTCGGTCGCGTCGTTCTTCGTGTCGCGGATCGACACCGAGGCTGACCGCCGGCTCGAGGAGCTCGGCAACACCGAGCTGCAGGGGAAGCTCGGAATCGCCAACGCGAGGCTCGCCTACAAGCACTTCGAGCAGGCCTTCGCCGGGCCGATCTGGGAGCGAATGGCCGGCCAGGGCGCGAACAAGCAGCGGCCGCTCTGGGCCTCCACCTCGACCAAGAACCCGGCCTACCGCGACGTGATGTACGTCGAGGAGCTGATCGGCGCCGACACCGTGAACACGATGCCGCTCGAGACGCTCGTGGCTTTCCGCGACCACGGCGAGGTGCGCGGCGACACGGTGACCTCGGGCGTCGAGGATGCCGAGCAGCTGCTCACCGAGCTTGCGGCGGCGGGCGTCGACTACGACGACGTCGTCGGGAGGCTCGAGATCGAGGGTGTCCAGAAGTTCGCCGCGGCATTCGCGGAGCTGATCGCGGGCATCGAGGCCAGGCGCGGCGAGCTGGCGACGAGGTGACCACCGAACGGCGTGAGCTCGTCGCACGGATCTGGGCGCGGGACCCGACCGTCTGGACGGGCAGCGACGAGGCCCGCTGGCTCGGCTGGCTCGACGAGCCCGTGCGGATGCGCGAGCACGCGACGCGACTCCTCCGGTCGACCGCGGAGCTCGTGAGTGAGATCGACTCCGTCGTTCTGCTCGGGATGGGCGGCTCCTCGCTCGCGCCGGAGGTGATCCGGCGGTCATTCGGAGCCACGAGCTTCCACGTCCTCGACACCACCCACCCGCAGGCGATCCGCGACCTCGAGCAGCAGCTCGACCTGGAGCGAACGCTGTTCATCTCGGCCTCCAAGTCCGGCTCGACGCTCGAGACCCGCTCGCACACCGACTACTTCTGGAAGCGCGCCCCGCGCGGACGGCAGTGGGTCGCGATCACCGATCCCGGCTCGGCGCTCGCCCAGCTCGGCCACGACCGCTCCTTCGCGGCGATCGTGCCCGGCGAGCCGACGATCGGCGGCCGCTACTCGGCGCTCTCGGCGTTCGGCCTCCTTCCGGCCGCGCTGATGGGGGTCGACGTCGCCGGGCTGCTTCTACGGGCCTGCGAGATGGCCGAGGCCTGCCGGGGCGACGAGGGCAACCCCGGGCTCGAGCTCGGCCTTTCGCTCGGCGAGAACTGGCGCGAGGGGCGCGACAAGGTCTGCCTTCCCGACGCCGGTGACTTCGGGCTCTGGGTCGAGCAGCTGATCGCGGAGTCGACCGGCAAGCAGGGCAAGGGGCTCGTCCCCGCGCCCGGGGTTCCCGGCGGGATGCCCGACCGCCAGGAGCACGAGGTGAGGCTCCCGGACCCGCTCGAGCTCGGCCAGGAGTTCTTCCGCTGGGAGTTCGCGACCGCCGTCGCGGGATCGATCCTCGGTATCAACCCGTTCGACCAGCCCGACGTGCAGGCGGCCAAGGACAAGACGAACGAGGTGCTGGCCGGCGGCGATGTGACGCTCGATCCCGTCGGCTCGATCGAGGAGCTCTCCGCCGGCGCGGAGCCGCCCACCTACATCTGCATCCAGGCATTCGTGAACCCGACGGCTGCGAACGAGGCGAAGATCTTGGCGCTCGCCGCCCGGCTCGCCGGCACAGGTTGCGTCGTGACGCACGGCTTCGGGCCGCGCTACCTGCATTCCACCGGCCAGCTGCACAAGGGCGGCCCCGACACCGGCCTCTACCTGCAGGTGGTCGAGGACTACGGCGCCGAGCTCGAGATCCCCGGTCAGCCGTTCGGCTTTGCCCGGCTGATCCGCGCGCAGGCCGCCGGTGACTTCGAATCCCTTCGTGCGCGCGGCCGGCGCATCGCGCGCGTCCAACTGGAGGAGGTCTAGGCGATGCAGCTCGGGATGATCGGCCTCGGTCGTATGGGCGGGAACATGACCAAGAAGCTCGCCGGCGACGGCCACGAGGTCAAGACATACGACCCGGGCGTCGAGTCCACGGCCGCCACGCTCGAGGAGCTGCGCGACATGCTCGATGCGCCGCGGGCGTTCTGGATGATGGTCCCCTCCGGGAAGATCACCGAGGACACCTTCCAGCAGCTGATCTCGCTCGCGCAGGCCGGCGACTCGATCGTCGACGGCGGGAACTCCAACTTCCGCGACTCGCAGCGCCGTGCGCAGGAGGCAGCAGAGCAGGGGATCAACTTCGTCGATGCCGGTGTCTCCGGCGGGGTCTGGGGGCTCGAAGTGGGGTACTGCCTGATGGTCGGCGGTGAGCGCGAGGCCGTGGCGCGGCTCGAGCCGATCTTCAGCTCGCTCGCGCCCGAGAACGGCTACGCGCACGTCGGCGGGCCCGGCGCCGGCCACTTCACGAAGATGGTCCACAACGGGATCGAGTACGGGTTGATGCAGGCCTACGCCGAGGGGTTCGAGGTGCTCGAGAAGTCGGAGTTCGACCTCGACCTGCACGAGATCGCCGGGATCTGGCGCTACGGGTCGGTCGTCCGCTCGTGGCTGCTCGAGCTCCTCCACGCCGCATTCGAGCTCGAGGGCGGCAAGCTGGAGAAGATCAAGGGATATGTCGAGGACTCCGGCGAGGGCCGCTGGACGATCGCTGAGGCGATCGCCGAGGATGTGCCCGTGCCCGTGATCACCGCGGCGCTCTTCGCGCGCTTTGCCTCCCGCCAGGACGAGTCGTTCGCCGCCAAGGTGAACGCCGCGCTGAGAAACCAGTTCGGAGGGCACGCCGTCAAGGCCGCCGAGTGAGCTCGACCACCGAGCAGGCGAACCCACTCGCCGAGGGGCTTCCGATCCGGCGCCGCCCGGAGCCGTGCACGCTCGTGATCTTCGGCGCCTCGGGCGACCTGACCGAGCGCAAGCTGATGCCCGCGCTCTACTCGCTCGCGTTCCGGCGGCTCTTGCCCGACCGGTTCACGATCGTCGGGGCGGCCAGGAGCGAGGGGTCCGACGACTGGTTCCGCCAGGCGATGAAGGAGGCGGTCAAGCGCTTCGCCCGCGACGAGTTCCGGCAGGAAGTGTGGGAGCCCCTCGAAGCCGGGATGCGATACGTCCAGCTCGACGCCGAGGACACCGGGGAGAGCCTCGCCTCGAGGCTCGAGCGGATCGACGAGGAGCGCGGCTCCAGCGGCAACCGGCTCTACTACTTCGCGGTCCCGCCGAACGCGATCGGGCCGCTGCTCGAGAAGGTCGCCGAGGGACGCTCCGACACCGGCTGGAACCGGCTGATCATCGAGAAGCCCTTCGGCCACGACCTCGCCTCGGCAAAGGATCTGAACACCCTGATCGGCGAGCACTTCTCCGAGCGCGAGATCTTCCGCATCGACCACTACCTGGGCAAGGAGACGGTGCAGAACCTGCTCGCGCTCCGGTTTGCGAACGGGATCTTCGAGCCGATCTGGAACCGCCAGTTCATCGACCACGTGCAGATCACGGTCGCCGAGTCGATCGGCATCGAGGGCCGTGCCGGGTTCTACGAGCAGGCCGGCGCGATCCGGGACATCTTCCAGAACCACCTGCTGCAGCTGCTCGCGATCACCGCGATGGAGCCGCCGAGCGACTTCACCGCCGACTCGGTCCGCAACGAGAAGGTCAAGGTCCTGCATTCGCTCCATACGCCCGGCCCGAAGTCGGTCGTGCGCGGGCAGTACGGGCGTGGCTTCGTCGAGGGCGTCGAGGTGCCCGGCTACCGCGAGGAGGAGGGCGTGGCGCCGGAGTCGACGACCGAGACGTTCGTCGCCGCGAAGCTCTACGTCGACAACTGGCGCTGGGCCGACACGCCGTTCTACGTGCGGATGGGGAAGCGGCTAGCGCGGCGGGAGACGACGATCGCGATCCAGTTCAAGCGGGCGCCGCACCCGCCCTTCGAGGAGACCGCCGTCGAGGGGCTGCGGCCCAACGTGCTCCTGATCCACGTGCAGCCCGACGAGGGCCTGTCGCTCGCGATCGGTGCGAAGGTGCCCGGACAGGGGATGTCGATCCGCAACGTGCACATGGACTTCCTGTACGGAAGCGCGTTCCGCCACGGGCTCCCCGAGGCCTACGAGCGGCTGATCCTCGACGCGCTGCTCGGCGACGCCACGCTGTTCACGCGCTCGGACGAGATCGAGGAGCAGTGGGCGATCGTCGATGCGATCATCGCCGCCTGGCAGCGCGACCGGATCGCGTTCCCGAACTATCCCGCCGGCTCGTGGGGGCCGCCTTCGGCCGACGAGCTGCTCGCGCGCGACGGCCGCTCGTGGGGGCGCCATTGACCGTTCCCGCCCCGGCTCTCTTCGACTGGTCGGGCAGGGAGGTCTCGATCGCCCAGATCGACTCCGAGCTCGGACGGCTGCGGCGGGACTCCGCGGGCGAGGACGGCAATCCGCACCAGCGCACGAGCGTGATGACGCACGTCGCGTGGGTGCCGCCCGAGTGGCTGGACGCGGCCGAGCGCGTGCTGGCCGGAATGGCCGAGCGGCATCCGTCGCGCACCGTGATCCTCGTGCCGCGGCCGGCCGAGGAGGGCGGGATCGACGCGGAGATCTCGGTCCGCTGTTTCCCGATCGGCGAGAGCACCGTCTGCGGCGAGGTGATCGAGCTCGCGCTGCGCGGAAACCGTGCGCTCGCGCCGGCCTCGATCGTGCTGCCGCTCGTGATCTCCGATCTGCCGGTGTTCCTGCGCTGGCGGGGCGAGCCGTCGTTTCGCGAAAGCCAATGGCAGCAGCTGGTTGAGGTCGCCGACCGCGTGATCGTCGACTCGTCGGAGTGGGCCGCGCCGCGCCACGCCGAGCTCGTGGAGGTCTTCGACCGGACCGCCGTGTCCGACATCGCCTGGGCCCGAACAGACGATTGGCGGATCGCGCTGGCCGCACGATGGCCGGCGATCGCCGGCCAGCAGATCGCGATCCGGGGGCCGCGCGCCGAAGGCTCGCTGCTGCGCGGGTGGCTCCAGTCCCGTCTCGAGCGCACGCTGCCCGCGGTCGAGCCCGCGGGCGAGGTCGGGGTGCTCCTCGACGGCGAGGAGGTGGCGCCCCCGCAGGACCAGCCACGCTCCCCGAGCGATCTCCTGAGCGACGAGCTCGACCACCTGGGCCGCGACCCCGTCTACGAGGCGGCCGCCTCGGCCTCCTGAGCCGTCCAGCACCGACAACCGGTCGGGCCCGGAGCTCACCTCTAAACTCGGGCCGGTGGAGGTGATCTCATTCGCCGGCGACGGGCTCGCGCCCGACCTCATCCCATCCGAGGAGCTCGCCGACTGCGCCGGCACGGCGCTCGAAGCAGACGGCGGCCGGATCCTCTCCTACGGGACGGGTGCCGGGTACACGCCGTTGCGCGAGCTGCTCGGCGAGCAGCTCGGCGTCCACCCCCAGCGGGTCCTTCTGACCAACGGCTGGCTCCAGGGCTTCGCCCTGATCGTGGAGGGCCGAGTGAGCGCCCAAAAAGTCGTCGTCGACTACCCGACCTACGACCGGGCGCTGCGGCTGCTCTACTCCTCGGCCGCCGAGCTCGTCTTCCTCGACCTGCACGAGGAAGGCCCCACGCTCGACCTGCTCAAGGACACGCTGCGTTCGATCCCGGCGCCCGCCCTTGCCCTCACGACGCCGACCTTCCACAATCCGACGGGCCTTTCTCTGTCGCTCGAGGAGCGAAACCGGCTCGGCACGATGCTCCTCCAGCGGGGGACGCTGATCCTCGAGGACGACTCCTACGGGCTCCTCCGCTACGAGGGTGAGCCGCTGCCGACGATGTTCGAGCTCTCGGAGCGCACGATCGCCTACAGCACCTCCTTCTCGCACACGATCGCCC